>JBJKZS010000105.1:0-21703 GCA_045569115.1 Fidelibacterota bacterium | reverse complement strand
TATTATCATAGCTAGCACCAGCAATAAACTTGATATCAGATGGTATTTGCGATGTTTCCTCTATAAGTTTTTTTGCGGTAGTCCAGCCAATGAAAAAACGTTGTGCTGTATCCATTGCTTCAGCAATTGCGAAACCATTTTTGATTAGATATTTTCTTATTTTTATGGTTGCATCAAAATCTATATTGTCTCTTATTTCTTCTGTTGTACCTGGAGAATTAAAAGAGTGTCCTAATTCAGCATATGAATTTTTTACTACTATATGAGGAGAGGCCCATACATCTCTAATTGGTAGAGTCGGTTCCAGTCTATTAAGATTTTCTTTATATTTTTCTATACCATCATTATTAAGTTGAATTTTTCTTCCATTAGGTAGTTTAATGGTTGTATTGCTCACAATAGATTACCTAAATATTTTGGGACTTTATCTATTAGAGTCCAGGCAAGAAAAATAATTAGTATTAACGTTCCAACAATCATGGAACCAACCCATATGTTGGCTTTAAGACCTTTTGGTTTATTACTTCCTAAGTATTTTGAGCTTTTTTGAAGAATAATAAAACCAACATATGAAATAGGGAGGAAGAACCCACATATCACAGTAGTTGGAACAGCAGCCCATAATGCTATGTCTGACCAAAGAACGGAACCCAATACACCTGGAGCTGGTATAAGACAGGCTAAACGATATCTCAAGCTCCCAAATTCCCAACCAAAAACTTCTAAAGCCACAAATCCGCAACAAATCATTTGTAAAATAATGGAAGAAATTGCCATCCCAAGAATTCCTAAATTAAATACCATGCGTCCTGTTAAAGGTCCAATTGTACTTTCCAGGATCTGAGATGCTTCAAATGGACTGAGACTTCTTCCTGTAAATTCTAAATCTCCGTAATAAAAAATATTTGCTGTAGCTATTACCATTAATGTTGTTGCAAGAAAATAAGGAATGAACATTCCTGAAATCAGATCAAATTGAGCTAGTTGCTTATGTGATGAAGACCATCCTTTAGCCATTAATGAATATGGATAAAGGAATAACATATTTGCACCTACAGAAGCGGACAGGCCTCCTACAATAACGGTAAGTGAAGAAACTTCTGATAAACTTTCCGGAATTGAGGGAATAAAGCCAGATATTAAATCTAATGGATCTGCTATTCCTGTTCGAAAGGCTACCAAACCAAAACAAGCAACAATCCCCCAGACTAATATTCTGAGAGATTTCTCAAACCAATCTCTCATCTTATTAGAAGTTCCATATGTCACCGCCCATATAATCGAAATAGCCAGAATAATTATACCAGCCACCCAAGAAGGAATTTTCATTCCCGCCACATCGCTTAAATCCACAAGAACAGATGCACCAAGTGAGTATTGGGCAAAATGCCATATAATTGATGACAGAACTGCACCACCGGCAAAGGCCCAGGCAAAAAATGGTCCAGCATGATCTTTAAGAGCAATGAATGGACGCTGACCTGTTGAAAGAGTTTGATGGGAAACAGCAGAAAAAATTATTATTCCCAATAGCATAGACAATGGAGCAACCCACAATAATTGATAACCATATGCTGCGCCAGAGAATAACATAGCGGTTACGGTTCCCCCTCCTAAAGTAAGTGCACTTTGTAGGTAGCCAGGACCACCTTTAATAAGAAAAGATTTCCACCTTTGAATTTTCGGAAGACTTTTCTGTTGCTCAAGCCACTCTTCCTCCTTCTTCAATGATTCCTGATTGTTAGATATAGTTGAGGGTAATCCCTGAAAAGATTCAGTGTCAGGTTTATTCATATTCTAGCCTTCCTCATTGATCGAATTTTATCAGCTTCTGGACGTTTACGAAAATATGGGTCTAAAGGATAACAACCGCTAGCCATACCATTTCTTGGACCTGTGGTACAATCAGAAAAAGTTCTGCATATTTTTTTCTTTTCTATAGGGTTTCCATTTAGAATATCAAGGGGTAATTCCGGATAGGATAGAACCATTCTTCCTAAGCCTACAAAATCCACATGACCATTGCGAACTTCGTATTGCGCTATATTAGGGAGCCAATGTTGAAGATAGCTGTATCCAGATCCAACTAATATTAAGTGTGGGAAAGAAGATTTAATTAACCGTACAGTTGCAATATGTGCTAGGACGGATTCAAGGGGATCTTTTGGAGGAAGATAACCATCACTTGGAGGGAAAGCCGCTGGTCGTTGAATATGAGGTGTATAATATGGTGACCCTATAGTGATATTGACGAGCTTAATTTTCATTTTACATAAGAGATCAAGGAAATCAAATGTCTCATTATAATCAGGTTCCAGCGGATTATCTTTATTTATACCAAACCCTAAATTATATGGAAGGTTCTCTGATAATCCTTTAGGTTCCCCAAGACCATCCTTATTGCTTGAGAAGGGGTAAAGATCTGTTGCGGATAAACGAACTCCAATTTCTAAGCCTGGGCTTGCATCTCTTACGGAAGAAACAATTTCCCGGAAAAGACGAGTTCGATTATTAAAAGACCCTCCATAAGGTCCGGGTCTTGATCTAGCAGCTAATAATTCATGAAGAAGGTAACCATGGCAGCATTTTATGTCGACGAAACTAAAACCAGCTTTAGATGCTAATTCTGATGCTTCAGCATAATATTTCGGTAAATCTGCTAACTCGTTATCTGAAATTAGTGCTTCATCAGAATTGACACCTGATTTCCAATCTAGAATTGGATGTCTAAAAGCAATCTTAGGAGATGGCCCTGTCTTATTTGGATGTGACCAACGTCCTGAATGAGTCAATTGCAATCCAATTAATGCTTCTTCATTGCCAAGTCCAATTTTTTCCCGACCTGATTTAATTTTTCTAATTAGATCCTTGAGACCTATCCCAATTCTTTTACTGCTTCCTTGATGAAGTTGATGTGGATTAGCGCGACCTTCTGGAACAACAGAAAAAGCCTCCCCTCCCCAAATTAATGAGGAGGCACTTAATCCAAAACGATACCATCTTCGAAAAGTATGCTCAGAAGGAAGTCCATCTTCATTCCCATCCCAACCTTCCATTGGATGTATAGCAAAACGATTTTTTAGAGTATGTCCTGCAATATTAAACTCTTTTCCCATTGGGCCCGATGAATCCATAATGTTATGGTCACAACCAAACGAAGCATCAATTGACTTAAGGTATGACTCAAATGACTTTATATCAGGAAAAGAAGAAGGTATTTTGTAATTAATTGTCAATTTCTAAGCTGCTGAGTCCCAATATTTTCTTATTGCGTTCAAATCTTTTTTCATATTTTCAAAAAGACTATTTTTTGTTATCCCCAATTTTTTACTTCCATGCTCAGCTCCTCCCAGACTATATTCAAAATGCAAGCTTGCAGGAACAAATATCTTATATTTTTTTAACAGACTGAAATATTTTTCAAAATCGACCATTCCTTCTCCTATTGGAGTATTGATTATTTTCCAATTATTATCAATTTCCCCCCATTTAAAATCTTTCAATGCGATAGTTTTAATATTATTATTGATTAAATGGATCCCATTTTCCCAAGACTCTCCTCCCTCAACTGTGGCATGCCGGATGTCATATTGAATACCAGAAAAATTTGGGTCAGATTCAGATATTAATTTCCAAATTTCCCAAACATTTGATCCAACTAATTTCTTGCCGGAGTGATTTTGATAACAGCCTACTATATCTAGTTTTTCATTCAATTTTGATAAAGCTTTTGTTTCATCGGTAAAATTTTTCAAGACTTCAATTAAAGTTGTGCCTTTAGATAAATCTGGATAAGCAAAATAAGCCATTCGATAATATCGTATTCCTAATTCAGATGCTACTTCAAGCACTCGTTTATGTTCAGGATCATTGGCATCCTTTACACTTGTAGTTATCATGTCAATAGATAGCCCAGCCTTACGGATACTTTCCACAGCTTTAGGTAAATCTTTACTTACTCGTTCAGGTAAGACGTGCCCTCCAGGACGAACTGTTAAATCAATACCTTCAAATCCAACTTCCGAAGCAAAAGAAGACATTTCATTATAATTGAAGGCTTGTAGATGTTTAGAAAAAATATTTATGGAGAGGTCCTTCTTTTTAAATGAGGGTTTTATAAAAGCACTAGATACGAGACTAGCACCTGAAATTTTCATAAAGTCTCGACGACTAAAGAATGATTTTGACTTTTTATGAGACTGAAGAGCCATCGGTTTATCTCCTATCTTGTTCTTTGAATATGAATGGAGGAGCTTTGGTTATGCTTGCACTAGTAATTGTTGGGCACCAATATTTTTCAATATGTTGGATTATTAATTTTAGTCCAGCAAAATGTTTACCTGGGTCTCTATGATATGAATCAGTAAGGTCTCTACAAAGGACAACATTTCGGTCTGTATAATTCATCTGGCGAATACCAAATGGTCTCCCTAGCACACAACGATTAGTATGAACTCCCATGATTATTACATTATCTATCTTTTTCTCTTCTAAGAGATTATATATTTCCTGACCATCATCAGAGATAGCATCAGTTTCATGAATGTCGATGGTTTCAATTTGCCGACTCCATGCTTTATAAGATGGGCCACAAGGTTCTAGAGTATCACAAGAGCATCCTTCTTTTTCCAGCTCAGGTGATAAATACCCCTCTTTTTTTGGATTAAAATAATTCCATTTGAAACTAACATTAGCTTCAATAAAAAGAGATTTTTCTGCACGTTTTCGCTGAGGGGTGCTTTTGTAATGTTCCATGCAGTCGCTTGGGGCGTGAATAATAAAGACTCCTTTATTACGCGCTGTTTTCAAAACTTGATTCATATGTGGAGCCATTTCAGCAACTCGACGGGCAGCACTTTTACAATGATGATTGTCCCACATATCAATAATAATAATGGCGGTTTTATGTAAATCCCAATTAACCTCTTTTTCATTTAATTGGAATTTATTCTGAATCTTGTCGATCAGAACTCTTTCTCGAAGTTTAATATTTAGCGAATTATTATTGTCTTGAGCCAAAAGGAATGGAAAGGAAAATAAAAAAAAGCAAAAGAGAGAACAGATTGTAGCATTGTTCCGACTCATTTTATTTTGCTGTGATAGCTTCAGTGCCATTTTTGAAGCTCTATGATATTTCCTTCTGGATCGGTCATGTATATCAATGTGAGTTTCCCTGCACCAGAAATATCAAGGACAACTTTTTCACCATAATCCGAGCCTCCGAATTCTTTGATTTTTTCTCTCCTTTCATCCAAATCATCAACTTCAAATGCTAAATGAGAAAAGCCTGGTCGGTTTAACGTTTTTGGATAGTTCTTTCCACTTTGGCTGAATGAAAAAATTTCTATAGTAGGAGCATTTTCACCATATCCAGGGACTCTTAAATGACGTCCCTTCACTCGTACTTTTGAGATGCCAGTTAGTAGGTCTACAGATTCTCCATGATGATCACGTTCAGTGCTAATTGGCACACACTCAAATATTTCCTGATAAAATTCACATAGCAATTTCCAGTCTTTTGCAATGATATTTATATGAGCATATTTTGTTCTCATAACTGAAATATTTCTTCATAGTGAGGAGACGCATGAAAAATCCCCCCGCTTTCTTCAAAAAAAGATTCATCTGTTTCATAAACGCCATTACTAGTTTTCGTCCAAGAAGCATTAGGAAGTGGGTGATAAGTACACATTTTTTCCCAGTGTTTATAATTTTGCCAACCATTAGTTTCTTGAAGACCTAAATTGAAACCAGAAACACTTGGAAGACGAGCTGCAATACATTTATTCCAATCTACAAGGATGGGATTTACAGTTAAATCCGCACAGAAACAGGGGATTTTATTTTTAAAGGCTAAATTGGATATTTTTAAAGTCATGCTAAGTGTTTTAGCAATTGCCTTTAAAGCAATCATGTTATAACCCTGTTCTATGCGTAACTGAGTATCTTTATCTGTGTGTGAGCTTTCATCAGCTGCAACTCTAGGACCTCTTTCAGTTATATCTTTAACATTTTCCTGATAATTATCATTAAAAGGTTCTTCAAGTACAGCAATTTGATCTATAGCACCAATTTGTTTCGCATAATCTAAAAATCGCATCATTATATCTTTATTTTCATAGCGTCCATTCGCATCAAAATAATATGGAATCTTTCCATTGGGAAGATGAGGTATTTCTAAATTCCCAATTGCTTCATGAATGGCTTTTAAATATTCTTTATCTTTTTCAAGCATCTCAGATTGAGTTCCTGGTGAACCAATCTTTATTTTCATAACAAAAAAACCTTCTTTAGTCATTTGGATGATATCTTCTATTGGTGTTCCATATCCAACGACTGGAATGCTAACAACCTTTGTATGTTTTTCTGGCAATCCTTTCCTGTAGATTGATGGAATCATTTCATCGAAGGTGTTGACCCCATTGTTAGCAGCATACAATAGCCAAGCTGCATTATCAAGACCAACTAAAGCATTCAGAACAAATGTTTTTTTTAAGTTATTATGTCCGGTTACTCTTTTTGCGTAGGAGAAAACATCTTCAAAAATATTTTCAAGTAATTCAATAGGATCCTTATAGCTAGTATCCTTTATGAGCTTAAGTGCGTATTGTGTAATTGAATACATTAAAGCATTTCCATCATCTTCGGAATGTTCTACAAATACACTGGGGTCAGACCAAAGAACACTCTGGGTCGAAAGCCCAATCTTCTTAACACCTTCGTCACTTTCTAGCATAACGGCTACTTGCCAAGCATTAGAAATCATATTCCCTTTAAACCCAAACGGTTTAATCAAAGGTTCACACTCAAAATGAGAAGAAAATCCAGAAACTTGTATTTTGGAACTATTTTCAGATTGTAATATCATAACTCAAGTTAGTTATATTTTTTTCCAAAATAATCTCATAATACTTTTTTCAGGGATATTATTTAATGTATACCAAGCTTCACCAGACCACAAATATTTTCCGGATAGACTCTTAATGTTTTCCTTAAGCATTATATGAATGACATGACCTTTTTTCAGATCATTTAATTTTACATGTACTTTCTTCCTGTCTCTAGATAAATATATTTCCTCAATAGGCAGTATTCCTTCATCAAACTTTGGACTTCCATATTTTGAAGTCGTCTCATATCGCCAGTGACTAATTCTAAAGTCCGTAATTTTTATAGAAGGTTTTTTTTCTAATGGTTCAGTAAAATTAATTAATAATCCATCAGAAAGAGCCTGTACAGATAACATTTCGAAGGTTGTTTGGCCATTATATGAAATTTTTTCTAAGCCAAACTGTTTTCCTAGCCAGGACCAATTTCCGTTCATTCCAACGCCACCTAAATAAATATCACCATCAGGACCATATGTTATTCTGTTAATACCAGATTCAAAACCCTGAGAAAACCTAAATACACTTCCCTGATATGAATTATTTACTTTTTCAAGAAAGACCCGCTTTAGTCCACCATGGGTAATTTCACCATGAATCATTTGCCCAGAATAAGGACCATCTTTTAAGAGAATCGGATTTCCTGGAGAATTCCCTATCTCATCTTGTGGCAACCAGACCGCAGGAGGAGTAGGAATCATGCCTTTATATCGATCCCCTGTACCATATTGACAACCATGAAAATCACCATCTTTTACATGAATAATCTTACATGCTGGCACCCATTGTCCCTGATTTTCACTAATAAATAGTTCTCCATCAGTACCAAAGCCAATCCCATTAGGTTGTCGAAGACCAACACTTACTTTTTCAAATTTTCCTTTCCTACTAATTTTAATTACTGAACCTCTATCGGGATCTTGAAGTTCATGCTTCATTAAACGCATACCAAGTCCTAGGTTGGCATAAAAATTTCCGTCTTTATATTCAAGGCCATAAGAATATTCATGAAAATCTGATGTAGCTCCCCAGGATGAACAAATATTTCGATACTCATCAATAATTTCATCACCATTATGATCAATTAATTCCGTCAACTCTTGTTTCTGTAATACAAAGATTTTTCCTTCAACTACCTTTAATCCCAAAGGTTCATGTAATCCATAGGCAATTTGTTTTATCGTTACTTCATCAGGGTTATTCTTTTCCACTCCTTTCAATACATATACTGCTCCTACAGAATCCCAAGTGCTGATGACTAAACTTCCATCAGGAAGAAAATCCATTGCTCCCACTCTAGGTTTGAACCAACCAGGTCGGATTTTAATTAGATTATAAGATGGATGGATTTTATCAAGAGAATTACCGAAGCCCGGTTTTATTAATTCAGTAGAATCTTCAAGAATTTCCGACGGAGTAGTTATACTTACTTTTCCTTTGTCCTGATTATCAAGAGAGAGGATATATTGAACCATTCGCTTTACATCTTCTTGAGAAATTTTTGAATGAGGGATCATTACAGCTTTTCCCCAATAACCAGAACTGCCTTTTATTATTCTTGAAGTAAGTTGTTCAATATTATGCGTGGTTCTTTCATATTTCCGAGCAACATTTTTATATGAGGGTCCAATTCTATCCTCTTCAAAATTATGACATGTATTGCAACCACTACGGTTTAGCCACAATTTGGCTGGGGGTACCCAGCCGGAGTTACCTATTGCTTCAGTATATTCAGGTTTATTAGAGATCGAGGACTTGTTAAATATCTTTGACCATACGGTATAACTTCCTGATTGTAATTTAATCCCCTCACAATATAAACTGAATCCATTGGGTAAATCGGTGGTGAAAAATTTTCGAGTTAATTGAATAGTATCATCTTTCAATTCAATTACTGGTTGTTCATGAATCTCAAACTAGCTCTCCACTGCTTAATGTTACAACATATTTAAAGACAATTTTTTCATGGTCAAGAACATATCCCTGATACAATGCTTTCAAGGGCCTTTTATTGCTAACACTTTCCTCCATCCAATAAAATTCCGGTTTCAATTCTTGTTCATAAGAAATGCCCCAAGTTCTAGGCTGAACAGTTTTTATATCATTTATAGCAGCGCCTTCCCAGATCACACCCCCTGACCATACTTTATATAATTCAGAGTTTGCTAGATCGTAGGCCATATAAAGGTTATTACCAAAAGAAACAGTTATCATTCGAGGCTTTTCGTCAAGAACTGTTCTGCGAACCCAAAAATCAGAGGAAATAGAATTGTTTATGAGTTCTTTAGGGTTGTTATTTCCCAAAGCTAAATTGAATAGAATAGATATGAGATAAATCTGATTTTTCATTTGTGAATTAGTAAGTCTATTAATTAATTACCCACTCACTTAAATTAAGTACACAGCTTAAACAATAACATAGAAATGGGGTTAACATGAGTAATAATTTCCCAAGATTACATAATGCTGCTTGGCCTGGTGTCGTTGGAAAAGGATCTGATGACGAACCATTTTTTTCCTTGGATAAAATGATTCAATTCACCGCGAATGCTTCTTTTGGAGATCGAAAATTTGATGGCATTGATCTGTTCATTTCAGATCCCCATGTATCAATTGATTCAAGTGATGATGATTTGAAAGAACTAGCTGATAAACTTAAAGGTCACAATCTCGTTGCTGGTTCTCTTGTTGCACCAGTCTGGACAGAAACGGGTGGTGGATCAGCAATGGGAGGAGAAAGTGAAAGAAAACAATTCTTAGAGCAAGTCCGTAAAGCATGCATTATAGCTGGGAAACTCCGAGACCTAGGGGTGAGGCCTTATGGTATTGTCAGAATAGATTCAGCAACTGATGTTGAAACTTGGAGTAAGAATCCCTCAGAAAACACTAAGCTCATTGGTAACACTTTTAAAAATGCCGCTGAAATCGCTCAGGACCATGGAGAAAAGCTAGCAGCTGAGGGTGAAATATGCTGGGGGGGGATGCATAGTTGGAAATGGATGTTAAGAACCCTTGATGAAGCAGATTCAGAAGGTGTTCTGGGCTTTCAAGCAGATTTAGCTCATTCAATGCTTTATCTACTAGGCTATAATCAAGAGGATCATCGCATTCTACCTGAAAATTTTTCATGGGATGATAAAGAAGTATTTAGTGAGGCCTATACAACTATGACAGATGCTCTCAAACCATGGACCATTGATCTCCATATCGCACAAAATGATGGGACAGTAAAAGGAATGGGTTCACATGATAAGACAGGAAAACATTGCTTGGCTGATGACCCTAATGGAAAGCTAGATATTCCTTATGCGGCTGGTTTTTGGTTATATGATGCGGCTGGAAACAAACGAAAAGATATAAAACATATTTGTTGGGATGGTTGCATGTTTCCCAATGACATTCTTAACCAGCAACAAACATGGGATACTATTTTAGAAACTATGATATCTGTGCAAGAAGTACATGGATGGAGTGACTAATTATTACAAAGAAACGAGGAATTTAAAATGAGTAAAATATCCTTAGGTGCGGAAGTTTATACTTGGTTTATGAAAGAAACAGGAAAAGCCTATGAGAATCAATTAGGTCATATGATAGAGATTATATCTCAATGTGGTTTTAGTGGTGTTGAGCCAATGCACTTTTGGATGGGTGATTTGTTTGATCCAGTAAGGTTATCTGAAAAATTAGATGAGCATAACATTAAACTAGCTGGAGTTGCTTTATGCCTTGAATGGAATCATCCTCAAGAAACAGAACAGGAGACAAAAGAAGCTGATGATGTAATTGCACTTCTCCGGCATTTTCCTGGAGCTCTTTTATGTACTGTCCAACTACCAACTAATCGTGATGAAATTGTTCAGAGAAGACTTAATTTAGTTGAGAATGTGAATGCTGTATCTAAAAGAGCATCTGATGCAGGAATTAATGCTTCCTTCCATCCAAACTCACCAGAAACTTCTACTAATCGTACAGCAGAAGATTATGATATAATATTAAATGGTTTAGATTCAAGCGTAACTGGTTGGACACCTGATGTAGGACATATTCGAAATGGTGAAATGGATGTTCTTTCTAAAATGAAAGAGTTTAGTTCATTAATCAATCACATCCATTATAAGGATTGGGATGGTAATCCAGAATGGTCCTTGATGGGTGAAGGAGAGATTGATTTTGAAGGAATTACTAGATGGTTAGTAGAGCAGGATTTTCAAGGCTGGATTTTGTGTGAGGATGAAGCAGATGCCGCAATTGAAGATCCTGATGGTGTTACACTTCATGACAGTAAATACTGTAAAGAAAAATTGATTCCTATAATTTCTTAATTTACTGATTGAATTAGATTCTGCTTGATTTCAGAAATAAACAAGGTTTGTGAAAAAAACATTGTGAGGTTTTTTTAAAATGAGCATCAAAAAAATAATAAATGATCCTAACAGTGTTGCAGCTGATTTATTAGATGGTCTGGTTGATTACTATAATGGTTCAATTAAATTAATCTCTCCAGGGGCCATAGTGAAAAATTATATCCCAGATGATAAAGTTGGATTATTAGTAGGAGGTGGTAGTGGCCATGAGCCAAGCTACCATGGATATGTAGGTAAAAACTTAGCTGATGGTGCATCTTGTGGAGATATTTTTGCTGCACCTCCACCAAATATTACCCTTGAAGTTGCTCGAGCAATTAATAAGGGAAAGGGTGTATTGTTTTTATATGGAAATTATGCGGGCGATGTTTTGAATTTTGATCTAGCATCTAATTTAGCTAAATCTGAAGGTATAGAAGTTGAGACAGTACTAGTTTGGGATGATGTTGCTTCGGCTCCCCCTGATGAAAAACATAAGCGCCGAGGTATCGCTGGATTATTACCAATCGTAAAATTGGCAGGTGCCGCATCAAATATTGTAACTAGTCTCGATGAATTAAAAAGTATAGTTGTAAAAGCGAGAGATAACACTCGATCAGTTGGCGCCGCTCTTAAACCCGGTTCCATACCAGCAACTGGTCTACCAACCTTTGAATTGAATGAAAATGAAATAGGTTTGGGTATGGGAATTCATGGAGAAGCTGGGGTGTCCATTGAACAAATGATGTCCTCTGATAAATTAACGGTTCTAATGTTAGATTTGATATTCAAAGATGATCTTCCGTTGGATTCAGATGATGAAATAATTTTATTTATTAACAGCCTCGGATCTACCACTTTAATGGAATGCTTAATTGTTTTGAAAAAAGGTTAAAGAAATATTGTCTAAGATGGGAATTAAAACTCTATGATATTATTGTTGGACCAAAGGTAACATGTCAAGAAATGGCGGGTGTATCAATTAGTATTACAAAGCTTGATACTGACCTAAAGAAATATTGGGACATGCCCTGCTCATCGCTAGGTTATACAAAACTTTAATTATTATGGTCGACTACCAAGTCGTAAATGGTATGATGATATTTGTGGCGGACGAAGTAATTAGAAATGAAGAATTACTTTCTGAGGCGGATCGTTCCATTGGTGATGGAGATCACGGTTTGGGTATGAAGCGTGGATTTTCTGAAGTAAAAAAAAAGTTACTTGAAACAAATCCATTAACTATAGGCAATATTTTTCAAACCTCAGGTCATGCTTTAATTTCATCAATGGGTGGAGCGTCAGGACCAATTTTTGGAATGTTATTTATAAAAGGTGCTGATGCAATTGGCGATTGTAATAATCTAGACAGTTCATCTTTATTCTCTTTTTTGAATGGAGGATATGATGGGATAGGTGTAATTAGTAAAGCAAAGTCTGGAGATAAAACTATGTTAGATGCTTTAATTCCAGCAAGAGATGCGGCGAAAGAAGCTGTTAATAAACCATTGAAAGAAGCTTTTATGTCTGTTGAAGAAAGTGCAAAAATGGGTGTGGAAAATACCAAGAAAATGACTGCAAAAATAGGAAGAGCAACTACTCTAGGGGAGAGATCTATTGGACATCCTGATCCTGGAGCTCTTTCTTTATGGGTAATACTTAAAGCGGCAAGTGATTATATAAATAATAACTAATTTAACTGTAATGCATATTTCATAATTAAGGAAGAACAAATGAAAATTGATTATATATCTCTAATAAAGGGTATCACCCTTTCTTGTGTGCTTATTATTATAACCTTTCAATTTTCTTATAGCCAAACTTTAGAAGAGATTATTGATAGTAAGCATAGATCTAAAGAAAATAAGGCTAGAGACCAATATAGGCACCCCTTGGAAACACTTAAGTTTTTTGGGATTAAGAATACTATGACTGTTGTAGAAATTTATCCAGGAGGAGGTTGGTATCAAGAGATATTAGCACCATTTTTAAAAAATAAAGGTCAATACATTAGTGCAACTTTTGATGAAGGGTCTGATAATGAGCGCACTCGAGAAAGATACCAGAATGAAGAAAAAAAACTAACATCAAATAAAGATTTATATGGGAATGTAATCATGGTACCTATGACGGGTTCTGTTTACGGAGACGAAGAATCAGCGGATATGGTTTTAACCTTTCGGAATTATCATAATTGGATTGGAAACTCTGAATTTGAAAAACTTCGTTCGATTTATAAAACTCTCAAACCAGGTGGAATCTTAGGAGTAACCGATCATCGAAGTAATTCAATTATAGATGAAAAAGGTTATAGTTGTGAACCTTGTATGATTAAAGATGCGGAAGCAGTTGGTTTTGTTTATTTAGCTTCTTCGCAGATAAATGCAAACCCTAAGGATACCAAAGATTATCCTATTGGAGTTTGGAATTTACTCCCAACTTTATCAGAGGAGGGTTTAGATAAGAAAACAATTAAATCAAAACAGAGACAGCTCAAATTGATAGGAGAAAGTGATAGGTATACTCTAAAGTTTATTAAGCCAATAAATGTAATTAATTAAACTTTTTGTTTCTTACTTATAAGAGGAAAATGATTTCTTAGATTAGACCAAATATTAATTTGGCCTGAAGTAATAATTAAATTTCAAGAAAAATGAGTTAGTCATTGTTTTATTCCATTCTTTATCTTTTTCAGAATAATACCTATTCTCATTGATATTATAGACCACATATAAGAAACTACCCCGAATAACCTCCCATCTAAATACAAAGGTTCCCCTTTTATTTCTCATTTTGAAATTTAAATTTTTGTCAGTTTCAATTTTTTCCATGCGGTTAGTTTTTTCTTCCATTAATCTATTATAATCTAAATAATCCATATCCACTTTAAATGGTTGGTAAAATGCTTCAAAGGTCATTTTAGGAGAAAAGGACCAGTTTAATCTTAGGTTTGAATCAATTTGCCATTGTTTTGTATTAGCATAAATAATATCAATATCATCATTTATTTTTTCTTCGATTCCAACCCATTGCATGTGATTTGGTCTAAATCTTCTGCTTTGGAAAAGATCTATTTTCAGGAAGTCAGTAGGTCGGGTGGTTATTTTGAAACGGAATCTATAGCCGGAACCACTGATTTTGTGATCGTCAAAATTAAAACTAGGTTCAAAAATTATTCGTTTCCTGGTATCTGTAGAGATTGATAATTGATAAGATTGCCAAGCTTCATCCAACACAACGAATGCTCTACTATCGCGGTAGAGATCTTGATCATCATAACTACTGGGATTAAGCCTTAGAGCTAATTTTAGTTGCCAGTAATTCCTAAAAGTATTATTTGAAAAAAAATCAAGATCTCTGCCTGTAGTTACTTCTTCTCCAGAAAAAGCTGAAAAATTAAAACCGGTATTTATACTAAATCTTTGTCTTAAAAATATTCCTTTAGGCTCATCTCTTCTAATTGTTAACATGGAGCCTATAGATTTTTCATTATTTCTCCTTTGATATCCCATGTCACTTACATCAAAATTCCCATCTGAACTTCTTTGCCAGAATGTGATTGACCACCAGTCTGGATTTTTATAATCAAGATATAATGAATAGGCATATCCATTTGGTTTATCTGAAGTGCTAGAGGTCCCTAAATCAGTACCTATTCGTAGAGCATTATTGAGTAATGAGAAACCACCTTCTATTGCCGAAGTAGAAATAGGAGTTTCTCCAGGCCTGGATAAATTATTCGATATTAGTTTAATGGCAGATATATCATTAAGAACGGGAACTTGAACAACCGATGTGTTATAATTTGAATAAGGCTCAATTAAAAAGTTGTCTTTTCTTATGTCACCATCAATCTCTTTTTCAATAGTTCCATATTCTTCGTCAGTAACAGCATTTAGAAAACCATATTTAATACCAGACTGTGTATGTCCTACTATCTTTAAGGCACCTAAAATAGTTGTAGCTTCAGGCCTTGATACAAGGTCACCATCAGAGGGAGAATAAAATCGAGGTCTCTGGCCAATTCGTCTAGAATAAGTCATTCCAAAGGGTGCTTTAAAAAAATTAGAACCCTGAACAAAAAATGGTCGTTTTTCCTTCAAGCCTGTCTCAAATGCGGAAAGATTTAAGACGGATGGATCAGCCTCTATTTGACCAAAATCTGGATTAAATGTGAAATTGGCTGTTACATCTGAGGAAATATTATATTTTATATCTAGGCCCAAATTTTGAGTATTATCCGTTGTTTCAGAAATTGTTTTTCCAGATAGGACATAGGGAATTAATTCAATATTTTTTGGCTGGGGAATATTTGTTATACCTTCCAAAACTCCAAAGTGTTCTACAAAACCATTTAAGCCATCATCCATACCAGGCCAATAAATCCATTCTTGTGAACGATGAATTGTTCGATGAACTCTAAAGCCCCATGTTTGATTCTCATTTTTACTAAATTGAAAAATACTAAAAGGCAATTTTATTTCTGTACTCCATCCATCGTCATTAATAGAAACATTTGATGACCATACAGCATTCCAACTAGTTTCAAAGTCTGTTCCGGATGCATCACTGGTAACGGCATTATCAAATTGAACATTAGCCGCATTTACACCAAAACTATTCCCATTTTTATCATTATTCCTGCTGTCAAGATTAAAGATTATATAGTCTCCTGAACTTCCAAAACTTGAGGTCCAGTCATCCCTTCGGCCAAGAGTCGACCTTATTTTTTCTGGGTCTGGATCAAGATTATTAAAACTTAGATATATAAAGTCATCATCATACAGTATCCTCACCTCAGTTTTGAAAGTAGGTTCAGCTAAATTATTGGGACGATACTGCAAAAAATCTGAATGAACGGTGGTTTTTGCCCAAGCCTCATCATTGAGTTTCCCATCAATTATAGGAGGCTCAATTGTTCTCATTGCAGAAACTTTTTTTAATGCTAGCTGTGAAAAATCTATAGTATTTGTATTATCATTTGAAAATCCAATACTAGATACAATGATAATGGGGGAAAAAAATCTTAATATTGAATTTGCCATAATAATTAGTTTTTTTACGATGAAATTTCTCCAATAAAAGACAACAACTTTAGGTTAATGTGAGGTTAAGAAAAAGAGAAAAACGCAAAATAATTGTTAGTTTTTTGTTAGGAAGGATTATGGCATTGATTTGCTCGGGAATTTTATAAACTAATGAATCTGATTTAATATCATGAAATTTGATTAATGATTCTTAGATAATCTAATTTTCATTAAAGAAAGCTGGGCTTGAAGTATTTCCAGGTTCCTTTCCCATCTCTTCATTGACAAGGCATCTTCATATTTATTTGAGGCTTCTAAAGTGGCATCTTTGATTTGAATTGACCAGTTATCAATCAAGTTATTGGCCTGGCTTAAGTATGAATCACTTAGTTTTTTCTGTAATTCCGTGTATTCTTTTTTATAGCTAGACCACCCTTTTGTAATTTTATCACAACTAGCTGACCACTGTCCCAATCCCCATTGTCCATAAGTAAAAGGTTCGCAATTATTTGAAATTTCACCCCACTCATCAGCTAGATAAGTAACAGGATTTTCACTAGTAATGTTATCAAAAGCATTATCTAAATCCCATGGTATAAGGTGCAGTTTTTGTTTATTAGGCTCCTCATACCAGTAATAATTATGATTCGATACAAAAAATTTAGTAAAACTATACCAATGGAAAGCTCCGTCATCATTTCGAATCGCTCTATCCACAACTGCATATGAAATAATTTCATTGATATTCATATATTTTTCGATAATCTCACGCGATTTTATTGAATCTGCTTTTGCTATTAATTCCCCGAATTCTTTAATTATCTTTAGGTCGGGGTTATTATCCTCATTGGTTTTTAGGCTTGCGTATAATGTCTTTTCTTCTTGTGGCTTCCCCTTATGACTAACTGGCCAAACTTCCTTATAAAGATTTCCATTGGTCTCATCAAAATTATACTCAGTAAAATTCTTATCAATCTGTTCAGTTAGTGCATATAACCCAGAATATTCGTCATTAATAATCAGTCTTGCGTGAACTGAGCGAGGCGCTGGAACGCCCATTTCTCTAAAGAACCAATACCCAAGCCTCTCATGCATTTGTGAAGGATCGATGTTTTGAGAATGAAATTGAAGCTTCGTTAATTGGTAGAATTTATCTTTTCTTCCTTCCCAATTAATTTTGATTTTCATCGATAGTTTAGTACATATTTTTTCACCGGATGGATTAAAAACATCCTTTCCGGATAAACAACCTACAAATGCCCCAACAGCTCCTTTATATCTAATTCCAACAGGACTTAATGTGTCTTTATTAAATATTAACATTCCCTCTACATATTCTTCAGCAGCGGGGTCATTATCAATTTTAGCTAAAGACTTTTCTGGAATAATTAATTCAAAAGTATGTAGTGAATCTTGATTAAAAATATAATCTGATCCGAGCTGAAGATATTGCTCTGAACCCTTAGGTTGTATTATTGGAATATGAAAATTATCTGATACATTAGAATCTGTTTTTGAGGAGCAGGAAATAAGAACTAATAATGCTATATAGAAAAAATTTTTCATAAAAAACCGATGTATTGTTGAGGAAAACTTATTGATATTCAATCCTATAATTAAATAATTATATTTCACCTCCCTGTTGATCTGGTATTCGTATCTTGGTTACCTGCCAAACGCCGTTCTTCTTTTTTAGTTCAAAGTTATAAATGAGTGCACCATGCTGGAAGAAAACAAAAATATTGTTAAATGTAGCATTATTCCCTTCAACAGCATAGTCCATGTTTTCTAGGTTAACAGTTATACCTTCAGTACCACCAGCTCTATAAAAATGTCCTATGTTATGAATGTATGCAGCCTTACCTCCACCATCAACAATGTTTGATAAAAAGTCATCTGAGAAATAACGAGTATGTTCAGTAAATCCCGCATCATCTATTTCTACAAGAGCGGTAAGGGAGGACTTAACGATCTTCCAAACTGGAGCAACTTTTTCTGGGAAAGTTAAGTTTTTTGGATAGAAACCATTTCCACGTAACTCTCCTGTCATTTTTAGGTTTAATAAAATCTTCCTGGTTTCCCACTTTAGGTATAGATCAGCACTAAAGACTGGAATAATTTTTTTGTTATCACAATCCCCACCTCTACAAATCTCTTTAGTACTTTCTTCAATATTCTCGACACCTATTTTCAGGTCTTTTTGTAAAGGGGCCTCTTGGGGAACTACTGAAACTCTTAACATGTCATCAACTTTATCATATTGATCTACAGTACCGTTTATATCTTTACTGAAAATAATTTGCCAATCATTATTATTAACAGGGTATACATAGAAACCATAAGTTCCAGCACCAAGACGTATGTTGTTTATTTTAACATCTTCTTCAAATGTTATTAATGTTTTTTCTTTATCTCCCATAGTCCAATTCTTTTTGAAGGGGACACGTTTGCCCCATGTTTTTTTCCAGTTTACTGTAGGTTGAGAATAAGAAATACTTATGGTGGAGTTACCAACAGTTTCTGACACCTCGACTCGGGGAAGTTTTGATTTTAGTCTCGGGTTGGCAAAAATCCCATTTGGGATAAAAATGCTAAGTGAGAAAAAGATATAAAAAGAATATTGAATAAAGTTCATGAGATTACTCCAAAGAAAAAGATTTCTGTTATATTTTTCCACCTTCTCTTGATGGAACTCGTATTTTATGGACCAACCAAAGGTCCTGTTTTTTAATTAGTTCATAGGTATAGTTAATAGCACCATGTTGAAAGTAAACCAAAATATCATTAAACAGAATTTTGTCTTCAGTTATTTCAGCTGTCATTTCTTCAATATTTATTGTAATACCTTCTGAATCCCCGCTCCTATAGCTATGCCCAAGGAATTGGATGTATGAAGCCTTACCTCCACCATCACCATAATTTGTAAGAAAATCATCTGAAAAATTTTCGGTATGTTTAATAAAGTCTTCTTTCAATAAAGAAAGCAAAGAGGCTTTTACAACCTTCCAAGCCTTAACATATTTTTGAGGAATATTTGGATTTAGAGGGTTTCCAGAATATCCACGACGTTCCCCCGTTAAAACCAGCTTTAAGTTAATTCTTTTAACGTCCCAATGGAGAAAAAAATTGGCTATTGAAGGTTTATTTTCGAATAAGCTTCCAGACAAGTTACCTGGATCATCAGAGTTATTATCTATTTCTTCTTCAATATTCTCGACACCTATTTTCAGGTCTTTTTGTAAAGGGGCCTCTTGGGGAACTACTGAAACTCTTAACATGTCATCAACTTTATCATATTGATCTACAGTACCGTTTATATCTTTACTGAAAATAATTTGCCAATCATTATTATTAACAGGGTATACATAGAAACCATAAGTTCCAGCACCAAGACGTATGTTGTTTATTTTAACATCTTCTTCAAATGTTATTAATGTTTTTTCTTTATCTCCCATAGTCCAATTCTTTTTGAAGGGGACACGTTTGCCCCATGTTTTTTTCCAGTTTACTGTAGGTTGAGAATAAGAAATACTTATGGTGGAGTTACCAACAGTTTCTGACACCTCGACTCGGGGAAGTTTTGATTTTAGCCTGGAATTACCGAGCACATTATTATAAGTGATTAAAGAACCAATAATAAAGATGAAGGAAGTATTTAAACTGAATCTAATTATCCAATGGTTCATAATAGGAAAACTTAATTAAGCGCCGCTGGCAACTGCAAGTTGAAGGTGAGAGACTTATAGTCCTCTCTTGCAGTATGAGCAGCGAGGCTTTATATCTTTTCTTATACCACTTAAACTAAGGCAAGAAATTGGTAAAGTCAATTTTACCAAGGAGTGGGATGTATAAAGTGAATTGGGCCTATTTTTTGTTTAAGCTTAATTAAGTTGTAGGGTTGTTACCTTCTTCAATTAATGGGCCGACTTCAGCATCATCTAAAAGCTCTTTTGGCAATGTTTTTTTTGTTTTTGCTCCTAGTTCTTTTATTCGTTCCGTTTTTCTAATAAGGTTATCTTTACCTTCAGAAAGTTTTTTCAAGGCTTCATCATATTTATCATTTGTTTGTTTAATCGATTTTCCCACTCCCTGTAAATCATCAACAAAATTACAGAATTTGTCATAGAGGGCACCACCTTGGCGTGCAATTTCTTCAGTATTTTTTGATTGTTTGTCTTGTATCCACATCCATGAGATAATTTTCATTAATAGAAGTAAATGAGTCCCATCTACCAACAAAATATTTTTATCCAACGCGATTGTCGATAAATCACGGTCAGAAAGTGTTGCAACAGACCAAGCTGGTTGAATGGGAACGTACATAAAAACATAGTCTATTGAGTCAATAGCATGAATAGAGCTATAATCTTTTGAGGATAAATCAGTGATATGTTTTTTCATGCTTTGTATGTGCTCTTTTAAGAATTTTTCTTTTTCTTTTTCATCTTCCGAGCTGACATAATTTTCATAAGCAACGAGCGAAACTTTTGAGTCAATTATATAGTTTTTTCCATCCGGGTGTTTAACGATACAATCTGGTTGGGTTCTCTTTCCATTTTCAGCTTCAAATGTTGGTCTCATTTCAAAATTAACATCTTTTTCTAAGCCCGAATTTTCAAGCAACACTTCTAACTGTAATTCACCCCAATTACCGCGTGTTTTGCTATCACCTTTGAGAGCATTTGTAAGGTTTGTTGCATCTTGACTAATTTGTTGATTTAAACCAGTAAGTTGTTCTATCTGTTCTTTTAAACTTGTCCTTCCTTCAATTTCTTTTTCATATTTTTCTTGAACAGATTTTTCAAACTCCGCAATTTTTTTTCCAAGCGGATTTAATATTTGGTCAATGTTCGTTTTATTCAATTCAACAAACTTTTCAGATTTCTTTTCTAAAATTTCATTAGCAAGATTTTCAAATTGAATTTTGTTTTTTTCAGATTGCTCATTTATTCGTTTTTTTTCTTTATCTAAAGATTCCTCTAAGGTTGAAATTTTTTCATTCTTTTCGGATATTTCCGCTTTCAAATCGCCTAAAGATTTCTCTTTTTTTATAACAATGGAAACAAGCCAAGCTGAACCAATTAGGAGAATAAGTATTATTGCAATCTCAAACATTTTCTTTCCTTGAGTTATTAATCAAAGGCTTAATTCAAGAAATAAAATGTAGGATTGCTGTATTGTGGAATAAGTGTTTTTCAAGTGTTTCCATATGTGTTGTTCATCATTCTATACCTAACGAAAGTTAACTAAGCTACAACAAGAAATGTTTGAGTGTCAATACTGACAGAAAAAAAGTCAATTAATTAGAATGTTAAATCTAGGGAGTAGATAGAGTATTTCATCTAATTCATTCGTTTAGACTTTTGAACTTTGAATGGAAAAATTATTATTTTGGAGTATTATCAGATAGCTATAAAACAAGGAAAAGTATGATAATATTCCA
>JBJKZS010000104.1:0-57347 GCA_045569115.1 Fidelibacterota bacterium | reverse complement strand
CTTTCAGCTTTAGTTGACATCATTATTCCAGAGATTTTCCAACCCGCTAAATTTTTTAATTGAAGTTTAGCTCCTCCTGATTCCTGAAAAAATGAATTGTTTTGCCGAAAATTTCCATCACTTTGGAATTTGTTTCCATAAATAGAAAAATCAGTTTCACCTAATTCTAGTGCATATTCTGCGCTGGCACCACGGTCTCCTAGGGATCCCGATCTTATTTTTATGAAACTTCTAGGTTTGGCCGGCATCAAATTCAATGTTCCTCCTAATGCATGAGATCCATATAAAGAGGAAGCCTGACCAGAGTAAAATTCTCCATGAGAAAAAAAATCAGCTGGCAATGAGCTCATATCAAATACACCATTTTGAGGTGAATTAAGAGTAAGACCATCAAAAGTAATAAGTATGTGCTCTGAATATCCTGTAGGAGAAGAAACAGTTTTTAAACCCGCGGGTCCACCATAATCACGAACCTGAATACCGAAACGATCTACTTTGTCACCAAGACTGACTCCACTAGAAGAGATTAAATTAAAATCAAGAGCTCTATGTTCTACGGGCAATTGTAGACTTTCTTTTCCGTAAAGGTTCCCATAAATAATTATGGGAGACAAGAGATAAGATTTTTGTAGAAGTGAAATTGTTACATTTTCTTCCATCAAAGTTGAAATCTCTAAAGTATCGGATTCAAAAGCGGAGTGTTGAAAAATTATTTCTTTAGTTTGATTGTTATCGATTGATAGAATGAACCGTCCATCTCTATCTGATGTTGAACTTGCCCCAAGTTCCGTATATATATTCACATAAGGAATGGTTCTTCCATCATTAGAATAAATATCGCCAGAAATAATCATCCTATCTTTTTCAGCTAGAATAGATGAAATAAAGGCAAGAAAAAATATAAATAAGATTATTAAGGGATATTTCATTTCCTCTCCTTTCCCTCGAAAGTTATTCTGCAAATAAACAGAATCGAGAATTTGAATTAGGTAGATATCCTGACTTATGCTTTAACGTACTACTTCGCCTTCCCATCTACATAACTTGTAGACAGTGACTTTCCTTATGGAATTGAAGTGTACTTAGCACTCACAGTAGCGGGGCTGCACCCGAATCTAACGGGTTTCCCTACCTAATCAACTTTTCAATATGAAGAATCTATCTTTTTTGTCGTCAATAAACAATGGCTTTTATCTTGATTGGCTCTGTACATCAAGATAAATTCCACCATAACTAGAAAGATTAAACGAAAAAAACATTGTTAATTATCGAAAAAGAAAAATGCATGGTATACTAAACAGGCAAGTTCTCGTATTAAATCAGAATTATCACCCTCTTCTGGTTTGTTCAGCAAGAAGGGCAATTTTATTGGTTTATCTAGGAAAGGTAGAAATCATAGAAAAATATAGAGAAACTGTTCATTCACCATCAGTAGTGATTCCCTTGCCAAGCGTAGTAAAGCTTGACAAATTTATTAAAGTAAAGGAAAACAATATCGTTTTATCAAGGAAAAATATCTTGAAAAGAGATCGGCATCAATGTCAATATTGTGGTAGACGTAGTTTGCCAATGACCTTGGATCATGTAGTTCCGAAAGAGCGGGGAGGCCCAGAATCCTGGGATAACCTAGTATGTTGTTGTCATGCTTGTAATAGGTCGAAAGGTAATCGAACCCCAGATGAAGCAGGAAAAAAGTTGTCGCGTTATCCAAAAAAACCTACAAGAATACATTATATTAGACAATTTATTAAAAGAGATCAATGTGCTTGGAGACCGTATTTATATATGGAGCCTATGAAGAAAGGAGCTCTTGCTTGAAGAAAAAGCGTATTCTTAGTGGTATTCAGCCTTCGGGGAATCTTCACATAGGAAATTATTTTGGCATGAT
This sequence comes from Fidelibacterota bacterium, assembly GCA_045569115.1. Classification (GTDB taxonomy): domain Bacteria; phylum Fidelibacterota; class Marinisomatia; order Marinisomatales; family S15-B10; genus S15-B10. Next base: position 55,459 of record JBJKZS010000104.1, on the reverse strand, counting down.
GAAGCCAATGATTGATCTTCAAATGCATAATGACTTGTTTTGTTTTCTTCCAAACTATCATGCTCTAACATCTCAAAATGATGGTTTATCACTGAGACAAAACACGTTAAATGCAGCAGCGGATTTTCTTGCGCTTGGTCTCAACTCTAATAAGTCTATATTTTGGGTGCAATCAGATTTGCCAGAAGTAACTGAGTTAACATGGGTCCTAAATAATGTAACAAATGTAGGTATGCTAGAGAGAGCAACATCATATAAGGACAAAATAAATAGAGGAATCCAAGCTAATCATGGGCTTTTCAGTTATCCTGTTTTGATGACAGCGGATATACTTCTTTTTGGGGCTGAGATAGTCCCTGTTGGAAAAGACCAGAAGCAACATATAGAAATAACTAGGGATATAGCAACAAAGTTTAACGCTATTTATGGAAAAACATTTGTGATTCCAAAGCCCCTCATTAGTAATTCTACAGGACTGATCCCTGGCACTGATGGTCAAAAGATGTCAAAATCTTATGGAAATACTATTGAAATTTTTAGTGAAAAAGATTCTCTGGCCAAAAAAGTCATGGGTATTATAACAGATAACACACCTCCTGATAAACCAAAGGAAACCGAAAAAAATACTCTATTCAAGATTTACTCACTTTTTCTTGATGATGCTGGCAAGTCAGATTTAATGGGTAGGTTTCATAGCCCTGGTTTAAAATATGTAGATATAAAGAAAGAATTAATTGATGTGATTTGGGATTTTTTTGAACTCTACAGAGATAGAAGAAAAAATATTTTTAGTGATGATGAAGTTGTAATAAAAATTCTCAAGAAAGGGGCTGAAAAAGCTAGGTCTATTGCTGAGCCGTATATTGACTCCGTTAGAAAAAAGACCGGCCTAGAATACTGCTAGATGTGAATTATCAAATAGAACTAGAAAATTTTGCTGGACCTCTAGATTTACTACTTTTTTTTATTAGAAGAGATGAGATTGATATTATGGATATCCCCATTTCTCATATAACTGAGGAGTATCTTTCATTCATTGAAGCAGTTCAAAAACTAAATATAAGCTTTGCTGGTGATTTTATATTAATGGCTGCTACGCTCATGCGTATAAAGGCAAAGATGCTTTTACCCTCAATTATTGAAGAAGACGACGAAGCTTTTGAAGACCCTAGGACAGCATTAGTACAACGACTCCTTGAATATCAACGTTATAAAGAAGTGGCTAACAATTTGTCTGAGATGGGTAATCTGCAAAGTAAAAAATTTCAATATTCTTTTTCAAGTAAAGATAAAGATTTAGAAGTAGAGTATCCAGAGTTCTACCTTGAGGATGTAACTATTTTTGAGATTGTGAATATATTTAATAAACTACTTGAAAGTATACCTCCACCACTTCAATATGATGTTGAAAAAGAGGAGATCAAGATTAAAGAGAAATTGGCGCTGATTCTTAGTTATTTTGTTGGGAAAAATCAGATATTGTTTTCGGAGCTTTTTCCGAAATTCTCCTCTCGTCAGGATCTAGTTGTAACATTTATTGCAGTTCTTGAATTAATTCGTGATGGTCATATAAGGGTACAACAAAAAAATCTTTTTGATGATATTCTTCTCGAAAAAATTAAGGTTTAATCAATGGTAAAGGCTAAAATTTCAGATAAAGAAATACAAATTATTGAAGCTCTTCTTTTTGCTAGCGAAGATATTTTAACTCAATCAAAATTAAACCTTTGTTTTGATGGTGGATTAGCTCCTGTTCTGTCTGATGGTATCAAATATCTCCAAGAACAATATAAAAAAAATGGACGAGCATTTTTTATAGATAATGTGGCGGGTGGTTTTAGGTTGTCGAGCCTTCCCGAATTTGCTCCATGGATCCAAAGACTTTTATCTCGCTCTGGGAAGACCTCTCTTTCTCAAGCTGCGCTTGAGAGTTTATCCATTATAGCCTATAAAGGACCTGCTAGCAGAGCTGAGATAGAAAGTATAAGAGGTGTTAATTCTGCAGGGGTTATTAAGACTCTGCTTGACAAAAAACTAGTGAAAATAAATGGACGTGGGAAAGGGCCTGGAAGACCTTTGTTGTATTCAATTACAGAAGCTTTTCTTTTATCTTTTGGACTTAACTCTACAGCTGATCTACCTAAACTTAAGGAAATATCCGAACTAATAGCTGAAGGTAGTGGCGAGAATAAATATATTTCAGAATCTTCACTTTCAGATGGTTCGATTGATTAGATATTTATCAAGTTGTGGTGTTGATTCTCGCCGGAAATGTGAATTAATAATTAGAAGTGGAAGAATTTCAATAAATGGAGAGAAAGAAACTAATCCATTCAGAATCCTTTCAAAAAAAGATTCTATAGATTTTGATGGTAGGCCTATTCTTCCTCCTAATAACCAAACTACCCTCGTTTTAAACAAACCATCTGGTATTATTACTACTGCTAAAGATACACACTCGAGAAAAACTGTTCTGGATATTATACCTAAAATAAATAGGAGACTTTTTCCTGTAGGCAGACTTGATAAAGAAACGACAGGAATTCTTCTTCTTACCGATGATGGACACTTAGCTTACTGTCTTACACATCCAAAATTTGCAATAGAGAAAACTTATGAAGCTGAAGTAGATCGCCAACTTACCTATTCAGAAATAAAATTAATAACTTCAGGAGTTGATATAGGAAGCCAAGAGATTGGACGCGCACTTATAATTCGACAAACTTTAGTTAAAGGAAAAATAATTATTTCATTGAGGCTACATCATGGAAAAAAGCGAGAAATTAGAAGAATCTTTAAAGTAATTGGTCTTAAGCTTCAATCTCTTCACCGAGTTACATTCGCTGGGATCAATTTAGGAAATCTTCCCATTGGTGCTTCACGCCAATTGACAGATGAAGAATACAATTTTCTTAATAATATCGATATTTCAAGACTCCAGAAAGGAAAAGCTTAACATTTTGTGCAGTTATTCTAGTAAAGCTATATTACTTAGCTATTTGAAAGATAGTTTACTCAATAATGACTTATCCTTTTCAGGAGTTTCCTGTTGATTATTGCAATTGATGGTCTGGCTGGTTCTGGAAAAAGTACTACAGCTCGCAATGTTGCTTCGAAACTTGGTTTTCTTTATCTGGATACTGGTGCTATGTATCGTGCTGTCACGATGGCCGTTCTTTCAGATTCTATAGATCTTAAGGATGAAAAAGCAATTAAGTCTTGTGTAGCCTCAATTGAAATTGATTTTGATAGAATTGGCTCACGAGTTTTTTTGAATGGAAAAGATATTTCTCATGAAATTAGAGGGGAAAAGGTTACTTCTAATGTTAGTGCTGTAAGTGCTTTGCCTCACGTCAGAGAGAAAATGGTTCAACTTCAGCGAAAAATAGCTGGAGAGAGAGATTCAATTGTTGAAGGTAGGGATATTGGTACAGTAGTATTTCCTGATGCCGACATAAAATTTTTTATGATTGCTGAAATTACTGAAAGGGCAAAACGTAGGTGTAAAGATTTACTTAAGCTTAATGTTGAAAGAGAATTAGAACAGATTGTTCAAGACTTAAAATTACGTGATGAACTGGATTCTTCAAGGGAACTTTCTCCCTTAAAGAAAGCAGTTGATGCTATAGAAGTAAACACAACTACAATGACAATTAATCAACAAATAGATCTAATCGTTACTCATGCTAAAGAACGGTTAGAAAAAAAGGAGAGATAATTAAATAGTGACTCAAGAATCATTAACAGAAGAAAAAATTGTAAATAGTTCAACAGATACAATAGAAAATGAAAACGAAGTTGAATCAAAAAATGAAAATATTGAATTGAACAATACAGAGGAAAAATCTACGGATATTGACCTTAAAGATTTTACAAAAGATTATTTAGATCCAAGTTTAATGACAGGTATTCGTATTGTAGAGTCTTCTGAAATAGAAGAAGGTAATGATCCTTCAAATTCCATTTCTGAAGAAAAAATGGGTAAATATATTGGAACATTCTCAGATATTGCACAAAACCAGATAATTACGGGTCGGGTTATTGGCCAGAACGAAAAAGAAATAATTATGGATATTGGTTTTAAGTCTGAAGGTATTATTCCTAGATCTGAGTTTAGTGGGAACGAGCCACCAAATATGGGAGATACGATTGAAGTTTTTCTGGAGAAAATAGAGGATGTAAACGGGCAAACTGTCTTATCCAAAGAGAAAGCTGTTTGGATGAAGGGTTGGATTAAGCTTATGCAAGTCCAAAAGGAGGATGGTACGGTTAATGGTGCTATAATTCGGCGCATTAAAGGTGGTTTCGTTGTGGATCTAGAAGGTATTCAAGCCTTTTTGCCAGGTTCTCAATTAGATGTTAGGCCAGTCACAGATTTTGAAAGCTATATAGGCCAAGAAATGGAATTTAAAATTGTTAAGATCAATCAACTTCGAAAAAATGTAGTGTTATCAAGAAAAGCCTTGTTAAGTAATTCAATGCGAGAGCAAAGAGAATCACTTTTTGATGATATTTCCAAAGGGCAAATCATTGAAGGTGTAGTAAAAAATATAACTGACTTTGGTGTTTTCATTGATCTTGGAGGCATAGATGGTCTTCTACATATAACTGATCTTTCTTGGGGCAGGGTTAATCATCCTTCAGAAGTGACTGATGTTGGAGAAACAATTAGCGTTAAAATTATTGATATTGATAAGGATAAACATCGTATTTCATTAGGATTAAAACAACTTGCTCCGCATCCTTGGGAAAATGTAGAAAGTAAGTATCCAATAGGAACAAATATTTCTGGTAAAATTGTTAGTCTAACGAATTACGGGGCTTTTGTTGAATTAGAGACAGGTGTGGAAGGCCTGGTTCATGTCTCAGAGATGTCTTGGATAAGGAGTGTTCATAGGCCAGATGAGGTAGTTCAGATGGGTCAAGAAGTTGAGGCTCAAGTATTGAGTATTGATTCTAAAGAACGTAAAATTGCTCTAGGGTTTAAACAGCTCCAACCTGACCCATGGGAGGGTGTTGAGGAACGCTATGCGATAGGTTCATTATTAAAAGGTACTGTTCGAAACCTTACCCAGTTTGGTGCTTTTGTAGAGCTAGAAGAGGGTGTTGATGGATTAATCCATGTTTCTGATCTTTCATGGACGAAAGTGGTTCATCACCCTAAAGAAATTCTTAAGAAAGGAGATAAAGTCGATATCAAAGTTCTTGAGGTCTCTAGAGAGAATCATCGTATTGGACTTGGTCTGAAGCAGGCTTCTGAAGATCCTTGGGATGATATCATTGCTCACTTTAGTATTGGAAAATCAGTTAATGGAAAGGTTATTCGTGTTCTAGATAAAGGTATCATTATTGGCCTTGAAAAAGATGTTGAAGGAATTATAGTTTCGGATTCCTTATCCTCAAAAACAAAAGATCAAATGGAAACTCTGAAGCCTGAAGATGATATGCTTTGTGAAGTAGTTGAGGTTAGGCCTGAAGAAAAGAAAGTATTATTGTCTTTTATAGAAGCTGATGCTATTTCAACTAAATCTTCAAAGGCTGACAAGGAAATTGATTCTGAGGAATCAGATTCAAATGCTGAAATTAATGATGTAGCTTTAGCTGAAGATGCACCTGAAAAAAAAACTGATATTAGTGAAGACAATGTGAAAGAAGATGAAAATGGAGATCCTGAAATCTCCGAGTAGTTTTTTTCAGATTTAAGCTAGTGGCAATATGACTCCACCAACACTTTCTAAAAAAGTTCAGAAAGGGCGCTTTCCAATTTGGTTCGGTGCCTTTTTTTTTGCTGTTACGTTATGGATTTTCGTTATCTCAGAGCACCGCTATAATTATGTTGTTGAAATGCCAATTGAAGTCAGAAATATACGTGAAGGTAAAACATTAGGTGGTGAAGTAGCTCCTACTGCGGAGGTCCGATTCAATGCTACAGGAAGGGCGTTTTTGAAAACATTATTGTTGAAATCAATATCAGATTTCAAACTAGTCCTAGACTTGGAAAGAGTAAGTACTGAATACAATTTTTATCTAAATGATTATTTTGATAGATATAGCCAAAAAGTAGTTGTTCCAGCTAGTTTTGAACTTGACTTTGTTGAAATTGTTCAGCCTGATTCTATTCATATATCTCTTGATGACTATATGATTAAACCTGTATCTGTTCAATCTCTTGTGAGGGTTGAACCATTAGCCGGATTTATTATGGTTGGGAAAGGAAAAATATATCCAGAGACAATCGAATTGAAAGGGCCTCGAGAAATAATTAGGAATGTTAATCAATTAGCAACAACAAAAATGATATTTAGTCAAGTAGAATTACCAATCAAATCTAGAATTGACCTTATCTTAGATTTTCCTAGAGTTGTAGAGTCATCAGATACAGCGGTTGTATTTGAAGCTGAAATTCAAAGTATTGGTGAAAGAATAATATCTGAAGTACCAGTTAATATCCTTCATATCCCAAAAGAAATTATTGCATTTGCAAACCCGTCTACTGTTTCACTTACCGTAACTGGTGGTGTCGATTTCATTGCATCATTAAAGCCAAATGATATTTATGTTTCAGTTGATTTTAATGAATTAAATGAAGGTCAGTTATCTCATGATCCTTCTGTGAATGTGCCAGATGATGTATTGCAGTGGAGTGACCTGTCTCCCAAGACAGTTGAGTTAACTATACGACGTTTACCTGAATGATAGTACTGGGTATTGAGACTTCATGTGACGAAACGGCTGCGGCAGTTTGTAAAGATGGAGAAATATTATCATCTGTAGTGGCCTCACAAGAACAACATGCTTTATATGGTGGCGTAGTGCCAGAGATCGCTTCTAGAGCTCATGAACGTTTAATATTAAAAACTGTCCAAGAGGCTATCAATAGAAGCCCATTCAATAAAAGTGAATTGCAGGGAGTTGCAGTTACAAGGGGACCTGGACTTATGGGCTCACTTTTGACAGGTGTTAGTTTTGCTAGAGGACTATCATTAGGATTAAAAATTCCTTTTATTGGTATAAACCATATGGAAGCGCATATTTTCGCAAACTTTATCGCATATCCTGAATTACAATTCCCTTTTCTTTGTTTACTTGTTTCAGGTGGACACACACAAATTTGGAAAGTAGAAGCTGTTGGAAAATATGAATTGATAGGAGAAACAAGAGATGATGCGGCAGGTGAAGCATTTGATAAAGGCGCTAGAATTCTAGGTTTGGGATATCCAGGTGGAGTAGCAATTGAAAAAGCAGCAATTGGTGGCGATAAGGAAGCGGTTAATTTTCCACGTGCCTTTTTTCAATCTAATACTGTTGAATTCAGTTTTAGTGGTTTGAAAACTTCCCTTCTAAGATATGTTGAACTAAATGATGGAGAGTTATCCCAAAAGATGTTAAGTGATATTGCGGCAAGTTATCAATTCGCAATTGTTGATATTCTTCTATCAAAGCTTCGTCTTGCTATTGATAAAACAAAAATTAGAGTAGCCTTAATTGGAGGAGGAGTAGCTGCAAATAAATTATTGAGAGAAAAAGCTGATAAAGACTTTTTAGATTCAAAGATACTTTATCCAAAAATTGAACTATGTACGGATAACGCAGCCATGATAGCATTCTTAGGAGAGATTTATTTAAAGAAAAAATTACATCGATTTGACTCCTATCAAGTTATCCCCAATCTTAGGCTCTCATAGTTTTAAAACTAAGGGATGTTACCATTGATACCAGTTTGGCTCTTAATAGCAATATTGTTAATTACTATATGGTTTACGAATTTTTGCTACAAGAATGTTTATTTAAAAAGAAGTCGATTCAATTTTTTTCTGATTTTATTTCGATCTTTAATATTTTTGATAATAATAATCCTTGCCGCTAATATTAAATGGGATAGAATTAATTCTGTTCCAAAGAAATCTTTAATTAGAATATTTTTTGATAACTCTGTTTCAATTGGTTTTCACCAATCAGTGTCTCGAGAGTCTTTACTTACTGGTTATGAAGAGCTACTTAATTTACTTAAAGATTTTAGTTATGATGATATGGCTGAAAATTATGTAGAAGCTTTTTCTTTTGGAGAATCGGTTCTGCCTATTGACTTTAGTCCTCTTGAACTCAAACTTGATGAATCTTCTACTAATATTTCGTCAGTTTTATCCTTGGCGGACAGAACGTTGATTAATGAAGAAGTTAATGCTGTAATTTTGGTTAGCGATGGGCAAACTACTGTTGGATCCAATCCTTTTGATAAATTATTAAATGAAATTCCAATTCATACAATTGGTGTTGGTCAAACTATGCGTATGGTAGATGTTCTTATTTCAAAAGTTGATGTTCCTAATGTTATAATCAAGGGTGAAACTGTAGTTGCTCAAGCGACAATAGAATCCTTTGGTGAGATTAACCAAAGGGTAAACGTTTCTTTTGAGAGTGGTGGGCGCTTACTTGGGACGCGTACTATATCTCCTCAGGGTGATGGCAGTAGACAAGTCATTCGATTTCAATTTGAAGTCGATGAAATTGGCACAAAGAATTATGAGATCAGAGCTTCCTCCATCAAGGATGAAATTAATATTGAAAATAATCTTTTCTCATTCTCTTTAACTGTTTTAAAAGATCGATTTGCCATTGCAATTTTAACAGGGGCACCATCATTTAATAGTCGCTTCCTTAAACTTGCTATCTCAAATGAAGAAAATATAGGGGTAGAACATTTTAATATAGGACCAGATGGTTGGGAACCTTCTATAGCAAATTTTTGGAGGAAAAATTACGATTTAATTATATTAGATAATTTTCCTACTGAAAACACTGCACAAAGATGGTCTCTAGATTTAGATAAGAAATTAGAACGAGATAATTCAGCCTTAGCTCTGATAGCTGGCACATCTATGGATAAATCTAAGTTGTTTGGTTTTCTTCAGGCATTGGGAATTCAAATTTTAATTGATGAAGGTGAAAATTTAGGAAGACTACCCGTAGAATACTTATTAAGTGAAGGGAATCCTATCCCATTCTCTAAAATAGATTCGAAATCATTGCCACCACTCACACCATATCTATTTATTGAGCCTGGTCAAGAAGGGATGGAAGTAATTGCCCAACTTTCTGGTGTATCTCCTATCCCATTACTTATTGTCGGAACAGTTAAGGGTCCTAAGGAAAGAAAGCATCCTTTACGTCGTGCAATTTTTACATCATCAAATCTTTGGAATCTATACTTTAGGGGTGATAGAGGCCAAAAGAATATAGAGATTCTAAATTATTGGAGAGATTTGTTAAAATGGTTGACTGCTACCACAGGTTATGATGACCGTTATTTTAGAATTGCAAAATCTTTGTTTAATAGAGGGGAAGAAGTTTCAATTGAAGGTTCATTCCTACGCTTGAGTGAAGAAGAAAAAAATGCAGGAATATGGTGGAGGGTTGAATATTCAGATGGGGAATTGCTTGTTCCACTTGAATATGATGAAAAAGAAGAAAAATGGACGGGCTCTTTTATTGCCGCTGAGCCTGGATTGCATCGATACTGGACCCTTGTTGGCAATGAGACTTTTGAAGGAAAGGAACCACACGGCTATTTTCGAGTAGAACAGGGTATGATTGAGTTAAAGAATGTTTATCTAAATAAAGAAATTCTTCTTGGATTATCTGAATCATCGGGAGGTAAATATTTTCCATGGTCGGATAGGAATAAAATCATAGAGGATCTTTCGATTACCAAAGGCAAACGTTTCTATTCATACACAATCAACTTTTCTCATTGGCCACCATTACTTGTTTTAATTGTATTGTTTTTAACGGTAGAGTGGGCGATCAGACGAAGCCGTGGACTACAATAATCTTTAGACTTAAAGATTTGTGATTCCTTAAATCATGTCCTATTTTTAAGGTGCGAATAGAATAACAATCTAATTAAATGAAAAATATTACAGTAATTGGCACGGGCTATGTTGGGCTAGTAAGTGGATCAGGGTTAGCAGATTTTGGGAATAAAGTAGTTTGTGTCGACTTAAATGAAAAAAGAATAAAAGATCTTTCCATTGGGAAAGTTCCCTTTTTTGAGCCCGGGCTAATTGAGATAGTAGAAAGAAATAAGATGGCTGGCAGGCTCGACTTCAGCACCAACATTGCAGAATCTATCTCAGATGCTGATGTTGTATTTATAGCAGTTTGGACTCCTATGGCTGATGATGGAAGTGCTGACCTTACTTCTGTTATGGATGTTGCAAAGACTATCGCTATAAATATCTCTTCATATACTGTTGTTGCAACAAAGAGTACGGTTCCAATAGGAACAGGCCAAATGATAAAAAATGTCATTTCTGAAAATATTACAGAAAATATCCCTTATGATGTAGTGTCAAACCCAGAATTTTTAAGAGAAGGAGCAGCTGTTAGAGATTTTCTAATGCCTGATAGGGTTGTTATTGGAACTAACAGTGAACAAGCTACTGAAGTGATGAAAGAGATTTATCGTCCTCTTTATGTTAATGAAACCCCTTTTATTATTACTGATGTCCCTACTGCTGAAACAATAAAATATGCCTCAAATTCTTTTCTTGCTGTAAAAATATCATATATTAATGAATTGGCAAATCTTTGTGACACAACTGGTGCTGATATTCACGTGGTAGCCAGAGCAATGGGTCTAGATGGTCGAATAAGTCCAAAATTTCTCCATCCTGGACCTGGGTTTGGTGGTTCCTGTTTTCCAAAGGATACTAGGGCTTTGATTAAATCAGCTGAATTGAATGGAATGAGTTTAAAAGTAGTCGAAGCTGCAATTAGCGCTAATCGAGCTCAGTTAGAAGTGATCTTAAAAAAACTAATCAAATTAGTTGGAAGTAATTTGTCAGAAAAAAGAATTGCTGTTCTTGGTCTTGCTTTTAAAGCAAATACGGATGATATAAGAGAATCTTGCGCTGTTATTTTAATAAATCAGCTCTTGTCTTATGGAGCTGAAGTAATAGCCTATGACCCAGCTGCAATGAGTAATATGAAAAAGGATTATCCAACTCTTAATTATGCTGAATCAGTAGAGGATGCTGCAAAAAATGCTCATGCAATTGTTATAATGACTGATTGGAACGAATTCCGAGGATTAGATCTTGCTAGTATTGGCGAGTTAATGAGTGATAAGATTATTCTTGATGCTAAAAATCTTCTTAGTCGAGAAGAGCTAGCTTCTAATGGATTTATTTTTGAAGGAGTAGGTCGACCTTATGAGTATTGATGGTGTAAAAATTAAAAATCTAAAGGTTCATCAGGATATTCCTGATGTTCAAGAGAGAATTGCAAAAACGGGTTTTCTGATGGAGGTGCTTCGGGATGATGATGATCTCTTAAGTAAATTTGGCCAGTCAACATTTACTGTTGCTTATAAAGACACCATAAAAGCTTTCCACTGGCATGAAAAGCAAGATGATCTTTGGTTTGTTGCCTCTGGAAGTGCGATTATTGTTTTGCATGATTTACGGAATGACTCATCATCTTATGGTTTTACGGAAACTATAAGTGCGGGAGTTGATGATTATAAATTGATATTAATACCTGTTGGTGTTGCCCATGGCTATAAAGTTATAAGTGAAGAACCCGTATTGCTTTTTTATCATACAACTAAAAGCTATAATGTAAATAATCCTGATGAAAAACGGATTCCCTATAATGATCCAATGATTGGTTTTGATTGGGAGTCGATTATATGAAGACCTATCTCGTTACGGGTGGTTCAGGGTTTATTGGAAGTAACTTTATTCGTTTTCTTTTGAGCAAGGAATCAAATTGTCATATCTTAAACTTAGATAAGCTTACTTATGCGGGTAATCCTGCTAATCTAAAAGACATTGAAAATGATAAGCGTTATAAATTTATTAAGGGTGATATTTGTGATGAAAAAATTATAAGAGATATTTTCATTAATCAGAAAATTGATGTAGTAATTAATTTCGCAGCAGAAACTCATGTTGATCGATCAATAGGCTCTCCTGATAATTTTATTAAGACAGATGTTTTTGGTGTTTTTAGACTTCTTGAAGCTTCAAGGAACTTTGGAGTTGATCTATTCATTCAGATAAGTACAGATGAAGTGTATGGAAGTATCCAAAAAGGGAGTTTTTACGAAACGGACCAACTTCTTCCTAGCAGTCCTTACTCAGCAAGTAAAGCGGGAGGAGACCGATTGGCTTATTCCTACTATATTACTTATGGATTGCCAGTAATTATTACAAGGGCAAGTAATAATTACGGACTTTTTCAATATCCAGAAAAGCTGATCCCTCTTTTTGTAACTAATGCGATAGAAAATCGACCTCTTCCAGTTTATGGTGATGGGAAAAATATTCGTGATTGGCTTTTTGTCCTAGATCATTGCTCTGCGGTGAATTTTCTTATAAAAAATGGAGAGAGAGGTCAAGTTTACAATATAGGAGGAGGTAATGAATTGGAAAATATTGAGATTACACGATTGATTCTAGAAAAATTGAATAAAAGTGAAGATTTGATACAATTTGTTGAAGATCGAAAAGGGCATGATCTTCGTTATTCAATTGATTGCTCAAAGCTTATAAAGCTTGGATGGAAACCACAATATAGCTTTAGCGATGCTCTTGAAAATACAATTAAATGGTATCAATCTAATGAAAATTGGTGGAAACCAATAAAATCAGGAGAATTTCGAAGCTATTATGAAAACCAATATAGAATTTCATATGAGAGCTCTTAGACTAAATATCTTACTTTTTTTTGTTTTCAACTTTGTTTTTGGCCAGTCAAATCAATCATTGCCACTTCTTCCAACAGGAACTGAGCCACAGACCCCAATACTCTATCGAGAGTATGATACTGTACCATTAGCCTTGGAGAAACCAATTAACCCTGAAACTTATAATCTAGGTCCCGGCGATCGGTTAAGAATAAATATTAGTGGGGGTGTTTTTGAAGAACCAATAAGTGGGGAATGGGCCTTAGAGAACATTGACAATTACATTCTCGTAGATCCTACAGGAAATCTAATTATTCCACGCTTTGGATCACTGAATGTGCTCGAAATGACATTAGCAGAACTTGAGCGTGAGATCACGAAGCGTGCTATAGAGCAAATTTATGAACAGGTAGAAGTTGCTGTTAATTTAATTCGAGTTCGAACTTTTCGGATTCTTGCTTATGGTGCTGTTAATCAGCCTGGTTTTATTACCGTGACACCTGTTACTAGGTTAATTGATTGCTTACGATATGCAAAAGGAGTCCAAAAATATGCACATGCTGACGATGTTTATCTTATCCGCAATGGTGAAAGAGTTCAACTTGATTTGAGAGATTTTCTGTCCAATGGCAATTTAGATAGTAACCCTGTAATACGTGAGGGGGATATAATATATGTTCCATTTAACGATAATTTGACTTTAGATGCGCGAAACTTTACAGAGTATAATAAGAATGAAGTAATAGTTACTGGATTTGTTAGGTCACCTAGACGTATGGCTCATATTCCTGGTTATACTGCTAGAGACTATGTTGCTATGGCTGGTGGAATACTTGATATTGGAAATAAAGAGGGATGTAAAATTGTAAGATCTGATGGTACACAATTAATAAAGGCTCTGAATGAAGTTGTGAAACCAGGAGATATTGTTGAAGTCCCTGAGGCTGGGAAAAGTAAACTTTTCAAAAACATGGGTGCTGTTCAATCCCTTACGAGTGTTGCAAGTTTAATTCTCGCATGGATGGCAATCGACAGGACTACTTCAAATTAATGCTAAATCTTACTGAACATGAGCGAAAAGTATTTGAGCTCATTCAACAGCACCCAGAGATTATTACAGATAGATATGCTAGAGAAGAAATTGCTGCTCAAAATGGGATGTCGGAAAAAACTCTACGTAACCGTATTGGTGAACTAAAAAGATTTGGTCTTGTAGCAAAGGAAAGTGTTATCAATCCGAGAGTTGAAGATGATATACGGCATCAAAACATTCTTCTTATTTGGTCAAAACGAAGATTAATCATAGCAAATATACTTATTGTGGGAATTGTATCTGTAATTATGTCTCTACTAATGCCAAAATGGTATTCATCACAAGCAATAATTCTTTCTTCCAGTGCGGGCAGATTCAATCTAATGTCCGCATTTACCAGTATACCTTTGAATGAATTTGGCTTCTCTCCTGTAAATGAAGATATTAGTAGTTTTATTTCTATACTTCAAAGTCACAATGTTAAGGAGCATATGGTAAGGCATTTTGATTTAGTAGATCGGTATGGTTCTAGAGATATAGAATATGCAATGAAAGAGTTAGACTCTAATACTGAATTACGAGTTACTGATGAAGGAGCTCTTGCTATTTCAATACTTGATAGAGAACCTTTAGTAGCTCAAAAAATGGTCCAAGAGTTATTAAACCAACTGGATCTTATTAATCGGAGACTAAGTAGAGAACAAGGGAAATATAACAGACAATTTTTAGAAGAGCGACTTGATCAGACAAAAGTTGATTTATCAAAAGCTGAAGAGGAGCTCAAATTGTTTCAACAACAAACGGGTGTTGTTGATATTCTTGCTCAAGTGACAGCTCAGTTGGACGCTTATGGGCAACTTCATTCACAGGAGCTTCAGGCCTATACGGAGCTTTATTCTCAAAGAGCTCAAACGGAAGTACAACTTAATACGGTGAAAGCTACCTTGACTCCTGATAATCCCACTATTCGTCATTATGAAGTATTATATAATGAACAGGATAAACAGTTAGAAGTTTTGGGCCAGAGATTAGACACTGAACTAGAAAACTTGTTGCTTGGATCTGATGTTAAGGACATTAACATAGGGGATCAAAAAAAATCCAAAGATGGTCTGTGGCTTTCTATGTCTAGTTTTCCTGATCTAGGAATGAGAAGTGCTAGACTAATGCGTGAGGTAGAAGTTCAAGGAAGGCTACTTGAGATAATGGTGCCACAATATGAACAGGCACGTATGGAAGAAAGCAAGAATATTCCGACTCTTCAAATAATTGATGAACCTAGGGTCCCTCTCAATAAAACAAAACCAAAAAGAATGTTCATTGTTATTGGTGCAGTATTTATGTCGATAATATTTTCTGTGGGGTATGTTTTTTTGGAGTATCATTCCCGTGATTTAAGAAAACGACTTGGTTCAGCTTAGTCCCTTCAACATTTCCCCGGGTCTTTTAGGACTCATTGCAATCCAACTTCTGACTATCTATGTAGGCATTACATTTAACCCATTGATGATAATCTTAATCCCAATTATTCTTTTTTCTTTTATTTGGTTGTTCTATCATCCCGAATTCACTTTACTGCTAATTGCTTTTACAAATATAATTAAAGGTTTTTTGCAGGAACAGATACCAGTTTTTGAAGAATTAGATTTAACTATTTTACTAATTGCTATTCTCTGGTTAGGCCTAGGAAAAATTGCAATATCAGGAAAATGGAGATTGCCAGCTTGGTCTCACAATATTCTATTTATATTTGCATTATTTTCCGGTTTTATAGCTTTTTCAGGTCTTTATACTCCTTCGCCTGAATCAGGCGGCTTAAAAATTATTAGATTTCTCATTTTTGCCTCATCAATGTTAGTGGCGCCTATTATTTTTTTGAAAAGTCATACAGATTCAAAACGTATGCTCAAGTATTTTAAAATTTTGTCAGCAATTATTTTATGCTCTATGTTATTAAACCTAATTATAATTGCTGTTTCTGGAGGGCTAGTGACATATCTTGTAAGAGCTTCATTGCTTGGAGCTAATCCAATTGCTGTTAGTCGTAGTCTTGCAGTTATTGCTGCTATGGTAACAATAATTGGTATAAGAAAAAACGGGTTTAAACTTTTTGCCTCATTAATATTATTATCACTTATCCTACTAGCAATTGTTGCGACTGGTTCTCGGGGCCCTCTTGCTAGTTTTTTTGCTGGGATTGTACTTTTTACGTTGCTGTTTGAATCACCTCCCTATAGATCAAGACTTTTATTAGTGGGTTTTATTGCTGTTGCCATTGTTTTAGGACTTGTATTTCTTTTGCCAGAAAGTCTTACCACACGGTTTATTCAGATTACTCAAGGTGATATCATTGTTACAGCTGGAGGTGTTGAAAGAATAAGTACTATTGCAACGAGACTGAGTTTTTGGGAAGTTTCGATTAAAGAATGGCTAAATAGTGGATTTTCTTTTCTTTTTGGTATAGGTGCTGGTGGTTTTAGTTCACTTTTTATATGGAAGGATTTCAGGTGGTACCCACATAATATTTTTATTGAAGTACTCTTAGAGCAAGGTATACTTGGTTTTACTATTCTAATAATTATGATAATTACCGCAACCAAGCCTCTGCTTAAATCACGAAGATTAGGTATTATCTCTGAACATTCATCTGTTTGGATTGCAGCTATGCTTGTAATTTTTTTCTCAGCACAAGTTTCCGGAGATTTAAATGATAACAGAGTATTGTTGATGTTTTTATCTATTGCATTATCATCTATCCATTTAGATAAAAAGTTTCTAAAGAAATCTAAAGGCTTGGTCAATGCTTGAAAAAAAATTAAGTATAAAAAATGATTTTATTATAACTGGACTTAATGGAATTGGAACAGTTATTGGGATATTCCTTGTAAGCGGTTATCTCGCTCGTTCACTTGGACTTGATGTTCTTGGAGAATATCTTCTTCTAAGACGATTAGTAACAGCTTTTCTTGGGGTATTACTTGTTGGAATGAATGTAACAATTCCTATCCTTATAGCGAAGAATCCAAATAGTGCAATTGGAGATGCATCTATAATTATCTTTTTATTTGTTACAATACCAATAATTTTTCTTATACAGGGTTTAGGGAACTTTTATTTTTTTTCCTATGGTTTATCCTTTGCCCATATTTTATTCGTGTTAGGTTTTTCTTTATTAACACTTACCTATAGCCTTTATAGAGGACATTTTAATATGCTGGCTGCCAATTTTTTGCAATTGGTAGCTGGGACAATAGTATCAATTGTAGCATCATATATAGCGTCCTCACTTGAAGAATTTCTTTTAATAGTTGGTTCAAGTATGTTGTCCATATCAATTTTTGCTTTTATTAGAAGGAATAGGGGACTTCATTTAAAGCGAATTACCCACTATGAGATAAAGTCACTGATAACTTTCGGACTTGCCCGTGTTCCTAGTTTTATATTCCAGTTTTTTATGTTAGGGGGACCTCCTCTTCTTGGACTCTCTTACTTGACTCTTGTTGATCAAGCTTTCCTTAATGCCGGCATAAGTCTTGTTCGAATTTTTCTTATAGTTGTGGGGCCCTTAGGAATTATTTTATTACCCAGAGTTTCAAGAGTTCTTAGTAAAGGAATTGATGAAAGCCTAAGAAAGAATCTTGTACTTCTGATCCAGCTGACACTCTTTTATGGGTCAATCACATCGATTGCACTAAGCCAATTCAGTAACAACATACTTGCTCTTTGGTTGGGAACCTCTACAAGCCTTGCGAGCAAAACATCTGAAATTTTACTTTTTTCGACACCTTGGTTTTTATTATGCGCTATTCTTAGGAGTCCCATTGATGCAATAGCTCATAAAGGTTATAACTCTTTCATCTATGCTATAGGTGTTGGCGGTATGATAGGAACTTTTCTATTAATGATTGCAATTGATATTGAACCAATTTTAGCTACGGCTTGGGCATTTTTTGTAGGGTATCTTTTTTCTGCCATTGCTAGTTATTTAGTAGCATCAAAAATATTTAGCCTAAATATTTTTTCTATAGAATATATTGCTTCGATTATAATCTATAATCTTACTATTTATGGAATTATTACTTTAATTCCCTTTGAGGGTAATTTGAGGATGTTCGTTTCAATGAGTGTTTTTGTCATATTAATAACTTCTCATTTATTAGTCTCTAAAGAGGAATGGTTAGTCAGGTTTCGCAGAGTTCTATTCAACAATTAAATCAAATAGTGATTTTATGAAAAGTGAATTAAGTCAGACCAGAATATTGCTAGCTTCTACAATACATCGATGGAATGATGTGAGGATTTATCATAAGGAAGCTAGATCACTCTCTTCAAATTACGATGTGACAGTAATGGGAGTTGGAGAACCTGATGATCTCAAGGTTATTTCAAAGAACATTTCTATAATTCTAATGCCAATCCCCAATTCTATTTTGCAACGCATTAAAAACGCATTCAGAATTTTAGAAAAAGGAATTTCTCCTCAGTTTCATTTAATTCATTTCCATGATCCAGAGCTAATTTGGGTTGGGTTGATCTTAAGATTATTTAGGAAAAAAGTTATTTATGATGTTCATGAAGATATAAATGCTACTGTAAAGATTCGCAGATGGATACCCCATTTATTTAAAGGTACGATAGGGTACTGTACTCATCTTATAGAGTTATTAGGTCAATGGTTTTTCAATGGTGTTATTGTTGCGGAGGATTCCTATTTGGCTTTATTTAATAGAAATAAGAACATTATACCAATACGAAATTATGTTAGAATTCAACCACAACCCATTGTAATTGATCATAAAAGTAAGAGGATATTATATATAGGATCAGTAACAACAGCTCGGGGAGTAGGGGATTTATTGAAAGCAATTTCTTTGCTACAATATAGAGATCAAGACATTGGGGCATCCATTATTGGTCATTGCCCAAATTCTGAGCTTAAGATATTACAAGAACTGAAAGAGGAATTACCGAATCCTAATGTTGTTGAAATGGTAAGATTTACTGATTTTGAGAAAATACAATTATTCGTTTCAAGTTGTAAGCTTGCTGTTGTTCCAATAAGGCGAGAAAAAAATTATGAGGAGTCCATTCCTACAAAAATATTAGATTATATGAACTGGGGAATTCCTTATGTATACAGTAGGCTAAAACTTACTGAAGAACTTTTTGGAATAGATTCAGGGGGTATTGGTTTTGACCCTGGAAATATAATGCAATTAAAAAATGCAATTCATAGACTCTTAACTGACTTTAACCTTCATGAAAAATTAACTAGAGATTGTAGAAAAAAGGTTAATTCATTTAATTGGGATTTTGAAGAGGTTAAACTCTTTGAGTTTTATGAAAATTTTTTTCCAGAGAACAATTAAATCATCAACTTTTCGATCCAATTTCTAAAGGTAAATTATATTAACTTTCCGATAGGTTTGATTAATGATAAATAAATTAAACGAAACCCAAGTCTCTATCATTATTCCAATGCTTAATGAAGAAAAATACATTGGTAAATGTCTAATGTCACTAGTTAATCAAGATTGGGAAGGACCTCCTATTGAAGTAATTGTTGTTGATGGGCTTTCTAAAGATCGGTCGCAAGAAATAGTAGAAGGTTTTATGTCAAACTTTTCTCGATTAAGAATAATTGAGAATCCAAATCGAATTACACCCATATCTTTAAATATGGGTGTTAAAGCATCTACTGGTGAGGTAATTATCATCCTTGGTGCACATAGTTATGTTTCTGAAGATTTTATATCTAAGAATTTATTTTATTTAAATACCATGGTTGTTGATTGTGTAGGAGGTTCTATAGCGCCTATAGGTGATAGTTATCAAGGAGATTCTATTGCATTAGCAATGAGCTCACCTATTGGTGTTGGCAATGCTTTTTACCGTTATTCAAAGGTGCAACGCTTAGTTGACACTGTACAATTTGGTGCCTACAGACGAGCTATTTTTGAAAAAGTAGGTTTTTTTGATGAAGACTTAGTCCGGAACCAAGATTTTGAATTAAACCATAGGATAGTAAGCACTGGAGGAAGGATACTCTTGGCTCCAGAAGTTCACGGCTATTATGTTGTGCGAAGCTCAATACTAAAACTTTTTAAACAGTATTTTGATTATGGATATTGGAAAACAAAGGTAATCTTGAAAGAGGTTAGTGCTTTCAGATTACGATATCAAATTCCACCTATTTTTATTGTTAGTCTTGGAATTACTGGAATCCTTGGTCTTTTTTTCCCGATATTTCTTTCGTTATTTAAAAGCATATTATTTCTTTATGGAAGTCTTGTGATATTAACAAGTCTGAAAATATCTATAAATAATGGAATTAAATACTTTCCTGTCCTACCTTTTGCCTTTATGACTCTTCATTTTGGTTTTGGACTTGGGTTAATCGCTTCTTGGTGTCAAAGACTTTTTTCAAAATGAAACCTTAACATTGGGAACAGATTTGAACAATTCTTTTTGTTTTGAAGGAGTAAAGTTAGGAAAAGATGTAATATTGGAAGAGTTTGTGATTTTGGGAAAAGCTCCTAATGAATTAGATGATGAAATAATTGATACAATTATAGGAGATAATTCAGTAATCCGTTCCCACACTGTTATTTATATGGGGAATGTTATAGGTTCAGATTGTAAGACTGGACATGGCGTACTTATAAGAGAAAATAATGTTATAGGAAATTCTGTTAGTATTGGAAGTCATGCAGTAATTGAACATGACGTTATAGTTGAAGACAATGTTCGCATTCATTCCCAAGCTTTTATTCCAGAGTACTCGATTTTGAAAAAAGGTTCTTGGATAGGTCCTAATGCTGTATTAACCAATGCAAAATATCCTCTTTCCCAAAATGTTAAGGATACCCTTAAAGGTCCGACTATATGTGAGAATGCAATTATTGGTGCAAATTCTACAATATTGCCTGGTATCCAAATCGGATCTAATTCATTAGTGGGCGCTGGTTCAGTTGTAACAAAAAATGTTGGGGCTGGGAAAATTGTTGCAGGAAATCCTGCAGTTGAATTAAAGAATGTTTCAGAGCTCCAAATATGAACTTCATTCCCCTTGTTGACTTAAAGGCTCAATATTCCAAAATAAAAGACGAAATAAATACAGCTATTCAGTCTGTTATTAATGATTCTGCATTTGTAAAAGGACGGTTTGTCAAAACATTTGAAGACTCATTTG
Organism: Fidelibacterota bacterium; assembly: GCA_045569115.1. Lineage (GTDB taxonomy): Bacteria > Fidelibacterota > Marinisomatia > Marinisomatales > S15-B10 > S15-B10. Next base: position 34,543 of record JBJKZS010000104.1, on the reverse strand, counting down.
CTGAAAAAAATGGGGTGAAATATTGCATTGGGGTCGCTAATGGTACTGATGCTATCTATATTGCACTCCGAGCTTTGGGAATAGGTCCTGGAGATGAAGTTATTACAACAGCTTTTAGTTGGATCTCAACAGCAGAGACAATTCAACAAACAGGTGCTAATCCTGTTTTTGTTGATATACACCCTGACTACTACAATATAAACACTGAAAAAATTGCTGAAAAGATAACAAATCGAACCAAGGCTATTATTCCAGTTCATTTATACGGTCAACCAGCTGATATGGCTCCCATACTATCTTTATCTAAAGAATATGATCTTAAAATTATTGAAGATTCTGCTCAGGCGCATTTCGCTGAATATGATGAAAAAAAGGTTGGATCGTTCGGAGATATTGGAACTTTTAGTTTCTATCCAGGCAAGAATCTTGGTGCTTACGGAGATGGTGGAGCAATAATCACGAATGATGAATATCTTGCGGAAAAAATTCGTAGGATCGCAAATCATGGAGCACTTGGAAAGCATGACCATAAAATAGGAGGAGTAAATAGTCGATTAGATGGAATACAGGCAGCTGTACTTTCAGTAAAATTAAAATATATTGATGAATGGAATCGTAGTCGTTACAAAAATTCACAAATATATAATAATGCTCTTAATGAAGTTGAAGGTATTATTTTACCACAGATTCATCCTAGGACTAAGCATGTTTTTCATGTTTACGCCCTAAGGACTAATCTGCGAGATTCTTTGAGACATTATTTGTCAGAAGAAGGAATTAATACCGGTGTTCACTATCCTCTTGCTTTGCCTTATCTACCACCATTTCGTCAACTAAATTATACTGAAAAACAGTTACCTATTGTTTCCAAATATCAGAAAAAAGTTCTTTCCTTGCCCATGTATCCAGAACTTGAGTCAATCCAAATTGATAGGATTAGTTCAGCAATAAAAGATTTTCTTCAAAACAGATGACCAAAAAAAGAAATATATTTATGATTGGGATTTTTCTCCTAATTATTCTGAGTTGTAGCAATCCTTACGAAGAATTTGAGATTTCTGAGGACTTTATTCTTGAACCAGGTAAAATATATAAAGCTATTTTTGATTCTTCAGTTGATTCTTTTCCAACTGGAACAATATTTCAAAGTTCTAAAGAATTAATGTCTTCTCCTTTATCCAAAATGTACCGGAAGCCAGTCATAATTAAAGCTGATGATCTTAGAGCAAGGGTAACAAAAAATTGGCGCAGATTCATCTATTGGTCGGAAAATAAATCTTACAATATTAGTCTTGGTCTTATCTGTAATTCATTGGCTTATGCGTCAGATAAGGACATCATTTTTTTGAAAGAATTAAATAAATGGAAAAATGAAATTTGGCTTCATGGATGGGATCACGAAGTAAATCCACAAATTGCTGAATTTGAAGGCAAGTCTTTAAAGGAACAAAAGCTTCACTTAAAGACTTCGGTTATGTGGGCAAAAAAAAAACTAGGTTTGGATCTAAAAACATTTGGATCTCCTGGAAATCGAACTGATGAGTATACAGTTCTTGCGGTAAAGTCTCATCCTGAATTAGAGGTTTGGTTCCATTCAAATGATTCTATAGAAAAACCTTATTTAATTCCTGTTAATTGGATTGCTGAATTAAAGACAGGAGTTTTACGAAATTTGAATGATTTTATCGAACAGATAAAGAAAATTAATAATAATGACATTATTGTTCTTCAGATACATCCTGCTTTCTGGAATGAAGAGGACCTTGAGCTATTTGGAGAAATGGTTGACTATACTTTAAACTTTATGGAGAGAAGATTGGTCACCCCTTATGGACAATTTACTTGGTCACAAGATAAATTCAATTTAAAAGTCCAGAAAATTGATAATAATGAATATTATATAGATTGCTCTTCAACGGTTTATCCTCATAGATTAGATGTTGACTTCGAACTTTTAAGTTTTGAAAAAATTAATTTAGATAACTCAAAAGTTCTTGATGGATAGTACCTTACCAGCTAAATTGATAAAGTTTGAAGGAGACTCTCATCGAATTAAATAGCTAAAGGTTTTAATAAGTTAAATAAATAGTTTCTTGCTGAATAGCAAAACCTTATGCTAAGAAAAAAAGTTCTTTTTCTATTACCGAATGTGACCTACGACAATCGGTCTTTTATCCCCATTGAATATATTTTGATTAAGGCAAAGGGTAAATGATATCACTTAATATCAAAAGAAACTTAAAATATTGGGTTGTTGTAGCTTTCCTTTTTGGATCCGATTCTTTAGCGGGTCTTTTTGCATTTAATAAAACCATCTCTTTGATTCTAGATGAAAAGAGTTTTTCTTATAGTGAAAATATATTTTTTTTCATAGTTATCCAGCTTTTACTAGCTGGACTTTTTTATGCTAATGGTCGTTATCGAGTAGATCCAACTTTATCTCGCTTTAGAGAAATTCAATCTATATTAAGGATAACTCTTTCATCAACTATTGTTGCAATAGTTCTGAATGAAATTTTCCCATTCGTCTTGAATATGGAAAGTGTTTTGATGCTTGCTTTTTGGTTTTATATGGTTGCAGGTTTAGTCCTAGGGAGAATGTCAATTAGATTGATCCAAAAGCTTTTAATGGTTAGGGGTTATGGGAAAAAAAATACTATTATAATTGGTACTGATAAAAGAGCGAAGGAAATTGCTGGTCATTTATTATTAGAATCAACAGGTCATAATCTTATTGGTTTTATAAAATCAGGTAATATTGAAGATAGTAAGGTAGAGAATGATTCCCCATCTCCAATATTGGGAGAATTAAATAACATAAGAAAAATTATTGATTTTCATCATATTAATGAAGTTGTAATTGCACTTGAGAGACCAGAACACAACCGACTATTAGAGATATTAACACGAGCTAATGGCGCTCCTGTTTCACTTAGGATTATTCCTGATATGTACGAGGTTATCAGTGGACTTGCAAAGACAGAAGAACTTTATGGTCTGCCTCTAGTTGAAATTAATCCTGAAATTCTAACAATGCAGCAACGCTTTGCAAAAAGATATTTGGATATTATTGTCTCAACCTTTGTGATTCTTGCAGCTTTTCCACTATGGCTGATAATTGCAATTGCTATCAAACTAGAATCAAAAGGACCTATTCTTTATCGTCAAGATAGGGTTGGACAGGATGGGAAACGATTTATGATTAATAAATTTAGGTCAATGGTCCATGAGGCAGAAACAATGACTGGACCAGTTTGGGCTAAAGCTGAAGACCCTAGAATTACAAAGGTTGGAAGCCTTTTAAGGCGATTTCGTTTAGATGAAATACCTCAGTTTTTGAATGTATTTTTAGGGGATATGAGTGTTGTTGGGCCTAGACCAGAAAGACCTTTTTTTGTTCAGAAATTAGTTGAAGAATTTCCATTTTATTATCGACGTCATCGTATTCGACCAGGTATTACAGGTTGGGCTCAAATTAAACATTCCTACGATTCATCTATTTCGGATGTTAGGGAAAAACTAAAATTCGATTTTTTTTATATTGAGAATATTAGTTTATCTCTTGACTTTCTAATTATGATTCGAACGGTCCTTGTCATGATTTCGGGCAAGGGTAATTAAATATCAGAAAATAATTGACTATTTGAAATCCGAAAGGGTCTGTATAGTTTTTCAATGATGAAGGTAGAAATTCAAATCAGCCACTTTTTAAAAAGTATACTCTGGACCCACTTAGCTGTCCTGTTTATTTTTGTAGAGGTGTTAAACGCTCAAGTTCTTATTAGAGACTCAAAAAATCAGATTTTTGATATTGAGAGAAAAACTATTCTAAGAGGTAAAACGAATCATTATTTATCTCTTCGTTATCAACATGAATGGAAAAATGCAACGAAGGGTGAAAATGATCTATTGGCTTCAAAATATGGCAATAAAATTCTGCGAAATAATCGATTCCATATTTATCCTGAATTTTCTACAAAAGGTTATCTAAATGGAGGTAATATCCAAAAAAAAGGGTTATTTATTGATTTAGCACCAACAATTACCTTGGCAAGTAGATATAATCTTTCGCAAGACAAATCATTTAACATTACTGGTTGGACCCGCCTTGAGAAACATTCAATGATTGGATCTGATGAGTTTAATGTAGATATAAAAGGCGGAAGACCTATTCTATCTTCAGATTTCAGTTGGGATCAGGCTATTGGATGGACTGATTTGCCAGGTTCAGACAATTCTTGGATTGAGTATAGGATTGGTGATGGTGGTGTTACAATTAACTATCCAGGTGGTGATTTTACATTTGGAAAAACTGTACCAATTTGGTCATCAGGTTATTCTGGCCAATTATGGTTGTCAAACAAAGTATCAAGCTTTACTTTTTTTGGGCTTCGACATTCCTTATCAGAAAAATGGTCTTTTGCTTTTTTACATGGTTCGCTGAATTCAAATATTCGAGATTCCACCTTTATTGGATATTATCCAAAAGGAGGAGGTCTACCTCTTATCAGAAAAATGATAGCTGTACATAGACTTGACTTTACACCTCGAGATAATATAAGAATTGGAATTGGTGAGTCAGTAGTTTATGGTGCACGAAGTATTGAGCTTAATTACACTCTTCCCCTCGTTCCTTATTGGACTGCTCAGGCTGACCTTAGCAATTCAGATAATTTGCAAATTGTTGTTGATTGGGAAGTTATCAAGCGACGAACAGGAAGATTATATGGTACATTATACCTTGATGAATGGAACCTAATCGAAACATTTAACCCTAAATCAAGTAGAAATTGGGTTGCATTTCTAATGGGAGCAACATATAACCCTAGCTTTTTGCCTTGGAAGGCCCTTTTTCGTTTTGAGATGACCCGTATCTCGCCCTATGTATATGTTCATCGTAGTCCTGTAAATACCTTTGCACATCGTAGTGTTCCTCTAGGACATTGGATTGGTCCTAATGGAGACGGGGTTTTTTCATCAATAGAAGCACGTCCTTTAAATCATTTATGGATTCAATTATATGCTAGTTTTGCTCGAAGAGGGGAAGTTGATCTCCAAAGTGTCAATCGCCAATATAGAGAGAAAAAGGTTGGGTTTTTATATAGGTCATATAATGGTGATCCTGAGAACAGATCTGTTGTTGGCATTAGTAGCGTATTATCGTTGAATGATTGGTGTCGAATAAATGTTGATATTTTTTCCACTAACTGGCGTCAACATGAATTATTTGATTCTATACAGAGAGCTAATACAAGCAAGATTGATGGCTATATAAGTATCTTAATTGGTTTTTGATTTATAAGGTAACAGACAGTTGATATTAATCTTTTCTGTTATAACACTATTCTACTTTATTTGTTTCCTTATACTGAGTAATGGTTTTAAATCTTATAAGACTTTTTCTAATGCCAGAGGAATTCTTACGTTACCTTATGTCTCAGTAATTATTGCGGTAAGGGATGAGGAGATTTATATTGAGAATCTTCTTGACAGTCTTTCAGAACAGAATTACCCATCAGAAAAAATAGAATTTATTATTATTGATGATGGATCAACTGATAATACATATAATATTCTATCTGAAATAGTGACTAATGATAATCGTTTCAAAATAATCAAGGCCGGGGAACCTTCTAAGGGATTCTCCCCCAAAAAGTGGGCTTTAAATCAGGGAATTAAGATAGCTAAGGGTGAGGTCTTAATTATGACTGATGGTGATTGCAAAATGGAAGAAGATTGGGCTAGATATATGGCTCGCCAGTTTAATAATAAAGATGTTGGGATGGTACTAGGTTCCAGTCCTTTAGGAATGTCAGGAAGTATTTGGGATAGAGCCATGCGAATGGACTCAGTCGGTTTAGATGCTTTAATGATGTCAACTTTAATTGCTAAGGTACCATTTACTGCGAGTGGTAGAAATCTTGCGATACGTAAAAGTGCCTTCGATGAAATTGGTGGTTATAATGCTATAGGACAATTCACATCTGGTGATGACGACCTTCTTATGCATGCTATATCTCAAAGTAATTGGAGAATTGTTCCATGTCTTGAAAAAGGATCTGAAGTTAAAAGCCCATCTCCAAAAGGATGGGCTGATTTTTTTTGGCAGCGTATAAGATTTGCTTCGAAAGGAAAAGCATATTTTCAATTAGATTTTGTGAAGTCCACATTCCGGATAGGCCTTGTTTTCATATTCTTTACAAATTTTGTTGTTCTTTTATCACAATTAATTTTTTTGGTTTATAAGGAATCTATATTTCTTATCCCTTGGGTATTAAAAATTGCGAGTGATCTTTTTTTAATAAATGCATATCTATCAAAGACTAAAGGATCTTTGGATTTAACTTATTTTCTATTTAATGAACTATGGCATGCGCTTTACGTTACAGTATTCGGAATACTTGGTCCTTTTACCCCAGTCTATTGGAAAGGTCGTAGGAGTAAAACAGATCTTTCTGTTCAAGCTTCTTGAAGAGATGGAAAGTTTATTTGTGGGTTGTAATTTTCTGTTGGGGAAAAACACTAGTTTAAATCTAGAAAAATAATCATGATTACAATAAAAGAAATTAGAGATGATCCAGAAAGAATTTCTCAAGCTATAGCTCAAAAAGGAGAAGATGTTCAAATAAAAAAAATATTAGAATTAGATAAAGAAATGAGATTCTTGATTAAGGAGACAGAAAATAAGAAAGCTAAGCGAAATAGTATTAGTAAAGAAATTGCAAAGTTGAAGCTTGAAAATGTTGACACTGCTAATCTAATAGCTGACATGAAGGTTCTTTCCTCTAAAATAAAGACCTCTGATGCTACTATAGCAAAACTTAAAGTAAACTCAGACAATCTTCTTAGATGGATTCCTAATATTCCACATGATTCGGTACCCATTGGTAAAAACGCCAAAAAAAATAAGGTAGTTAGATATTGGGGTAAATTACCTGAGACAAGCTTTAAACTTCAAAATCATACTGAACTAGCGCAATCTCTTGGGTTGATTGATTTCTCCAGAGGCTCAAAGATTTCAGGCTCGGGGTTTCCACTTTATACTAAACAAGGTGCTCGTCTAGAACGTGCCCTAATTAATTTTATGTTGGATCATCATGTTAAGAGGAATTATACTGAAATAATGACACCTTTTTTGACTCTATCTGAATCAATGGAAACAACAGGTCAAATCCCTAAACTCACTGAAGATATGTATCATATTGAGAAGGATGAACTTTACCTAATACCAACAGCTGAGGTTCCTTTAACAAATATTCACAGAGAAGAAATTCTTGAAGAATCAGAATTGCCTATTAAATACACCGCCTATTCCCCCTGTTTTAGACGAGAGGCTGGATCGTATGGAAAAGAGACCCGGGGTTTATTAAGAATCCATCAATTTAATAAAGTAGAGATGGTCAAGTTTGTAAAGCCGGAATATTCTTATATGGAACTTGAGTCACTTACTGAAGATGCAGAGTCTATTCTTAAAGCTCTTGGGCTTCATTATCGCGTTGTTTGTTTGTGTACTGGAGATCTTAGTTTTGCGGCAGCAAAGTGCTATGATTTGGAAGTTTGGGCTCCAGGAGAAGAACGTTGGTTGGAAGTGTCGAGCTGTAGCAATTTTGAATCATTTCAATCTCGCAGAGGGAATATTCGATACAGAGATGAAAATGGTTCAGTTCAATTTTTACATACTCTTAATGGATCTGGTTTAGCAACACCTAGATTAATGATTGCATTGTTAGAGTCATTTCAGGATAATAATGGTAATGTTCAAATACCAAATGTGCTTCAACCATATTTTGGTAATGAAGTATTAAAAAAATAAGATATTGATTCGACAAATTTTTTTTCTTTTCTGCATTTTTTCGTTGACTATAATTTTTGGATTATTTGCTGCAGTTATAGGAATAATTGATATACGAGGTAGATTTGTAGGTAATCTATCTAGGATATACTCAAGAATAGTTTTATGGATTAGTGGAGTAAAGTATCGTGTTGTAGGAGTAGAAAACCTTGATATTAATTCACACTATATTTTTACCTCTAATCATGAAAGTGCTTTTGATATCCCATTAATATTGGGAGGTCTTAATTTTCATATAGTATTTTTAGCGAAGAAAGAGTTAAAAAATATTCCAATTCTTGGTTGGGCCATGATCGCAGGAAGGCACATATTTATAGATAGACATAATAGAAAAAAGGCGGTCTTATCATTAAAAGAAGCAAAGCGGTCACTTTCTTCTAATCCTCGTTCCTTAATTATTTTTCCTGAGGGGACTCGCAGTAAAGATGGTAAAATACATCAATTTAAAAAAGGAGGCCTTTCGATTGCTTTGGATATTGGGATGGATTTGGTCCCTTTGGCAGTTTGCGGAACAGGAGCTGTCATTGCTAAAAAATCATTTGCTTTAAATAAAGGAGAAATTGAATTACATATAGGGAAACCTGTTATTTGTAGCCATTGGAAAGATCGTCCGACTATTGAGTTAGCGGATCATTTAAGAAATGAAGTTAAGGCTATGAAAAAAAGTTGGAAGAAAAGCATCAGAGAAGTGATCTAAGGATGTGAATATTAGCGTGAAAAATTTCAGAATAGTTATAGTCAAAACAGACATTGTTTATGCTTGTTTTAGACAATAATTCAATTTCGAAAATTGTTAGTAATGTTCGAGAGACAAAACAGTCAATTGTTTTTACAAATGGCTGTTTTGACCTTCTTCATAAGGGACACATCCACTTACTTAAAGCTGCGAGTAAGGAAGGTGACTTTCTAATTGTTGCCATTAACAGTGATAACTCAATCTTAAGAATTAAAGGTAAAGGAAGACCAATTCAATCAGAGATGGAACGTGTTGAAGCATTACTAAAGTTAGGAGAATTAGATTTAGTGACAATTTTTGATAAGGATACTCCCTTTGATCTAATCAAACTTATTTGCCCAGATATTCTTGTTAAAGGTAGTGACTACACTAGAAAAAAAATTGTTGGCGATGATTTTGTTAAAAGTAAAGGAGGAAGAGTTGTAACCGTTCCAATTCTTCAAGGTTTCAGTACAACTTCCATAATAAAAGAAATGTCATTAAATGAAACTAAGACTTGACTACTCATTAATTATACTACTAAGTTCGTCGCTAGTTTTGAATAAATGATATATCTTAAAGAATATATTAAGTTATGGTCTCCAATTAATTATATCCCTTTTTTCTTAGGGGTACACTTACTTTTTGGACAAGATGGGATTTCAGGTTCAGAAAAGGACTCCCAGGTTAACAATGTTAACGAGTTTGTTTCCATTAATGAAGTTGAAAATCGTTTCCCTCTTATCCTTACGGATGCAAAAAGTTTTTTTTCTGAGGCAATTATTGCTGATCACCATGGAGATTCTCTTGAGGTTTTATATTTACTAGATAAGATTGTAGAACTACTAAATGGTGCCGAACAACTAGGAGAGATGTCTGATGATGATCAAGAAGAGTTTAGTCGTTTTGAAGAAACGCTAATCCATACATATCAAAATAATTTCATAACAATTGATAGAACAAGTGCTTCTATAGCAACAGCTAGTCTGAAGGAGGAACTTTCGAGGTACTTGGAACCTATAGAAATTGAAATAAATGGATCTTCTTTTAAGGTAGTTGATGATAGGGAAGGTCATATGCCTCTTGTTATTAATAGTCGTGTCGAAAGAGCTATAAAGTTTTTTGAAACTGATGGCCGTCAGGCTTTTGAAAGATGGCTTTCTCGCTATCCTATTTATGAGCCTATAATTAAACAAATCTTGTCTGAGCATGAATTGCCAGAGGAATTGATTTATCATGCCATGGTTGAAAGTGGTTTGAATAATAGAGCTTATTCGAAGGCTCAGGCTGTAGGTATATGGCAATTTATCGGTTCCACAGCAAAGCTTTACGGTCTAAATAGAACCTGGTGGATAGATGAACGCCGAGATCCCATTAAATCGACTAATGCTGCCGCTAGTTATCTTAAGGATTTATATATTGAATTTGATGATTGGTATCTAGCGCTTGCCGCTTATAACGCTGGAGCTGGAAGAATTAATCGAGCCTTAAGGCTTCATCAAACAAGAGATTTTTGGAGTTTAAGTTCCCTGCCTAAAGAAACAAAAAACCATGTTCCAACCGTTCTGGCTACAGCAATAATTTCTCGTTCCCCAGGAGATTATAACTTTAAGTTTCCTAAGGGTTCTTCATTAAAGTATGATGAAGTGGAAGTAGAAAAAAGCGCTGATCTAGCCGTCCTTTCCAAATGTGCTGGAATAACAGTAAAAGAATTGCGTGAATACAATCCTGAATTACGTCAACATGCAACGCCACCTGAGGAAACTTACATTTTGAAAATTCCTAATGGTAAGAGAGAAAAATTTATGTCAGCTTTTAGTTCATTAAATGATGATCAGCGGTTTGCTCCACAATACATGGTTCATGTTGTAGGCCAAGGTCATAACTTAAGTTGGATTGCCAAAAAGTATGGTGTTTCTATGCATCAAATTGCTTCATTTAATAAAATAAAAAACTTTCATCGTTTAAAAATTGGTCAAAAATTGACTATACCAATTCCAGGTGCGCCTATTCGTGCTGATTTAGTTCCTGGTGAAGTAGAACCAAATACAGTAGTATATTTAGTTAGGAACGGTGATACACTGGGCCATATAGCTATGAGGTATAAATCCAGTGCACGAAGGATTAGGCAATTGAATGGACTTAGCTATGGAGCCTACATTTTTCCTGGGCAAAAGCTAAAGTTACCATTAAGGGAAGCTTCTCAATTGGCATCAGCTTCTAGTAAGTTTGTGAAAGAAAATTATACGGTAAAAATGGGTGACACATTAAGCCAAATTGCTGAGCGTTACCGTGTTGGTATAATTAAACTACGCCAGTGGAATAGCATTCCAGATAGTGACTTCATTGTCCCTGGTCAGATACTTATAGTTTATGTTAAACAAAGTTGAGAAGATTAAGATAAAAAAGACTGGAGGCAAAACAGTGACAAAAGCAGATATAGTAGAACGAGTTTCTAGAGCCACAGGATTGACAAAAGTAGAGACAGAAACAGTTATGAATGGGATAATGAATACTATATCTTCGGCTCTAGAGAATAATAGTAGAGTGGAACTTCGTGGTTTTGGTACATTCGGTGTAAAAAAGCGTGATCCTAGAAAAGCAAGAAATCCAGGAACAGGGGAAACAGTCTATTTGCCTGAAAGATATGTTCCTACATTCAAACCTTCTGGATTGCTAAGGAAGAATATTAATAAAGCATTAATGGAGTAGATTAAATGCCTTGTGGAAAAAAGCGAAAAAAAAGAAAAATTTCTACGCATAAGCGGAAAAAAAGACTTCGGCAAAATCGACATAAGAAAAAGGTACGTTAGGAAAACCTAATGTATTGGCCTAGAGTGTATTGTGACAGCTAGGCTGTTTCTTGTTTTTTCTCTGATATTATTAAACCAGAGTATTTTTGCTTGGGGGTATGCTGCTCATAGGCTTACTAGCCGCCAAGCAGTAAATATCCTTAATTCTCCATTAGGTGAATACTTCTATAAAAATATTAATTATATCTCTGAGCATTCTATTGATCCAGACCTATGGAGAAAAGATAAGGAAACTTATCCCGAGGAAGCCCATGGACATTATATTGATGCAGATTTATATGGTGAATATCCTTTTAGAGAGATTCCAAGACTTTGGGAAAAAGCAGTAAAGAAGTATGGTGAAGAAAATTTAAAAAGTTGGGGAACTGCTCCATGGCGCATTCAGATTTTTTATAAAAAATTAGTACTTCAATTAAAAAATGGACATTGGAAAGAATCTTTGCAAACTGCTTCTGCTCTATCTCATTATGTAGCTGACATACATGTTCCTTTTCATACTACTGAGAATTATAATGGACAACTTACTGGAAACAAGGGTGTTCACAAAAGGTGGGAATCAGATATGGTTGAGGAATATCTTTTAGACTCAATTAGTCCTAAGGGTAATCCAGAATTAATTTTGGATCCTGTGATTATGGCTTTTCAAATCGTAGAGGAATCCTTTCCAGAATTACAAAAGATTTTAGAGGCAGAAGCAAAAGCTCGCAAAACTATTTCTACTGAATCAAGAGATATAATTGCAAATTGGGATAAATCAATGCAAGGAACTGAATATATAAAAATTCTTTATCAAGAAACTGGTGATTTGGCAATTAAAAGAATGAATGAGTCATCTTTGAGAATTGCATCTTATTGGAGTTCAGCTTGGATTGATGCCGGGAAACCATTGCCGCCATCCATAAAATAGTTTCATGGAAATTCAAAAAAAAATAAATGAGTTTTCATCTGCTAATTCTGAAGTTTTTTCAGTTTCTCAAATTACTAATGGAATCAAATTTCTATTAGAGGATTCTTTTTCTTCGATATGTGTAAGGGGAGAAATTTCAAACTTCAAACACCATTTTTCTTCAAAACATATGTATTTTTCAATGAAAGACGAAAATTGTGAGTTGAAGTCTGTAATGTTTAATAGTTATAACAAGAATTTAAAGTTTAATCTTGAAGATGGTATGGAAGTGTTAGCTTATGGTGACATTTCTGTTTATTCACCCAGAGGGCAGTATCAACTTCTGGTTAAAAGGATAGAGCCAGCTGGTTTAGGTACTCTTTATATTGCGTTTGAAAAATTAAAAAAGGAACTTAGCAAAGAAGGACTTTTTGATGATAGTAGGAAGAAAAAGATCCCAGCTTACCCTTTTCAGATTGGTATTATAACATCTGCCACAGGTGCTGTAGTAAAGGATATTCAACATATTTTACATCGACGTGCTCCCCATATAAAAATTATCCTGCGCCACACTATAGTTCAAGGCGAGGATGCTACCTTTGATCTAGTTGCAGCAATTAAACAATTAGAGAAGAATTTAGATTTAGATTTAATAATAATTGGTAGAGGTGGTGGGTCCATAGAGGATCTCTGGGCATTTAATGAAGAAAAAGTCGTGAGAGCCGTTGCAAATTGCACGATTCCAATTATTTCAGCTGTTGGACATGAGACGGATTATACAATTATGGATTTTGTTGCAGATTTGAGAGCCCCAACACCTTCTGCTGCCGCTGAGTTGGCTTCACCGTCTACTGATAAAATTCTTTCAAAATTAATTGAGTCATCTCGCAGGTTATCAGAGGGCCTTAAGAACAAAATTCGTTTATACTCCCAGCGTCTAGATATTTTAACTGCTCGTTATGGACTTAAGAATGCTAAAGTTTTTCTAGGTAGAGAAGCTGAACTTATTTCAGGCCAACGGTCCAAACTTGTAAAAGAAATTCAAATGATAATTACAAAAAAATACTCAAAGTCTGAATTGATCCTAGCTCAATTAAAGGCGGTTAATCCAGCGAATACTTTGGAAAGAGGTTATGCTATTCCTACAAGAATTCAAGATGGAAAATTTATCAAAAATATAAATGATTTCACTTTGGGGCAAAGATACTCTCTTCAACTTTCTAATGGTAGTGTAGAATCAGAAGTAAAAAAAATAAATAAAGAAGACCAAACGTGAAAAAAATATTAATTTAATAAAAAGAGGTTTATTAAAATGGTCAAGGGAAACTCCAATAATTTCGAAAAATCCATAAAACGCCTTGAGGAGATAGTTGATTTGCTTGAAGAAAATTCCACCTCTTTAGAACAAAGCATGAAGCTTTTTGAAGAAGGAATAAAATTGACAGATGCCTGCAAAAAAAAACTATCAGATGCTGAAAAAAAAGTTCAAAACTTGCTAGGAAGTGAAGAATGAAATTAGCTATTTGGGGTAATACCCAGAAACCTGAATTCTGGGATCTCTTTCCTAATCTAATTTCTTGGCTAGATAAGAGGAATCACCAAATTTATATTTCATCTCACCTACACAAGCGCCTAAAAGACAATAACTCATTTAAGTATTCTGTAATAAAAAATCAGAATGATTTCAAAACTGTTGACTTTGTTTTATCGATGGGCGGTGATGGTACTATTCTTTCGGCTGCAAGAGCGGTGGGAAATATAGGCACCCCTATATTTGGTGTACATTTAGGAGGACTCGGATTTTTGGCTGAAGGGAATATTGAAGATATTTTTTTAAGTCTTAAATCTATTATTGAGAAAAAGTATTCCATTTATCCTAGAATTTTGGTCCAAGTAATAATTCAAGGTGAGAAAAACCTTAAAGTATCAGCGCTAAACGATATTGTGATTGATGCTGGTGAGGGTTTGCATCTTATGAATTGTTCTCTTTATTCAGGAAATAATCTTATAACTTCTTACTCAGCGGATGGGTTAATAATTTCTACACCTACTGGTTCCACAGCTTATAATTTGTCAGCTGGTGGACCCATTGTTGCTCCTTGGCTTTCACTTTTAACTGTTACACCAATATGTCCACACACACTTTCATCAAGACCAATTGTATTGCCAACTAATAAGGAATATAAAATAACTTTTCCTATGGTTGAATCAGGGGCTCGTTTATCTGTGGATGGTCAATTAGAATACCGTTTAAAGTCAAGCAATACACTTTTGATCCGTAAAGCAGATTATGAAATAAATATGATTAGTTTTGAAGATAGAGATTATTTTCAAACATTAAGGACTAAAATGGGATGGGGCCAGAATAATGAGGTAGAACGTAAAGAACGAGCCACTTAATAACATAAGCAGAGTCAATTAACATTATTTTAAAGAAATTTAAATTCTGTTGTTATTCTTTCAATATATTTTATACAAATTTATTAGCTGTTTGAGCAATTTCTTCCCAAGAATTTTCTACATGATGACGCTTAGTTAATGGGCTTCCAATGCAGAAACGCAGTGTATATTTACCATTAAGGCGAGTGTGAGTTAGAAACATATTGCCCTTCATATTTAACTGATTTATTAATGATTCATTTATTTCGTCACTTCCTTTCATTCTAAAGCATACAAGATTGAGAGGCGAAGGAGCCATTAATTCAAATCGATTATCATTTAGTACAAGTTTTTGAAAAAGCTGACTTAATTTAACCCCTCTACGCACGTGAGCCTTCAATCCTTCTATTCCATAATAACGTAGGACGAACCATAGTTTTAATGCTCGGAATCTTCGACCCAATGGAATTTGCCAATCTTTATAATCAATAACCGTATCTGATTCATTTAAACTATTTTTTAGATATTCTGGTTGAATTGAAAGTGTTTCAGTTAGTGCTTTACGGTCTTTAATAAAGAATGCATCGCAATCAAAATTAGTTAACATCCATTTATGAGGATTAAAACAATAGCTATCTGCATTATTTAATCCTTCATTCACCCAACGAAACTCTTCACACAAGGCAGCCGTCCCAGCCATAGCTGCATCAACATGTAGCCAGATATTATATTTAAGGCATATTTCCCCAATTTCAACTAATGGATCGAATGCTGTTGAGGATGTAGTTCCTGATGTAGCAACTAGGAAGCATGGAATTCCCCCTCCCCTTAGATCATCCTTAATTGTGTTTTCAAGATGGTCTATTCTCATGGAAAAAGAATCATTTACATCTATAATTCTAAGGTTCTCAATCCCAAGCCCAGCGACTTTCACAGCTTTTTCTATTGATGAATGAGATTGGTTAGAGCTATATACAATAAGATTTTCTCTAACACCTTTTATATTACTTAAACCATTCGTCGCTTTTTCTCTTCCTGCTAAAAGTGCACATAATGTAGCGCTGGATGCTGAATCCTGAATAACGCCACCTCCACTAGAAGATGAATGAAAATGCTTTGGAAGGTCAAGTATATTTACTAACCAATCCATCATATGGGTTTCCAATTCAGTACAAGAAGGGGAACTTGACCAAATCATGCCGTTAATTCCAAAGCCCGAAGATAGAAGATCACCAAGTATTGCTGGGCCAGAGGCATTGGCCGGGAAAAAACCATAGAAATTGGGTGACTGCCAATGGCTTATTCCCGGCAAGATAACATCTTCTAGATCTTTCATTATGCATTCAAATGACTCACCTTCTATTGGTACATCATTCGGAAGATTATCTCGAATCTCATTTGCTTTGACTTGGGACATCACAGGAAATTCAGCAATTTTTTCATAGTAATCGGCAATCCAATCAATGACATCTTTTCCAGCTTTTCTAAATTTTTTAGAGTTCATTTAATTCATTCCTTTTAAAACAGATAGTTTAATTAATTGATAATGTCTTCTCATCATGCAGTCATTCATTACTACAAGTAGGCCGGCCTTCTTTGCTAAATTAGCTGCTTTTTCATTGATTACCGTATCTTGAAGCCAGAGTACTTTTGCTGAGATTTCTATCGCATCTTCAGCAATTGGATATATATACTCTGAACGACGAAAAACTTCAACAATATCCACTTGAAAAGGAATCTGTTTAATTGATGGGAAACAGATTTCTCCAGCTATTTCAATGCAATTAGGATTTACTGGAACAATTTTGTAGCCTTGATCTCTTAGATATAAGGCAACATAATGACTAGGTCGATTAGGATTAGGACTCATACCAATAACGGCAATTGTTTTCATCCTAAAAATTTTATTTATATTTGAAGATTCACCCATTTTGCAATCCATATAAAACTAATATATATAAGTAGTCTACGATAGTATTCAGCAAATAATTAAGCAATCTCATAAATAGGCAACAATTTAGTTGAAGTGATAGGTTCATCAAATTGTTTCACAATCAAAAGCAAAAAAAAACACAGGGAAGTTATAAAATAGATCTTTTCTGACTGAAATTGCCTTGCATCGCCTGAAGGGTAACAATAAATTCAATGATTGTTACGAGAATAAAATAACTATGTATAGAGATTTCGGTACATCTTTTATTTTTGTGTTCATTGGCATTCTGCTTGTGGCTGCACCTCTTTTAATTCAGCGCATACTAGCTCCACGGCGTAAGACACTGGATAAGATGTCAACTTATGAATGTGGAGAAGATGTCGAAGGTCCAGCCTGGGTCAAGTTTAATATCCGGTTTTATGTCGTTGCTTTGATATTTATCATTTTTGATGTTGAGGTTGTTTTTCTTTTCCCTTGGGCTGTTGTCTATAAAGAACTTGGACTTTTTGCTTTTATTGAGATGTTGATTTTTATTGGAGTGCTAGCTATTGGCTTGGCTTATGTTTGGATAAAGGGTGACTTGGAATGGGTGAAAATTTCTGTTCCATATGGTAAAGGTCGTTACAGAAAACTTTCGATTCCTAAAGACTCCACACACAAAATAGATACTCATCAGGAGTCTAAGGCTTAACTGGTATAAACAATGGACTTTCCGGGAATTTTAGAATATTTAAATAATAGTTTAGGTAAAGATTTTCTGATCATTGATGAAGAACTTCCACCTGAAACGGTAAAGGTCTCCGCTCAAAATTGGAATAGGCTTGCTTCTTTTCTTAGAGAAGATGAACAGCTTCTTTTTGATGCTATGATGTGTATAACTGGTATTGATGAAGGAATTGAAAGCGAGTATCTTGCTGTTATGTATAATCTTCATTCCATGAAATACAAACATAAAATTGAGGTCTATATCCAGGTGCCAAAGAGTGAACCCAAAGTACCATCAGTTGAACAGATATGGCGTATTGCAGATTGGTTCGAACGAGAGATATATGATATGTATGGTATAGAATTTGAAGGTCATAGAGATCTAAGAAGGATTCTTCTTCCAAGTGATTGGGAGGGATTCCCTCTTAGAAAGGATTATAAGTTTCCAGAAACTTATCATGGGATTGTTGTTGATAAGATGAAGGAAGGATGGGAGTAATGCCGGGAAAAGAACTGGGTCGGATTCATGGAGAAGAGATGACCCTTAATATAGGTCCTCAACATCCTAGTACGCATGGAGTGCTTAGGCTCAAAGTCAAGACAGATGGGGAGATAATAACCGAAATCACTCCTTATATGGGTTATCTCCATCGTTGTTTCGAAAAACATTGTGAAAATCTTACCTATGAACAAGCTATCCCTTACACAGATAGATGTGATTATATTGGTTCTATGAATAATAATTTTGGTTATGCATTGGCTATTGAGCAGTTGATGGAAATAAAAGTATCGGACAAAGTTGAACATATACGAATAATCGTATCTGAGATGAATAGAATTGCAAGCCATCTTTTAGCTATTGGAGTTTTTGGGTTAGATGTAGGAGCTTTTACGCCCTTTCTTTATTGCTTTCGGGATCGAGAAAGAATTTTAGACCTTTTTGAGATGCTCTGTGGTGCTCGGCTTCTTTACAACTATATTTGGATAGGGGGCGTTTCTCATGATTTTCCAATCGGATGGGTTGAAAAGACATATGAGTTTCTAGACTATTTTGAGCCTAAAATTTCTGAGTATAATGAATTGCTAACCTATAATAAGATTTTTATTGAACGTACAGCTGATGTTGGGGTTATCACGCCTGAGGTTGCTATTAGTTATGGTGTGACAGGACCTAATCTTCGAGGTTCAGGAATCCGCTGGGATCTAAGGAAAGATGAATCTTATGGGATATATGATAAGTTCGATTTTGATATTCCAATTGGTACTGGTGCTATGGGGTCGGTAGGTGACTGCTGGGATAGATATTATGTAAGGATGAGAGAATTAGAGGAGAGTGTAAAAATAGTCCGTCAAGCCTTAGATGCAATGCCTAGAGATGGAGATGTTCATGCCTCTTTGCCAAAAAAAATCAGACCTAAAGCTGGTCGTATCTATAGTCGATCTGAAAGTCCTCGTGGCGATCTTGGGTTTTATGTTGTAAGTGATGGAAGTGATACTCCTACGCGTCTTAAAATGAGATCGCCTGCTTTTACCGCCCTTAGTTGTCTAGATGAAATAGCAAGGGGTTG
Organism: Fidelibacterota bacterium; assembly: GCA_045569115.1. Classification (GTDB taxonomy): domain Bacteria; phylum Fidelibacterota; class Marinisomatia; order Marinisomatales; family S15-B10; genus S15-B10. The sequence continues at coordinate 15,692 of JBJKZS010000104.1, read as the reverse complement.
GATGATATCAGATGTTATTGCGATCTTAGGCTCACTTGACATTGTCTTAGGAGAAATTGATCGCTGATGGTAGACTTTTTCCTTGAAACTTTTGATAAGGTTCCGTGGTTATCTTCATCACCAACCCTCTCATTCATACTTGCTGCTACTCTAGCGGGCCTCCCAATTTTCCTATTTATGGCAGTAAATGCTCTCGTAGCGGTCTATGCGGAAAGAAAAGTTTCGGCTTTTATGCAGGATCGTATTGGTCCAATGGGTCAAGGAGTTGGACTCCATGCTGGTAAGTGGGGTTTGCTTCAGACAGCGGCTGATGCGGTTAAGTTGTTAACTAAGGAAGATATTATACCTGCTAGTGCTGATAGAAAGCTATTTGTTCTAGCTCCTTTTATTATATTTGTGGGTTCTTTTGTTGCATTTGCTGGACTCCCTTTTAATGAAAAATTAGTAGCAGCTGACTTCAATCTTGGGATATTCTACGTTCTAGCAATGGGTTCGGTTGGTGTAATCGGAGTTATTCTAGCGGGATATAGTTCCAATAATAAGTGGTCGTTATATGGGGCAATGCGTTCAGCAGCACAAATTGTAAGTTATGAAATTCCCGCGGGGCTTTCACTCCTTCCAGCAATAATGCTTTCTGGAAGCCTTGCTTTTAAGGATATAGTTGCAGCTCAAACTGGAACGGCCTTTTTTATATTTCCAAATTGGTTTATTTTTGACAGCCCATTCACATTTTTTGCATTTTGGCTCTTTTTTATTGCTGGGATTGCCGAGGTTAACAGAACACCTTTCGATCTTCCTGAAGCTGAATCTGAATTAGTAGCTGGTTTTCACACTGAATACTCTGGAATGAGGTGGTCTTTTTTCTTTTTGACAGAATATGCAAATATGTTTATTGTTGCTGGAGTGGCATCTCTTGCATTTTTAGGTGGTTGGCTAAGTCCAATCCCCGGTTATTTTGAAGGAGATTTGTGGGGTATTTTTTGGTTTGTTTCTAAAGCAACCTTCCTGATTTTTGTAATGATGTGGTTTCGCTGGACATTTCCTCGCCTGCGTACTGATCAACTTATGAGATTATGCTGGAAATTCTTTATGCCAGCATCTTTTATTGCTGTTTTGGGTGCTGGATTTTGGGATTTATTTTTGAGGTGAATCAATGAGCTATATGGGAAATGTTTGGGAATCACTTTCAACTTTAGCTATTGGAATGAAAGTTACTATTGGGCATATGTTCAAGATTCGAAGAGGTAATGTAACTTTACAATATCCTGTTGAGAGATGGCCCCGGCCGGAAAGAAAAATTGGTTTTAGTGCTGATAGTTATAATCTTATCCGATCGCGCTTAACTGTTGATATGGATGATTGTATAGGATGTCTTAAATGTGAGAGGGCTTGCCCTGTTGATTGCATAAAGATTGAGACCCATAAAGTTGATAAAGGTGAAGACATACTAGAGGCAAATCATCGTGGTGTGACATCCCATGGAACTCAAAAACGTTTATTAGTGACTAGGTTTGATATTGATATGACTGAATGTTGCTACTGTAATTTATGCGTCTATCCTTGTCCTGAAGAGTGTATTTTTATGGTAGGTGGACCAAATTCTAGCCGGCGCGAAATAGATTATGAATTTTCTGAATATGATAGAAATGATATGGTATATCGTTTTTCTCAGGTTCCTGGAGATGTGCTTCAAAATTATATTTCTGACTCTAATGAAAAAGTAGAAGAGGTGGAAAAGAAAGCTTAATGACAGGAGAATTCTTCATTTTTGCAATAGTGGCTCTATTAACTATTGTCTCATCTGCTGCAGTTGTTATTTCAAAGAATTTGATTTATTCAGCTATAGCTTTACTCTTTGCTCTTTTAGGAGTAGCTGGTTTGTATATTTTTCTATGGGCTGATTTTATCGCTGTCACTCAGGTACTTATTTATGTTGGGGGAATTCTAGTCCTAATTATTTTTGGAATTATGCTTACTCATAGGATAACAGATGTAGAATTATCTCATTCTTCCATTCAGAGGGGAGCTGGTGGAGCTGTCGTTGCAATCATTTTTTTGGGTCTTTTTTCAATGATTTCAAAAACAACTTGGTACTCCGCTTCTGCAGTTGAACCAGATGAAACAATCAGGCAAATTGGAATGCTATTAATGGTTGATTATCTTCTCGCTTTTGAGGTTGCATCAATACTTTTATTAGCGGCATTAATGGGTGCGGCTCTTTTATCACGGAAGATTGATTAATGCCTAGCTTGAGTTCATATTTGATCATTTCGGCTATACTTTTCTCTTTAGGCCTGTTTGGTGTTATAACAAGGCGTAATGGTGTCGCGGTTCTTATGAGTGTAGAGCTCATCCTTAATGCTGCAAATATAAACTTTGTTGCCTTTGCTAGGTTTGGCGGCATGGATTTTTCTGGTCATGTTTTTTCTCTTTTTGTAATAATACTTGCAGCAGCTGAAGCTGCTGTTGCATTAGCGATAATATTAAATATTTTTAACAATTTGGGTACAGTGAATATTGATGAAGCCAATCAACTAAAACAGTAATGATAAATTACGCAATTACAATTCTTATCCTTCCTCTATTATCTTTCATAGTACAGATTTTTATTGGAAAGAGATTGCCACGTAAAGGAGATTGGGTTTCTATTGGAGCTGTAGCAATTACTTTATGCCTTTCGTTGTCAATGTTTGGTGTGATGTTAGTAAAGTATGACCCTAATTTTTCCATAGATAAATCTTGGATATGGTTTGATACTGGCTCACTTACCGTAAAATTAGGTATCCTTATTGATAATATAACGATTTTGATGCTACTTGTCGTTTCATTGGTTTCAAGTCTAGTTCAAATTTATTCAACATCCTATATGGAGGGAGATCCGCGTTACTCTAGGTATTTTGCATTCCTATCACTATTCACTTTTTCAATGAATGGTATCATCCTTGCTAATAATCTCCTTGGCATCTATATGTTTTGGGAGCTAGTAGGGCTGAGTTCATATCTTCTAATCGGGTTTTGGTTTGAGAAAGAATCTGCCTCAAATGCTGCAAAAAAAGCTTTTCTGGTTAATCGTGTAGGTGATATAGGCATGTTTATCGGAATTATGATTTTCTTTAGCGCTACAGGCTCATTTCTATTTAAGGACATCTTTTTAGGTGTTGAGAGTAGTCTTTTTTCAACTGAACTGTTGACTATAGCGGGATTATGCCTTTTTGCTGGTGCAATTGGAAAATCTGCTCAGTTCCCTTTACATGTTTGGTTACCTGATGCTATGGAAGGGCCTACACCAGTTAGTGCTCTTATTCATGCGGCGACTATGGTTGCTGCTGGTGTATATTTCGCCTTTAGGCTTTTTCCTATTTTTACTCCTACAGCTTTAACTGTTATTGCCTATATTGGTGGATTTACTGCATTGTTTGCAGCAATTATTGCTGTAAGTCAAAATGATATTAAAAAAGTTTTAGCTTATTCAACAGTAAGTCAACTTGGATATATGGTTTTAGCTATTGGGGTTGGAGCTTATACTTACGGTCTTTTCCATCTAGTCACACATGCCGCCTTTAAAGCAGGATTATTTTTATGCAGTGGAAGTGTAATTCATGCTATGCATCATGCTTATCATAAAATTGAAGATCATAAATCTGATCCTCAAGATATGAGAAATATGGGGGGCATAAAAGATAAGATGAGAGTCACTTATATAACCATGCTAATTTGTACTATTGCTCTATCTGGTGTACCATTAACTTCCGGATTTTTATCAAAAGATGCTATTTTAGCTGGGACTCTTGCATTTACAATGCATCATCCCCAGCATTTTCTTTTAACCATTTGTGGCTTTGGCGCTGCGTTTTTAACTGCTTTTTATATGTTTAGATTAATTTTTTTAACGTTCTTTGGTAAACCAGCAAATAAGGAGGTTTATAATAATTTACATGAATCACCTACAACTATGACAGTACCACTCATAACGTTAACATCACTTTCTTTTTTCATGTTTTTCACATTGCCTAATATTAATCCATTTTCAGATCATGGCTGGTTTACTAGCTTGATTAAAGCAAAGGATTCGATTGTTCCAGGTAGTCTTAATCCCACATCTCTTGAGATAGCTGAAGGAATGCATCATTCCCATAGTTTAGCTATGATTCTTTCTATTTTAATTGCATTTACAGGAATTGGGTTGGCTTTTCTGATGTATTTCAAGAAAAACATTTCACCTAATAAATTCGCTAGTAGAATACCAATGCTATATAAACTTTCTCTCAACAAGTTTTTTGTGGATGAGATATACCAACGTTATCTTATTAATCCTTCTATAGTATTATCAAAGGCTATAGCGTTTGTTGATTGGGATCTTTATGATAAGTATATCGTCAATGGTTTAGCTAAAATTACTGAAAGATTTTCACGTGTTGTTGGTATTCGCTGGGATTACAATTTACTTGACCAAAAAATTGTTGATGGAGTTGGGAAGAGCACGAATTTTATTGGTTCTGGACTAAAATATGTTCAAACAGGTAAAGTCCAAAATTATCTTGTGTGGGTTTTGATTGGCATAATATTTATTTACGTTTTTCAGGCTATAACTTAAAGAGGGAATTTGATCAGATGGATTTTAGTATTTTAAGTTTGTTAGTTTGGTTACCAGTATTGGGTGCAATTGCAATTGTGTTTGTTCCAAGAGATAAGTCTAATATAATAAAATGGATGGCTGCAGGATTTACGGGACTTCAACTTGTCTTTGCCACTATTCTCTGGTTTAATTTTGATAAGGATCATATTGGTTTTCAGTTTATGGAAAAGGCTGCTTGGATCCCATCTTTTAATATATCTTATATTTTAGGAGTAGATGGTTTAAGTCTTCCTTTGGTAGCGCTCACAGCTCTTCTTTCATTCCTTTGTGTATTTGTAAGCTGGAAAATTGATAAAGCACCAAAAGGTTACTTTTCACTGTTTCTTTTACTGGATGCTGGAATGATGGGGGTCTTTCTTTCTCTTGATTTTTTCTTATTTTATATTTTTTGGGAAGTAATGTTACTTCCCATGTATTTCCTTATTGGAATGTGGGGTGGTCCTCAACGTGAGTATGCTGCTATAAAGTTTTTTCTATATACACTTTTTGGTTCTGTTCTTATGCTTATAGCTATTTTGGCTCTATACTTTACTTGTGGTCAAACCTTTAATATGATTGAATTGATAGAAACTGCTCCAACAGCTCTAGGTACACTTTCTTGGTGGGGTTTTAGTGGTGTTAAAGTAGTTTGGATTTTACTTTTTATTGGGTTTGCTATTAAAGTTCCAATTTTCCCTTTCCATACTTGGCTACCACTTGCTCATGTTGAGGCTCCTACTGCCATCTCTGTCATTTTAGCAGGTGTACTACTTAAGATGGGTACTTATGGTATGCTTAGGATAAATTTCCCAATGATTCCTGATGGTACTGTTTGGTTTGCTGGAGCGCTTGCTGTACTTGCTTTAATTAATGTTATATGGGGTGCTCTTTGCGCTCTTGCCCAGACCGATTTGAAAAAGATGGTTGCATATTCATCTGTAAGTCATATGGGCTATGTGATGCTTGGTATGGCAGCTGTAGTAGCCGCAAGTGCCGAGCATGGTTTTAACTCTGCCGCAGCACAGCTAGGAATGAATGGTGCTGTTTTACAGATGTTCAACCATGGAACTATTACTGCTATGCTATTTATTTTAGTAGGTGTTGTTTATGATAGAGCTCATCATAGAAATATAGATGGTTTTGGTGGCTTGGCTTCAAAAACTCCTATTTATGCTGGAGTAGTTGCTCTTGCTTGGTTTGCAGGTCTTGGCTTGCCAGGTCTTTCTGGATTTATTAGCGAAGCGATGGTTTTTCTTGGTGCTTTTCCTGTTTATCGTACCATTGTTATGATATCGACTCTTGGGATTCTACTGAATGCCGCATATTTCCTTTGGTCTTATCAAAGGGTGTTTCTTGGTAAACTTAATGAAAAATATTCAGACCTTGAGGAAATCAACAATCGAGAGCTCTTTACTATTATACCTTTGGCGATTTTAGTTATTTTCCTTGGAGTTTACCCATCACCTATGATTAATGTAATGAAGACTACCATTGCTCATATTATTGAACTTGTTCAAGTCAGTTCTCTAATGACATTGAAGTGATATGGGAAATATTCAGAGTATATTATATTTTATTCCTGAGCTTATAATTGTAGGAACTGTCCTTTTAGCTGTTATTGTTGATCTAATTGTTTCAGATCGAAATGTTCAAAAAGTAGGTTACCTTGTAATTGCAGGTTTAACTATATCATCATTTTTTCTTTGGCTTTCTCCGCCAGATCAAACCACGAACCTATTTCTTAATACTATTGTTGTTGACCCTTTCTCCCGAATTTTCAAATTTGTTTTTCTATTAGCTACTTTAATTGTAGTAATGATGTCAATGAAAACTGATGAGCTTAAATCGGTTCGAACAGGGGAATACTATGCATTGATGGCTGTAATGGTACTTGGGATGTTCCTTATGGCATCAAGTATAGATCTCATTATGATATATTTAGCCATTGAGGTTGTTTCTATTACTTCTTTTATTCTTGCTGGCTATCTTAAGGATAAAGTGACATCGAATGAAGCTTCATTAAAATACGTTATTTATGGTGCTTTTTCTTCTGGTATAATGCTTTATGGTTTTAGTTTGCTTTATGGTCTTACTGGAACAATGAAGTTGTTAGAATTAGGGAATGCTGTAGTTGCACTTGGATCTGAATCGAACCTTGCTCTTACAATAGCAACTATAATGATTATGGCTGGTTTTGGTTATAAAATTGCTATTGTTCCTTTTCATTTTTGGACTCCTGATGTTTATGAAGGATCGCCAGCACCAGTTACAGCGTATCTTTCAGTAGCACCAAAGGCCGCAGGCTTTGCTTTGTTGATTAGATTTTTTAATTCGACCTTTGCTATTGAAGAACCATTTAATAGTCAAGTTTGGAAATCTATTGCGGGTGTTCCATGGCAAGATATACTCATGATAATTTCTGCTATAACTATGACGGTTGGGAATCTCATAGCAATTCAGCAGAACAATATAAAGCGTATGCTTGCGTATTCTAGTATAGCACATGCAGGCTATATACTTATGGCTGTACCTGTTTTATCTCAAGAAGGCATTTATGCTATAATATTTTATTTAATTGTATATCTCTTTATGCAGTTGGGAGCTTTCTTTATCTCTATAGTGGTTTTTAACCAATATGGTACGGAGAATATTGATGAATACAGCGGAATCGGATGGAAATCACCATATCTTGGATTTTTTATGACAATTTTTATGTTTTCTCTTACAGGTATTCCACCAACGGCTGGTTTTATTGGAAAAATGTATCTTTTTGCTGCGCTCATTAATGGAGGGTCTACTTTTTATTGGTTAGCTATTGTTGGTGTGCTAAATAGTGTAGTCTCACTCTATTATTATATGAGAGTCGTTAAAGTAATGTATTTTCAAGGAGATCGACAGAGAGACCTTTATATCCCGAAAGGTGTTTCGGCTGGTATTATATTAGTTACAGGTATACCCTCTATAATTTTTGGTATTCGCTGGTCATTTTTGGCTGATTGGGTTAATAGTTCTGTGAAGTTTTTTGTGTCTGGATTCTGATTTTTTTCAAAATCTTACTGGAATTAATTTGCTATAAATTGTTTTTGAGATAAGGATAACAATGACTTTTATTAGAATCAAAAAAGGTCACAACATTAATATTGCAGGTCAGCCTACCTTTGGAATCAAGGAGTGCATTTTCCCCCATTCAGTAGCTATTCATCCCAACAGTTTCCGATATGTAAAGCCTAAGCTATTAGTTAAGGAAGGGGAAAGAGTTCATCTTGGGGCACCGTTATTTTTTGATAAATTGATGCCAGAGGTGAAATGGCCTTCTCCAGGAAATGGAACTATTAAAGAGATTAGATATGGTTCAAGGCGAGTAATTGAAAAAGTCACTATTATTCTTGATGAGGAAAGTGAGGTATTAGGAGAAAAAATCTATTCTAAAGACACTTTATCAAATTTAAATAAAGAAGAAGTAATTAACCGCTTACTAACTGGCAATCTTTTCCCATTCATACTCCGACGTCCTTTTAATAAAGTTGCAAACCCTAAAGAATCACCAAGAGATATATTTGTTTCAGGGTACAATACTTCGCCGATGTTACCAGATCTCGAACTAGTATTACCAAATCAAAAGACTGAATTTCAAGCGGGGTTAGATATTTTATCATGTTTAACAGATGGTTCAGTTCATTTAACAGTACGGAATAACTCAGATATATTTTCTGATTTAAAAAATATTAAGCTTAATACTATTGAAGGTCCTCATCCCGCTGGTAATGTTGGTATCCAAATCCACCATATTGCTCCGTTAAAGCCTAGTGATGTTATTTGGACTGTTGAGGCCCAGCATGTATGTCTTTTAGGCAAATATTTTCTATCAGGGCACTTTGACCCCAGTATTATAGTTTCAATTGGAGGACCAAATGTAACTAATCCAATTCATCTTAGGTCACGTTTGGGTACATCTATTGATACAATCATTAAAGATCAAATAAAGCAGGGTGACAACCGAATTGTATCTGGTGACATCCTTACTGGAAAGGAATCATCCAAAAATGGTCATCTGGGTTTTTATCACAGTTGTGTCAGCGTAGTACCAAAATCTGAGAAGCGAAAATTTCTCGGACTTTTTCAACTTGGTGGAACGGACTCTCATTATTCACTGACGAATAGTTTCTTCGGTAAGAGAAACAAAAATTTTTATTTTACGACGCTTAATAATGGAAGTGAACGACCTATTGTTCCAATTGGATCTTGGGAAGCTGTTTTACCAATGGATATACTGCCCAATGAACTTTATCGCGCTATAGTTGCCAATGATTTAGAATTGATGGAAAAGCTAGGTATACTTGAATGTGACGAGGAAGATTTAGCACTCTGTTCATTTGCCTGTCCAAGTAAAATTGATGTAGGGGGAATGGTTCGGCGTGGGCTAAATATGATCTGGGATGAGGGAACTTAGTGAGATTCTTAAAAAATATTTTTGATTCACTAGAGCCCAAATTTAAGGATGGAGGTTTTCTTGAAAGGCTCTACCCTGTTTTTGAGGCTACAGAGACAATATTATTTTCTACAGATGCTCAAACTTCTTCTCACGGTCCTCATATTCGAGATAGTATTGACATCAAACGAGTTATGATTCTTGTTGTTGTAGCTCTAATTCCATGCTATTTCTTTGGTGCTATCAATATTGGCTATCTAAATGCAAAGGCTTTGAATATTCCTAGGGGATTGTTTGGTAATTTCTTTTTTGGCATGAAATATGTCTTGCCAGTCTTATTAATTACTTTTGCGACAGGTGCTTTCTGGGAACTTTTTTTTCCTATAATACGTAGACATGAAGTAACAGAAAGCTTTCTTGTTACGTGTGCCCTTATACCGCTTACTATGCCTCCTGATACTCCTTTATGGATGGTGGCAGCGGGAACTTCTTTTGGTGTAGTTTTAGGTAAAGAAGTATTTGGTGGAACTGGAATGAATATTTTCAATCCCGCACTTACAGCTAGAGCATTTGTCTACTTTGCTTATCCTACAGCTATTTCAGGTGATAAAGTTTGGGCAATTGGTCCTGATGGATATTCTGGTGCTACAGCATTGTCAATCCCAGCAGCAGCAGTCAATGCTGATAGCGTTAATCTTCTAAATAATGTTACTCAGTTTGATTATTCTTGGTGGAATATGTTCATTGGCTTTATTCCTGGCTCAGTAGGTGAAACCAGCAAAATCTTGATTCTATTAGGTGCTTGTTTTTTAATAATTACCAAGATTGCTTCTTGGAGAACAATGTTAGCATCTGTAGTTGGACTTTTTTCTACTGCATTTCTTTTTAATATACTTGCACCATTTTCTAGTAATAGCATGCTTACGATTCCACCACATTATCATCTTGTAATGGGCGGGTTTTTATTCGGTACTGTTTTTATGGCAACAGAGCCTGTCACTGGTCCTCATACTGATAGGGGCAAATGGATATATGGTTTCATGATAGGTTTTCTAACTATTGTAATTCGTAGTATTAATCCAGCCTATCCTGAGGGTGTAATGTTAGCAATTTTATTGATGAATGCATTTGCATCTTTTATTGATTATTTTGTGGTTCAAAAAAATATTAAACAGCGAATGGCCAGATATGCGAAGTAACAATTACGTCTTAATATTTACTAGTATAGTAACAATAATTCTAGGTTTCCTTTTATCAATGGCATTTTCTAAGCTAGAGTTAATTACCGAGCAAAATATTGCTGTAGATATGAAAAAAAATATTCTTAGAGCTTTAGATGTTAGAGAAAATGAAGGGGAAGTGTGGACCAATGAAACAGTACAGTCTTTGTATGACAACTATATTAGAACTTCCATTCTAGATCGACAAGGCCAAGAAGTTAAGGGTGTAGATCTTGATTTAATAAACCCTGAGAGTGATACTACATTTTTCCCTCTTTTTACGAAAATAATTGATGATAAAATTGAAGGTTATGCTATTCCGGTAATTGGTCGTGGCTTATGGTCGACATTATATGGGTATCTTGCTCTTGAACCTGATGCTGTAACAGTGAAAGGTATTCAATTCTATAAACATAAAGAAACTCCAGGCCTTGGTGGTGAAGTAGAAAAAGATTGGTTCACCAGTAATTTCATCGGGAAAAAAGTAGTAGATAACAATGGACGATTAATAAGTATTCAAGTTGTTAAAGGAAAGGTTGATGAGAGTTCAAGTGAATCCTATCATCAAGTGGATGGCATATCAGGTGCTACAATGACCTCAAAAGGTGTTAATAGTTTTCTCAAAGAAGATTTGAGTAAGTATGAACCATTTTTTAAGAGGATTCGTAAGAAGGAAAAGGAATCAATTACATGGCAATCTTAAATAAATCCTCACGTAAGGCTATTGCTGATCCTTTAATGAGGAATAATCCCATTGGTATTCAGGTGTTGGGTATATGTTCAGCCCTTGCTGTTACTGTTCGAGTAGATCAAGCTGTCATAATGACAGCTGCTGTTGTATTTGTACTTACGATGTCAAATTCTATTGTTTCTTTAATTAGATCATTTATCCCAAATAGAACTCGGATTATAATACAACTTTCGATTATTGCGGGTCTTGTTACTTTTATTGACATGGTTCTTCAAGCCTATATGTATGATATGAGTAAACAGTTAACAGTTTTTGTTGCTTTGATTATTACTAACTGCATTGTTATGGGACGTGCTGAAGCTTTTGCAATGCAGAACTCTCCAGGTAAATCATTCCTAGATGGTTTAGGAAATGGTATAGGATATGGTGGAATTCTAATAATGGTTTCATTCTTTCGCGAACTGCTTGGTTCGGGGACCCTTTATGGTTATCAAATTATTCCTCTTTGGTTATATGATAAAGGATATGAAAATCTTGGTTTAATGGTGCTCTCCCCTGGGGCTTTTATTGTTCTGGGTTTAATTGTATGGCTTCAGCTTCAATTTACAAAGCAGGAGGAGCAGTAATGGGCTTTGAGCATTATCTTAGTCTGTTGACAAAATCAATTTTTATTGAAAATATCGTTCTTGCCTATTTCTTGGGTATGTGTTCCTTCTTAGCAATTTCTAAACAAGTTGAAACATCAATTGGTCTTGGAAAGGCTGTTACTTTTGTTCTAACTCTCACAGCACCCGCAAATTGGTTAATACATCATTATTTACTAGAAGATGGAGCTTTATCATGGTTAGGCTATTCAGATATAGATTTATCTTATCTTAACAATATTGTTTTTATTGCTGTGATTGCTGCAATGGTTCAACTAGTGGAAATGTTTTTAGATCGATTTTCACCTACCCTGCACCATAGTTTAGGGATCTATCTCCCTCTTATTGCTGTGAATTGTGCTATTTTAGGAGGCTCTCTTTTTTTAGTTGAAAGAGAATATACTTTCTTAGAGTCATTGGTTTTTGGTTTTGGCTCAGGTTTTGGTTTTTTTCTTGCAATTGTTTCTATTGCGGCAATCAGGTTCAGGCTTCGTTACTCAAATGTTCCGACACATTTAAGGGGCGTTGGGATGGCTATGCTTTTAACGGGTTTAATTTCTATGGCATTCATGGCTTTTTCTGGAATTGACCTATGATTGAGACAACCATTGCGGGAATTATTGTTTTTACCGGGGTTATTATTGCGTTAGTACTGATTTTAAATTTTGCGGGTAATAAACTGCTTCCATCAGGAGATGTATCTATTCTAATCAATGATGATGAGTCCTCTCCCCTAATTACTCGTCCTGGAGAGACACTTCTGAGCGCTTTGTCATCACAAAGTATTTTTCTCCCTTCAGCTTGTGGTGGCGGTGGAACTTGTGCGATGTGTAAATGTCAGATATTAGAAGGGGGTGGAGAAATTCTTCCTACGGAAATGGGGCATATTAGTCGGAACGAAGCCAAGGATAAATGGCGATTGGCTTGTCAAGTTAAAATTAAGGAAGATATGAAAATTCATGTAGCGGAAGAAATTTTTAAAATCAAAAAATGGGAATGTACTGTTGTATCAAATAAGAATGTAGCTACGTTTATAAAAGAACTTGTTCTTGATTTACCTAAAGGTGAAAATCTTGATTTTCAAGCTGGTGGGTATATCCAAATAGATATCCCTGAATACTCTAATTTACTCTACAGTAATTTTGATGTTGAGGATCAGTATCACCCAGATTGGGATAAGTATAATATTTGGGATTTAACTGCAAATAATGAAGAGTCTGTATTCCGGGCTTATTCCATGGCTAATCATCCGGCAGAAGGAAATCGAATTATTTTAAATATTAGGATTGCGACTCCTCCCCCAAAGCTTTGGGATGTCACGCCACCAGGGATTGCATCAAGTTATATTTTTAATTTAAAGCCAGGAGATAAGGTGACAATTTCGGGACCATATGGCGAGTTTTTCATAAAGGATACGGATAGGGAGATGATATATATTGGTGGCGGTGCTGGTATGGCTCCAATGAGATCACATCTATTCCATTTGTTCCATACTCTCAAAACTGGGCGGAAAGTTTCATTTTGGTATGGAGCAAGATCAGTACGAGAGATGTTTTATGATGATGATTTCAAAAAAATTGCTGAAGAATTCCCTAATTTTACTTACAAAGTAGCTTTATCGGAACCACTGCCAGAAGATCAATGGAATGGACCTGTTGGTTTCATACACCAAGTAGTCCATGAACATTATTTAAAAAGACATGATGATCCTTCAGAAGTAGAGTACTATATGTGCGGTCCTCCGATGATGGTTACGGCCTGTGAAAATATGATTTTTGAAATGGGTGTTGAAGAAGATATGATAGCCTATGATGTGTTTGGTTAAGAGTTGTCTTTTTCATCACACTTGTCAGGATCTCCACCACATATAGAACATTCTCCTTCTTGGTTTAGACCACCACATGAACCCTGAAGAGGTTTGTTTTTTAGAATAACACCAATTGACATGCCAAAAAAAGCAAGAGATAAAATGATTAGAACGAAAATAATTTCCATAATAAAAATTACTTTAAAGGTTTAGAGTTTCCCATTTATGAAAAAAAAAATTGATTCTGCGTTTTTTCCATTTTCAATAATGTAATTTATCAATAGTTTGAGCCAGTTATAATCATGAAAAAAACTATTTTTATATTTCTCTCTTTCTTGCCAGGGATTGTTTTTGCGGCATCTGATGGACATTTAGCACCTCATCTTAAGGGGGGTGATTTATCAGTTATATGGGTAATTCCATTTGCGGGTATTTTGTTATCTATCGCGATTTTCCCACTATTAGCATCTAGATTTTGGCACCATAATTTTGGAAAAGTTTCCGCATTTTGGGCTATTCTATTACTGCTACCAATGGTTGTAAAGGTTGGTTTTTCAGTAACAGTTTATGAATTACTACATGTTTTTTTACTCGAATACATACCCTTTATTATTTTACTGCTAGCGCTATTTACAATTGCTGGAGGAGTCAGGATTAAAGGATCTCTTAGAGGAACTCCTGTACTTAATCTTGCAATCTTGATCATTGGAACATTACTTGCTAGCTGGATGGGTACAACAGGCGCTGCTATGTTGCTTATAAGACCTCTAATTCGGGCAAATTCTTGGAGGAAAAAAAAGACTCATGTTGTTATTTTCTTCATTTTCCTTGTTGCAAACGTGGGGGGATCATTAACACCGTTGGGTGACCCGCCATTATTTTTAGGTTTTCTTAAAGGCATTGATTTTTTCTGGACAACTAGTGCGATGTTTGTTCCTATGATGGTAGTATCAATAATTCTATGGATCCTTTTTTATTTCATAGACTCATTTTATATGAAACAGGAGCCAAATAGAACTGCTCCCCTAGTAGAAGCTGAACATGAGAAGTTAGGACTTGAAGGCTCGAATAATCTTATAATTCTTGCATTTGCGGTTGGGGCTGTTCTTATGAGTGGAATATGGAATCCTCATATTTCTTTTTCTGTGTATCATGTAGAAGTTGAGCTTCAGAATTTATCCCGTGACTTGCTTCTTTTGGCTCTTACATTTACTAGTTGGAGTTTAACCTCAATAGATATTCGAAAAAGAAATCAATTTACATGGTTCCCAATTCAAGAGGTTGCTAAACTTTTCGCCGGGATTTTTGTTACCATTATTCCGGCTATTGCGATACTTAAGGCTGGTAAGGAAGGTGCGCTTTCTAGTGTTGTTGGAACTGTTTCAACTTCAGCGGGGGATCCAATTAATGTAGCCTACTTTTGGGCTACTGGTATTCTGTCAAGTTTTTTGGATAATGCGCCAACATACCTTGTATTTTTTAACACAGCCGGTGGTGATCCTATAGAGTTGATGGGTGATTTACATCAAACTCTACTTGCAATCTCAGCGGGTGCGGTATTTATGGGGGCAAATACCTATATTGGTAATGCACCCAATTTTATGGTAAAAGCTATTGCTGAGGAACAGGGAATAGAAATGCCCAGTTTTTTTGGTTATATGATAAAATATTCTGTCCCAATTCTAATCCCAATATTCTTTCTTGTCAGTTGGATTTTCTTTCTTTGATTTGACTTAATACAAATCAACTATTTTATGAGAATAACTAAAGTATATACCCGAACAGGAGATGATGGAAGCACAGGCCTAGGCAAAGGTGAACGTGTTATGAAAAACTCTTGTCGTATTATTGCATTTGGTTCTCTTGATGAACTAAACTCAGTTCTAGGTGTAGTTCTTTCAGAAAAGGTTGATGAAAAAATTGTTCATACTTTAAATCTCATTCAACAAGTGTTGTTCCATATAGGTGGAGAACTTGCTTTGCCTGATGATCATTAAATTTGGTAAACCTGAAGATGTTGGTTTACTTGAGGAAGCAATTGACACATTAAATTCGGATCTTCCACCATTAGAAGACTTTGTCCTTCCACGCGGTTCTAGGGGTAGTGTTTTGCTCCATCAAGCTAGGGCTGTCTGCCGGCGATCTGAGCGTGACTTAGTTAATCTTAACCAAAAGGAACCGCTTAATCCTCTTTATTTGCAATATATTAATCGATTATCAGATTTTTTATTCGTATCGGCACGATATAATAATTATCGCGAAGGGATAAAGGAAAACCTTTGGGAA
>JBJKZS010000103.1:0-5252 GCA_045569115.1 Fidelibacterota bacterium | reverse complement strand
CGTCAGTTTATTTTTATGTTTAACGTTCCCAGCAATTAAATCTGCGTCTAAACATTTCTCATTGAAAAAAATTTTTACTTTACCAGTTTTTTCTGATGATGATAATAGAAAATTATTTAATTTTGATCTTGAGATAGAATATATTACTTCATTCTTATTCTGACCATATTGTTGAAAAGATGTTTGCTCATTAAAATTATGGATAAGACGTCCTTTCAAAGGTATTGCTTCTTTAAGTACAGATTCTTTTATACCAACTTGATTTAAAGCATGTAGTCCCCTTTCTGAAATAGCTAGGTTAATAGATCTTCCATCTGAAACCTTTTTTAACCTCATATCATTTCGACCTTCGATTATTGTGCAAGAGTAGTTTCGCTTAGCAAGAAAGAGTGAAAGAATTGGTCCAACTAAGCCCGCGCCGACAATGAGGATTTCTTTTTTTTTTGATATAGCCAATTAAATTAGGCCTTTTAAGATTCCTGCAAATTTATAGATTTCATTAAATGAATTATATAGAGGTACAGGGGCGAATCGAATTAAGTCAGGTTCTCGGTAATCGCAGATCACATTATTTGCATTTAGTTGTTGAAAAACTTCCTTTCCATTTGAATCAAATAAAAGTGAAAGTTGGCAACCTCGCTCTTTTTCATTCCTAGGTGTTATTATTTCAAAAATTTTATTTGAATTGAGATCATCAAGTAAGAATTCCAAGTAGCCTGTCATTTTGAGACTTTTTTCTCTCAATTTACTCATGCCTGATGCTTTAAAAATACCAAGAGAAGGAATAAGTGATGCTGCTGATAGTATATTTGTATTACTTACCTGCCATCCTTCAGCTCCTGGAAGAGGTTTAAATTTGGATGGCATTTTAAACCTTGATTCTCTGTCATGTCCCCACCACCCAGCTAACCGTGGAATGTCAGTATCAAAATTGTGCCGTTCATGAATGAAAACAGAAGCTATACTTCCAGGTCCACCATTTAAGTATTTATAATTACACCATGCAGCAAAATCTACATTCCAGTTATGAAGCATAAGTTCAGCATTTCCGGCAGCATGTGCTAAATCAAAACCAACGATACATCCTTTTCTCCTACCTGTATTAGTTATTTCTTTAATATTAAATAATTGTCCCGAATAGTAATTAATTCCACCCAGAAGTATTAATGCTATAGAATCACCTTCTTTTTCAATAATGTCCAAAATATCTTCATGGCGGATTGTTTTTTCTCCCTCCCTTCCTTTTAGTTGTATAATGCCATCTTTAGGATCATAGCCATGAAATTGCAGTTGTGATGCTATTGCATATTGATCAGAAGGGAATGCATTTTCTTCAATTAATATTTTATATCGTTCAGTTGATGGGCGATAGAATGTTATCATAAGTAAGTGTAAATTAACTGTGAGCGAATTCATTGCAACGACTTCTGAGTCTAATCCACCTACTATATATGCCAAATCCTTATTTAAATTTTTTTCATAAATAGACCATGGTCTTTTTCCTTGATTATGTCCTTTGGCCGCAATGAAACGCCATTTTTTCATCTCTTCCATAACTGCATCAATGGCACCTTTAGGTTGTAAACCAAGAGAATTACCCAAAAAGTATATAACATCATTACCATTCTGAGATTTAGGTATGTGAAAATTTTCTCTATATTGTGCTAAAGGATCCTCTAAGTCTAAGCGTTCAGCAAAACTCTTCCCTTTTTTAAAATTAGTCATATCATCAAATGATTAGAAGAGACCCATCCTAATGAAAACATAGTACTTATTTATATTTTGTAATATAAAACCATTATTAAAATGAGGGTTTAATTGGTTTAAACAAAATTAATGTTGAAAACATTTAGTTTGCCAACTATTCAAAATGACCATATTAGTTTCTTCTCTAAATTTTTTCATTTAGCAAACTAATACTTCAATCAGGCTTCGCCATTATATCACCACAATCATTGCAGGTTCGATATTCTTGATTTTCCCAGAAACGATTCAGAATAGGTGGTAGATCATCGACAATATTATTTAACTGAAAAAATTCTTCGTATAGTTTGAAATTGCAATTGTCACAAAACCACATGAAAGCATCTTGTTCACCTGGATTTCGCTTACGCTCAATAACAATACCAATGGTATTTTCAGGACGTTGGGGAGAATGTGGAGTCCTAGGTGGTAGAAGAAATATTTCTCCTTCTCGAATAGGAATATCTTTCTGTTCGTTATTTGTAATTATTTTTAAATTAATATCACCTTCGATCTGGAAGAAAAATTCTTCTCCTTCTTCATAATGGTAGTCTTTGCGAGCATTTGGTCCACCAACAACCATCACAATAAATTCAGAATCTTCATAAATACATTTATTACCCACAGGTGGTTTTAAAAGTTCACGGTTATTATCAATCCATTCTTTAATATTTATTGGAAGTGGTATTTTTACCATGTTTTCTTACCTTCTTTTTTTCTGATGTTTTTAACTATCATAAATATATTATCTTAATTCTAATTTTATATCGATACTATTAGCTTGATTGGTTAGAGCACCAATGGAAACTGCATCTATGCCTGTCCACACATAGTTTGGTAGTGTTTCAAGTGTTATTGATCCGGAAGATTCAATAAATATTGAATCCCCATCTTTAAATTTACGTATTAATTTAACACAAGCTTCAGTTTCATCAGGTGTCATGTTATCTAGTAGAAAGCCATCCAACTCAATATCTTTTGATTCTTCAATTTGAACAATTGAGTCAACCTCAAGTTCGACAGGAATTTTTGGGTGAATACTTCGTGTAAAAGCCTCAGCATTCTTTAATCCTCCAGCCGCTGCAATGTGATTATCCTTAATAAGAATAGCTGATGATAAATCCATCCGATGATTATAAGCTCCTCCACATGCTACAGCATATTTTTCTAAACGTCTTAATCCAGGCGTTGTTTTTCTAGTATCAAGTATAATAAACTCTGGAGGAGCTGATACATCAACATATTTCTTCACATTTGTAGCAATACCACATAACCTTTGCATTAAGTTTAATACAACTCTCTCTCTCGTTAATATATCTCTAACAGATCCTTCAATTACAGCCAACGTAGTCCCTTCCTCAACAATATTTCCATCATTAACGAGTAGTTTAACCTTTGATAAATCAGCAAAACAATGGCGGAGAACTTCAGCGCCAGAGAATACAGCATTTTCGCAAGCTATAATTTCAGCTTCTCCTATGTCTTCAGGAGGGATAAAGGATTCTGTCGTCAAGTCTCCATATGGAGCATCTTCAGAGAAGAAACGAAGTACTTGATTCCTAACCCATTCGCCATCTAGGGATAGTATCTGGTCGAATTGAATTCGTTTTAAGTTAGATTTTTCTTTTATTAAAGGCACATCAGTTTGCCTCCATCAACTGGAAGATTTATGCCATTGATGTAAGAGGCTGCCGGCGAAGCTAGAAATGCAATAGCATATGCTATTTCCTCTGGTTGTGCTATCCGTCTTGCTGGTATTTTATTTTTCATTTCATTCTCTATCGTTTTTGAATTTGAATCTTGTTTAGAAGCAATCTCTGATATAATTGACTTTAGACGTGCTGTATTTGTAGCTCCTGGCAGTATGTTGTTAACTGTGATACCAAAAGAGGATACTTCGCGAGATAAGGTTTTGGCCCAATTTGCTACCGCCCCTCTAGTTACATTTGATACACCTAAGTTAGGAATGGGTTCTTTTACTGAAGTTGAAATTACATTAATTATTCTTCCATATCCATCTGATTTCATCCCTGGCAAAACGGCCTTTGTAAGAATATGATTGCAAATTAGATGTTTGGAATAGGCCTCAATTAATTCTTCATTATTAGCTTTCATGATTTCTCCTGGAGGTGGTCCTCCAGTGTTATTAACAAGAATATGAAATGGACCATGGCGATTAACATGAGAATTTATCCTTTCATCAAGAATATTTTGATCATCAAAGTCAGTACATACAGCTTGATGCCCATTCCCATTAAGTGAGTCGCGAACTGCTATCAATGCTTCTTCATTTCTAGCAACTAAAGTTACCGTAGCTCCAAGAGTGACTAATTCTTCAGCAGTAGCCTTTCCAATTCCTTGGGTACTACCGCAAACTATGGCCTTATATCCTGTTAAATTTATATTCATCAATATTTATTAATTTTTGATATCCCTATAATTTACTTTTTATATTAGCATGATTAAAATGCAAACAATAATTGATTGATTTTTATGATTCAGAAGTGGGAAAAGATTTTTAATTTTGTGCCCGGAACAGGAATCGAACCTGCACCCCATCGCTGAGACATGGCCCTGAACCATGCGTGTCTACCAATTTCACCACCCGGGCTTTGCATAAAATAAGACAATCTTTTCAGAGTTAAATTAAATTAGTAAGACAGTCTAGAAGGTGTGTCTTGATCTGCTGTAGTTTATTTTTTAATTTAGTTGAACACTTAGTCCTTTATTCTAGATTCTAGTATTAAGGGGTAAATATGAATTTTTATATAACATCTCTTTATTTTGCAATTCCAATATTTGTTTTTCTAATTCTTTTTGAATCCATTGTGGCCAAGCGAAAAGGTATTAAGATTAATAGATCAACAGATATGATTTCGAGCTTGAGTTCAGGAATGACAAATATTATAAGGGATGCCATAAAATTTAGTATCGTGATTATAAGTTATTCTTGGATGGTAGATAGATTTACAATTATAAAACTAGAGCCACTTTGGTTGTCGATAATTATTGCATTTATTGTAGAAGATTTCTCTGGTTATTGGATGCACCGATTAAATCATCGAGTTAATATCCTTTGGAATAGACATGTTATCCATCATAGCAGTGAAGAATTCAACCTTTCATGCGCCTTGCGTCAATCAATTTCTGACACAATTCGTTTTTCAGCAATTTTCATGTTTCCTGCGGCTTTTTTAGGAATTCCTACTGCAATTTTTGCTATTCTAAGTCCTTTGCATCTTTTATTACAGTTTTGGTATCATACACAGGTAATTGATAAACTTGGTTTTCTTGAAAAGATTTTGGTCACTCCATCTCATCACCGTGTCCATCATGCCATAAATCCTGAATATATAGATAAAAATTATAGTCAGATTTTCATTGTCTGGGATAAAATATTTGGAACTTTTCAATCAGAATTAAAAAATATAAAACCTGTATATGGTGTCCTTAAACCGTTCAACACTTGGAATCCTGTAATAATTAATTTTAATCATTTGTGGCATTTG
>JBJKZS010000102.1:0-5266 GCA_045569115.1 Fidelibacterota bacterium | reverse complement strand
GTAGCGCCAATTAGTGTCCCACGAAATGGATCAAAGGGATAAGAATTTCCATTTTCATCTTCAAGTTTTTCGATATATCCAAAATTTTCTTCAGTAAAATCGGGTCGATAACTAAAACCTACTGAAGGAGTAATTGTATGTCGAATTGTTGATAGGTTTCCTATTTTAACTGGAAGTATACCATAAAGTTTAGTATTAGCACTTACTGAAAGATTTCCTACATGACGAGCTTTGAATCCATCTACTAGTTCTCTATTAAGAGGTTTACCAAGAGTATCTGAGCCTGAGGCACTGAAAGACCTGCTGATCCATTCTTCCCGAAAATTGAGGCTTGGACGGATGGCAATATGTTTAAGAAGACGGGATGATCCAGAAAGAGACATATTATGAACCCAACTATTATCAAATTTTGTTTTGCGTTCTCCCCAAATAAAAGTTGAATCATTAGAAACTTCAGATTCGTGAAATCTTTGACCTCTGTTTTTCAATGAGCTACCATAGGAAAAGTAAACTCCGCGTCCTAGGAGTTGTGATTGACCTTTTCTGAAGTTAAGTGTGGGGAAAACACTGGTGCTTTCAATAATTTTATTACCTAAGGAATTAGGCTTCTGATAATAAATTGATTTAGGATCAATCTTATTTTTTGCCATTAAATTTTTTGTCTCTGAAATATTTGCAGAAATACTAGCGTTCCATTCTCTCCACCGTTTTGAGTAGGTGGCATTGGATACTGCACTTTGATTTAGTCTTGTGTCCCTATTAATTCCAAGCTTCTGATTAAATGAACTATCTGAGTAGTATCGACCATTAATATTGAGTGATTGATTTTTTCTTAATTTCTGAGAATGACTCCATGACCCTGACCAACGTACGGCTCCAGGATTAGAAAAAAATTCCGAAATATCATCAGAAGCAACAGTACGGTTATATCTAAAATTAAAACTTCCACTATATTTATAGCGTCTGAAATAGCTATTAGAATTCTGGAATACAACACCTTCTTTATCATAAAAATCTAGTGAAAATCGACTATTTAGAAATTCATTTACAGCCCAAAAATAGCCCAACCCTCTAAGGTAACGACCTTGGCTGATATTTTGTCCATAGGATGGCATGATCCATCCTGAGTGACGTTTTCCGCTCTGATCAGGAAAAACCGCAAAAGGCAGGCCCATAAGTGGTATTCCACCAAGATAAAGAATGATGGGCTTAGCAATAATTAGATCATTCAATATCATCTTCATTCTTCGACTCGCAAAGTGAAAATGAGGATCATCAATAAGGTCACAAGTAGTATAAATTCCTTTATCCACAAAAAGCACCTTTTTATCCTGATTTCGAATTTCGGTTCCTCTGTAATATCCATCATCCATTCTTGTTGTTCCCAGTGTAACTTTTCCCCTTCCAGTGGCAAGGTCATAAGTAATTCTTTCTCCACGCATGGGTTCTCTGCCAGCTTCAGTGAAAAGAGGTCTTTGACTGGTATCTGGTTCTGCAAAACCTGGAGGTGCTGCGGATGCTTTCATTAGATTTTCTTGCCATAGAACATTTACAAACCCAGATTTTAGTTCTGTTCCTTGATAGTCAATCTCAACATCTTTTCTCAACCAGGTTTGTTGATCTGGAATACTGTAATGGATAGTATCAGCCCGATAAACTATGGAATCATCTATTTTTTTAGCTGTTGAGTCTGGTTGGTACTCACCTCTTGCTCCTCCAGCAACATGAATGGAATTAAGATCTCTATTGTTTGTTGAATCAGATTTGAAAAGAAGGGTAATAGTATCCCCACTGGCAATATTCTTTCCCTGATATATTGAATCCTCGAATAGATGGTAAAGAGTTGTGGCCATTCCTTCAAGGCGCACAGAATCTAATAGTCCATCTTCTAAAAACGCTTCCAATCGTTCACCTGTCATATCATCGGAAAATTGAAAAAGAGAGTCTGTAGCTAATTTTCCTTCTCTATTATATATAATATGAGCTTCTTCAGGTATGGAAAGTAGCGAAAGTTTGTCTTCACTATATTGCAAATGAATTTCACCACCGCTAATTTGTTGACCTTCTTGAACTACTAAAGGATTCTCAAGTAGTTTAGATTGATCGGACATTGCATTATATATGGAAATACCACATGTAGCAATTCTATCTTCTTCAATAATAGTTACATTTTTTTCTGCTCTATAGCTAGCTGCGTTATTGGACTCTTTTTTATAAACGATTTGGCCTGCATTTATTGTCTGACCTTTCTGAATAAATTCTACATCTCCTTTTGCGATACCGCTATCAGCTTCAGTATAGAAAATTAGAAGTTTAGTTTTTAGACTATATTCACTGTCCTTAAAGTTGACAGAGCCATGAGCTGTGACAATATTATTTTTAGAATCAATTTTAAGTGAATCCGATGTTAAAACCTGATTTTCTTCCTGCATTTGAACATTCCCTGTGAATGAACCGATTCCCTCCCCATTTAAATAAATTGCATTTTCAGAGGTAATTGTTGAAGCTCCTTTTTGAAACTTTACGTTTCCTGTAAGATATTGTACTGCCTTACCATTTTCATCAGTAATATTTTCAAGGAGATCGGCATGAATTAATCTCAATCTGTCACTTGCTTGAGCAGGTAAGGTTGATATCAAAACCCCAATAATTAGAAATCTTATCATAAAAAATTGTGAATCAGTTCCGACGCTTAGGCCATAGTTTTTTTAGGCTTTTAGATATGAAATCCTCATAACCTCTATTCGTAGGTTTGTAGAATATTTTAGGGCCAGTTTTATCAGGGAAATAATTCTCTTCTAAAAAAGCATCCTTTTGATCATGGGGATATACATAATTTTTTCCGTAATTGAGCGATTCCGTTAGTTTTGTTGTTGCGTTTCTTAAATGAAGTGGTACAGGAGATGTTCCCTTTTTCTTGATTTCATTTTTCGCGGCTTTAATAGCCAAGTAGCTAGCATTAGATTTTACTGCAGATGCAAGATAAATTGTAACTTGTGCAAGAATGATTGCAGCTTCAGGTACACCAATAATATGAACAGCTTGGAAACCAGCATTAGCAATAACAAGAGCTTGGGGGTCAGCATTTCCTATGTCTTCAGAGGCAAGAATTATAAGTCTTCTTGCAATGAACTCGGGATTTTCACCTCCCTCCAACATTATTGCAAGCCAGTAAATGGCAGCGTCGGGATCACTGCCACGAACGGATTTAATAAAAGCTGAAATAGTATCGTAATGATAATCCCCATCTTTGTCATACAGTTGGGTTTTAGATTGCAATACCTCTGACAATATACCTTCATTAATGTTCAACGTTTCACCTTTCTCACCCGCGATAACTACCGCTGCTTCAAGAGTATTTAACATTTTTCGTGCATCTCCTCCTGAAACCTGAATTAGGTAATCTTTAAGACCCTCTTCGAAATTAATTGACTTTTTTGATAGAATAATGTCATTGTCCATAGCATTTTGAAGAATAGAGGATAGATCTTCCTTATGAAGGCTATTTAATTTCATGACTTTACATCTAGATAAAAGAGGGGAAATTATTTCAAAAGAAGGATTTTCAGTCGTTGCTCCAATGAGAACAATAGTACCATCTTCAATGGCATGGAGAAGTCCATCTTGTTGGGCTTTATTAAAACGATGAATTTCATCAATAAATAGCAAAGTTTTTTTCATTAATAAATTACTCTCTTTCGCAGAGGTTATAATTTTTCTAAGATCTTTTACGCCAGAGGATACGGCTGAAATCTGATAGAAATTGAAGTCAGAATTTTTTGCAATAAGTTTAGCGAGGGTTGTTTTACCTGTCCCAGGTGGTCCCCATAAAACACAGCTGAAAAGATTTCCAGCAAATATTGCTTTATTAAGCAAGCTGTGTTTTTTTGTTAAGTGTTTTTGTCCAATGAATTCTTCAAGAATCTTTGGCCTAACACGTTCAGCAAGAGGTGGCAACAATGTATTTTTCAAACTCATTATGATTTAATTTAGAGCGATAGTTATCTAAAACCAACGATCTGAAATAGAATGTGCATTTCAAAAAAAAATACTGTAGACTTGTCCTTCAGTAATAGTTAGATGGGGAAAAGGTTCATGAAAAAAATATTTATACCGCTTATGATGTTACTTATAGCATGCGGAAGTAAAACAGGAGATATTGTGGAAACAGAATCAGGACTTAAGTATGTAGATGTAAAAGAAGGCAAAGGGACTTCGCCTCAATCAGGACAACGTGTGTCAGTACACTATAGTGGTTGGCTATACGATGAAAATCAACCTGATAATAAAGGAGACAAGTTTGATAGTTCAGTAGACAGAGGAAAACCTTTTGGCTTCGTCATCGGTGTAGGTTCTGTAATTCAAGGTTGGGATGAAGGCGTATTATCAATGAGAGTTGGAGGAAAGAGGGAACTTATTATTCCGCCGGACCTTGGTTATGGTACACAAGGAGTAGGGCCAATCCCACCTAATGCAACGCTTCTTTTTGAAGTGGAACTGCTTGATATATTTTGATCAATAGTGTCTGATTCTGACAGCAATTCAATCTATAACCTTTTCTATCAGCGTATTATTGGTTCAAAGGTTTTACTTGGGCAAAAATTTTTTACTTATAAAAGTCGCGAAATACAATTCATTGTTGAAGCCATCAAAGGAAAAGGTAATAGTGGTTTAATCCTAGATTTAGGATGTAGTACAGGTCATTACACCCGAAAATTAGCAGCAGTATTTGGTGGAGAGCATGTACAAGGTGCGGATATTTCAAAAAAGTCTATTGATAGATGTCGTCGGAATAATCCAAACTTAAATTTTCATCATATCGGAGATGACTTCTATGAAAATCGGAAGGGAAAATATCAATATGTTCTTCTTTCCCATGTGTTGGAGCATCGTGATGATCCAATCGATATTTTGACTAGTATACGTGGTCTTTTAAAGAAAAGTGGCATTTTGATTCTCTGTGTGCCACAGGAACGTATTCGGGGAGATTCAGCTTTACCAGAAAATATTTATAACCTTATCCGATTAAAATTTGAAAATGTTCATAGAAAAAAACATTCATTAGAAACTCTAGAAAAACTTTTAACAACAGTTGGTCTTAATAAATATAAGCACCGATACATACATGCTTTCAAAGCTAAGAAGAATTGTAAAAGTTTTTTGAATCACAGTCTTGTGGTTTGTGCGGAAACTATATTAACCTGAGAATATTTATATTCTTGAGCCACCGGAGGGAGTTGAACCCCCGACCCACGCATTACGAAAG
>JBJKZS010000101.1:0-5399 GCA_045569115.1 Fidelibacterota bacterium | reverse complement strand
TTTTGTACAAAAAAGAATTTGATTTAAATCAAATAATTAATAGCTGCTTGAAGGTTTTGACCCTTTGGGTCATAATCTTTATTCCAACCAAGTGCTGTCAATTTCCATCCTACATAATGAGCTGGTAGGGCAATAAATGCCACCATTTCAGAGGTTTCGTTTTCTTCTAGTTTTTTATAACGTTCCGGACCTACACATCTTACAGTTTTTTGGGTGAGTCCGAAATGCTTTTTATTATAGAGATTGCTCATATCTGGAAATCTTGGAAGTTTCATATAAGGCGTTCGTCCTATTAATGTGTTTTGCCCAGATTCATTCCTGTGGTCTATGATTTGTACTACAGCTTCCTTCGTCTTAACTAAGTCAATTATAATTAATTTTGTTGATTGAAATTCAATTTTTAATAAACTGAGGTTTTTGGGTGTTGCGGCATTGAAAAGATCGATATTTGGTGAAATAATAGTTTCTGTTTTCCATTGATAAATAGAATGATCGGCAAGTGATTTTTCTTTCTTGGCCTTATTAAAAATATTGTAATAAAAATTCAAATATGAATTTAAATATATCATTGTGGTGATCTTTCCCCAAAAAGGGCTGAGCCGAGCCTCAACATTGTTGATCCTTCCTCAACAGCTATTTCAAAATCGTTTGTCATTCCCATTGACAACTCTTCAATTTTAAGTTGTTCCGCAAGTTGTGAATTCAATTGTTCTCGTAGTGAATAGAGTTCAATAAAGGTTTCTCTAGTTAATCTTTTATCTCTTGTAAATAAACCAATAGTCATTAATCCTTTTACATTTAAATAAGGCATTTCGATGATTTCTAAAAACCTCTCTTTGTTGTCGGGTGAAAACCCGTATTTGGATGGATCCATTGCTGTGTTAACCTGTAAAAAAATTTCCGTTTTCTCGTTTTTCTCTAAACCGATATTATTAATTCGTTTTGCTAGCTTCATTGAATCCACGGAATCAATGGAATCAAAAAGGGTTGTTGCTTTTCTAGTTTTATTAGATTGCAAATGACCAATTAGTCTTTTTTTTATTTCTGGTAATTGCGGTAATTTTGGAAATTTGTCAATTGCTTCTTGTACTCTGTTTTCACCAATATTTGTAAGCCCAGTTTGCTGAGCAGAAATTATAGCTGTATATGGAAAAGTTTTAGTAACGGCAACTATTGTAACAGGTTTTTCATTATCACGACTAGCTCGGTATCGGGCTTCCTTAATACGATCCTTTATCGAATTAAGGGTGTCTAAATTAATCACTGTTAAGTCGTATCCTTAACCTCATTAGTAGGTTCTTCTGATTTTGATAATGGATCTTCTTCCTCTACTGTATCTACATGCGCTACTCTGCTTAATGATGAAATTTTTGCTCCTTCATCCAATCGTATAAGTTTTACACCTTGTGTAACTCGACCAATTGTTCGAATGCTTTCTACTGGTTGTCTTATTAAAACGCCCGTGTCAGTAATTACCATTAAATCATCTGAATCTACAACCTCCATAATGGCGACCATTTTTCCAACTTTTTCGTTGGTACGCATTGCTAGAACACCTTTGCCAGATCTTTTTTGAATACGGTACTGCACAACATCTGTTCGTTTTCCATAGCCTTTTTCCGTGGCAACTAAAAGTGTTCCTTCCCGCCGAACAACTACCATTCCAACTACATAATCATGCTTACTCGATAGTTTAATCCCGGTAACCCCTCTCGTTTTTCGACCCATTGGTCGGGCGTCTGACTCTGGAAATCGAATTGATTTTCCTTCTCTCGTGCCTAGAACTATATCATTTTCTCCATTAGTGATTTTTGCTTCAATCAGCTCATCCTCTTCTCGAATATCGATAGCATATATTCCTCCTTTTCGAGGTTTTCCATAAGCTGATAACTTGGTCTTCTTAATCTTTCCTTTTTTTGTAGCCATAACGATAAAACGATCTTCATCGAAAGTTTTTACACTAACAAATGCTTTTACTTTTTCCCCAGGTTCTGTTCCTAAAAGATTAACAATTGCTCTTCCTCTTGCTGCTCTTCCACCAGGTGGTATTTCATGTACTTTTAGCCAATAACACTTTCCTCTATCCGTAAAAAAGAGAATATAGTCATGTGTGTTTGCAACAAATAAGTGTTCTACAAAATCTTCTTCTTTCGCTTTAGCACCTTGAAGACCGCGACCACCCCTTCGCTGGCTTCGATATGTGGTAGCTGCTGTTCTTTTTATATAACCATTATATGTAAATGTTAGAACCACATCTTCTTCTGCAATCATATCTTCAACAGAAAAAGTGGTGCCTACCTCTTGAATTTCTGTTCTTCTATCTTGACCATACCTGTCTCGTATTTCTAAAAGTCCTTCTTTAATGATTGACATTTGTTGAGACTTACTATCTAAAACTCCTTTAAGCTGGGCAATTAATTTGATTATTTCTTTATATTCCTCAACAACTTTTTCAACCTCTAGTCCTGTGAGACGTTGGAGTCTCATATCAAGAATAGCCTGAGCTTGTCGTTCCGACAATTCAAAACTATTCATCAAACCTTCTTTTGCTTGGTTTGGATCTTTGCTTCCTCTAATCACCTCAATTACTTCATCAATATTATCTAGGGCAATTTTTAGGCCTTCTAATATGTGGGCTCGTTCTTCAGCTACTTTAAGATCGTATTTTGTTCTCCTTATAAGAACTTCATGACGATGTTTTATAAAGCATGTCAAAAGCGTTTTGAAGGGTAGTACTCTTGGGACACCTTCTACAAGAGCTAATAGTATAATACCAAAGGTGTCTTTCATTTGACTGTGAACATAAAGTTGATTTAAAATAACTTCTGGGACTATATCTCGTTTGGTTTCTACTACAATACGCATACCATCTTTGTCTGATTCATCTCTTATATCTGCTATTCCTTCAATTTTTTTATTTCTAACATGGTCAGCTATTTTCTCAATAAGATTCGCTTTGTTAACCTGGTAAGGAATCTCATTAACAATAATATTTGATTTTCCACCTTTTAAAGATTCAATAAAAGCTTTTGCTCTTACAGTAATTTTTCCTCTGCCTGTCTCATATGCTTGTTTAATGCCATCTAAACCTTCAATGGTTGCACCTGTTGGAAAATCTGGACCCTTGACGTGTTTCATTATTTCTTCCACTGATGCTTCTGGATTATCAATAATTTCCACAGTAGCATTTATGACTTCAACGAGATTGTGAGGTGGGATTTTGGTTGCCATTCCTACGGCTATACCCTCCGAACCATTTACTAAAAGGTTCGGAATAGAAGCTGGCAACACAATAGGTTCTTCAAGGGTTTCATCAAAGTTTGTCTGCCAATCAACAGTATCTTTATCCAAGTCTTTGAGCATTTCACTGCCAAATCTCGTCATTCTTGCTTCTGTATATCGCATTGCAGCGGCATTATCACCATCAACAGAACCAAAATTTCCCTGACCATCTATCAATTCATGTCGCATAGAAAAGTCTTGAGCCATTCGTACTAAGGCATCATAAATAGACGAATCGCCATGAGGGTGGTATTTGCCCATTACATCACCAACAATCCGTGCAGACTTTTTATAAGGACGATTCCAATGAGAGCCAAGCTCATTCATTCCATAAAGAATTCGTCTGTGAATTGGTTTAAGACCGTCTCTTGCGTCTGGGAGAGCTCGAGAAACTATTACTGACATAGAATAGTTGAGATAGCTCTCTTTCATTTCTTCGGTTAGGTCTCTTGGTATAGATATGCTACGTTGTTGGTCCATTAAAATCTCTTTCTATACATCCAAATTGACTACAAATTTTGCCTGTGAGGTGATAAACTCTCGTCTTGCTTCAACATCACTGCCCATCAACTCCATAAAAAGTTTTGATGCAACACTAGAATCACTTACGGAAACTTTATACATAGAGCGGGAATTAGGGTCCATTGTAGTAGACCATAATTGCTCTTTATTCATTTCCCCTAAACCTTTATACCGTTGTAGGTCTATTCTTTGGTTTTTATTTTCTTTTTTAAACCTATCAATAATAGAATCTCTCTCTTCATCGTTAAAAGCGTATCTCTCTTTTTTTCCTTGTTTAACTCTATATAAAGGTGGTCTAGCTATATATACATGTCCGCCAAAAATAAGGTCTGGCATTTTTCTATATAAAAAGGTTAATAATAGGGTTCTAATATGGCTCCCATCTACATCCGCGTCAGTCATAATGATAAGTTTTTTATAGCGTAATTTTTCTATGTTAAACTCAGCGCCTGTTCGTTTTTCCCCTTCTTCTATATCACCATTACCTCCATACCCGGTACCAAGTGCGGTAATAATAGTTTGGATTTCATTATTAGAAAGAAGTTTGTCAATTCTTGCTTTTTCAGCATTAATAACTTTACCTCTTAATGGTAAAATTGCTTGGGTTCTTCTATCTCTTCCCTGTTTCGCTGAACCGCCAGCGGAGTCTCCTTCCACAAGAAAAAGTTCGCATTCTTCAGGGTTTTTACTAGAACAATCTGCCAATTTTCCAGGAAGAGATCCACCTTCTAAAGCTCCTTTTCTACGTATTAGTTCTCTTGCTTTTCGAGCCGCTGCTCTGCTGCGGGCAGACATAACAGCTTTATCGATTATTCTTTTTCCAACAGAGGGGTTCTGCTCTAAAAACTCTTGAAGTCCCTCATAAACAATAGCGTCCACCAAACCTTTAACTTCACCGTTTCCTAGTTTTGTTTTAGTTTGTCCCTCAAACTGTGGTTCAGCAACCTTTACTGAAATAACAGCCGTAAGACCCTCTCTAAAGTCTTCGCCAGAAAGAGAGATTTTCTCTGTTTTGTTGGTTTTAATTAATTTGTTTTTTGACGAGTAAGTGTTCATGGCTCTTGTGAGAGCAGAACGAAGACCAGAAAGATGTGTACCACCTTCTATAGTATTTATATTGTTGACAAAGGTGAGTATGTTTTCATTGTAGCCATCATTGTAACGCAAAGCTACTTCTACGGGTACCTCTCCTGTTTCTTTTGTTACTACAATAACTTTATCGTGAAGCGCGTTTCTGGAACTATCTAAAAACTTAACATAATCAGACAGGCCTCCCTTATATCTAAAAACTTGTTTTCTTTCTTGCCCTTCTGCGCGTTCATCTGATATAGAGATTTCTAGGTCTTTATTGAGATATGCAAGCTCACGAAGACGTTCTGAAATAACTTCAAAATCCCAAAAGATGTTTTTGAAAATTTTTTCATCTGGATAAAAGGTTATTTTAGTTCCTGTTTTGGTTGCTTTACCCGAAGATTTTAACTGAGTTACTGTTGATCCACATTCATATCTTTGAGAGTAAATTTTACCATCTCTCTTTACCTCTGCCTCTAACCACATTGACAAAGCATTCACAACAGAAACTCCCACCCCGTGTA
>JBJKZS010000100.1:0-5476 GCA_045569115.1 Fidelibacterota bacterium | reverse complement strand
TTGAGAAAAAAATGGGAAGAGTCAAATGAATGGCCTGAGCTTGTCCAATATACAAGACATCGTGTTGGTCTGAATTCTGGTGAAATGGTCACAGGGAATATGGGTTCTAATATGAGAATGAACTATACTATGATGGGTGATACTGTTAATATTGCTGCTCGACTTGAAGCATCAGCTAAACAATATGGAGTATACATCCAGGTTGCAGAAAACACATACAATGCGGTTAAGGACAGATTTGAATGGCGTTTTTTGGATAATGTTAGAGTTAAAGGAAAAAAAATGCCTGTAAAGGTTTTTGAGCTTATATCTGAAAAGGATCAAATGGATAGTAATTTTTCAAAAATGCTTCCCGTATTCAATGAAGGTCTTGAGCTATACAAGTCACAAAATTGGGACAGAAGCCTTAATGCTTTTAAAGAATCAGAGGCATTGGAAGAGATGTTTCCTTATAGACCTACAAATCCTAGCTCCCTATATGTTAAGCGTTGTGAATATCTGAAAGATAATCCACCCGGCGATGATTGGGATGGAGTTTGGACTCTAACAGCAAAGTAAAATAAATATTGTTGAATTGAATAAAGCATTACTAAGTCTTTTATAATTAATATATGAATCTGAAGTATCGAGGGAAAATATTGTGGATAGACGATGAAATTGATCTTCTTAAGCCTCATATTCTTTATCTTGAAGAAAAGGGCTACGTCGTTGAAAAAGTAACTAATGGTCGAGATGGAATTATTAAGGTTGAGGAAGAGAATTTTGATTTAGTGCTTTTGGATCAGGTTATGCCAGGAATTGATGGAATATCAACACTTAGGGAGATTAAAGAAATAGCCCCTTTTCTTCATGTGATTATGATTACAAAAAATGAAGAAGAGTGGCTTATGGATGAGGCTATTTCAGAAAAAACTGCTGGTTATCTAACGAAACCAGTTAATCCCAGCCAAATTTTTCTAGCATGTAAAAAAGTTCTTGAAGAGGAATCAATTATTGAAAAGAAAACCGCTGGGAATTATTTAGATGAATTTCAGGAAATAGAAGAGATGCTTATATCTGCTTCAAAAATAGATGATTGGTGGGCTTTATATCTAAAATTGGTGAATTGGCAAATTGAGCTTGAAAACCAGAAGGAATTGGGTTTAAGTGAAACTTTAAATGAACAGCTAAGGTCAGCTAATCGGGGGTTTGTTAAGTTTATTTCAAAAAATTATAAGAGTTGGATGAATAATATGGAAGTAGATCGCCCTACTCTTTCAGTTGATCTGGTCTCAGATTACATTGCTCCTTTGTTGGACACTAATGATAATATATTATTTATAGTAATTGATTGTTTGAGATTAGATCAATCCCTTAGTTTGATTCCATTCATTCAAGAAAATTTTAAGATCGAAGTTGACTATCATGTTTCTATACTCCCAACTGCAACTCCCTTTGCTAGAAATGGAATTTTCAGCGGTTGTTTTCTAGGAGATATTCAGGAAAATGATAAAGATTTGTGGAGTAAAATAATTGATGATGAATCAACTATGAATTCTGTAGAATCCCAAATGTTTGGCAATCTCCTGGAGAATATTACAGGAAAAGAAATTAACTACATATATCACAAAATAAATGTAGCTAAAGAAGGCAAACAGTTTCTCAGACATATAAAGGAATACAGAGATCTATCTGTAATAGCTTTAGTTGTAAATTTTGTAGATTTGCTTACTCATCATCGATCAGAGTCTGACTTGCTACAAGAGGTCATTCCTGATGAAGCTGGATATCGTAAGCTTGTACAGACATGGTTTTCCAATTCATGGTTATATGAGGTCCTCAATACTGCTGGGAAAATGGGTATGAAAGTTATTATAACTACTGATCATGGCAGTAAAAGAGTTAGGAATGGGGTTAAAGTTTCCGCTGATCGTGAGACTTCATCTGGTGTAAGATACAAATACGGAAGGAGTTTAGTGTGTTCTGATAAAGATGCTTTGGTAATTAAGCGGCCTATGGAATATAAACTTCCTGAAATAGTAAAAGGTACTAATTACCTCATCGCAAAAGATGAAAATTATTTCGTTTATCCTACTCAGTATCATAAGTATCTTGGTGAACTGCAAGATAGTTTTCAGCATGGCGGAATATCTTTAGAGGAAATGCTAGTTCCTGTTATTACTCTTGAGAATAGATAGATGATAAATGAATTTATTACCTATTCTCCAGCTGAGACCTATAATAAGGCAAATAATTTTTCAACTTCTTTATCTGCTGGAGATATAGTCGCTTTGTCTGGTGACCTAGGCTGTGGGAAAACACTGTTTACCCAAGGTGTTGCTGCTGGCCTAGGGGTGAAGGACATAGTCAACTCACCAACATTCAAGTTGATTGGTGAATATGATTCTATTCCACCACTCTATCATTTTGATTTTTTATAGACTAAGCTCCCCCTCTGAGGCTTTGGCTTTGGGTTTAGAATACTATTTTCAAGCTGGAGGAATTGTAGTAGTGGAATGGGCAGATCTTTTTCCCCAGATTATTCCTGCGGATGCTATTTGGGTTAAAATAGAAATAAGGGGAGAATGTCAACGCAATATAAGTATTGGTATAAAGGAATTTGAAACTTTTAGCGATTGAAACATCTTCTGACGTTTGCGGTATTGCTTTGTTAGAAGTAGATAAGGTTGTTGCCTGCCGGGAGCAAATTTTAAATCGAGAGCATGCTGAAAAACTACCTAAATTTTGTAAAGATTTGATGGATGAAGTTGAGTTTAGTTTTGTTGAAATTAATGGAGTCGCAATATCTATTGGTCCAGGTTCATTTACTGGGCTTCGTATAGGTTTAAGTTTTGCCAAAGGCATGGCATTTAGTTTAAATGTTCCACTTCTTCCAATATCAACACTTCTTGCAATTACTGAAAGCTGTAAATTTCAGGTTAATGAGGTTAATACAATTTTACATTCACATAAGGATATTGTTTATTACCAAAAATTTAGCAAAAAAAAACATGGGTGGGAAGGAATTGACAAGCCAGTTAGCATAGAATGGGAAAAACTATCGCCAAAACTTTACAACAATAAAAATATTGTTCATTATCGATGTGGGCATTTATTGGATATTTTAGAATTGGAATCAAATGTTGTCGAGGTATTTCCTTCAGCAGTTTCTATTGGGAAAGCGGCTTCAATTCGCTTTAAAAATATTGTTAATCCAGATTTCTATAACTTAGAGCCAGAATATATCACCTCTTTCAAGATTGGTTGAAAGCAAGGTTGAACTGAAATTGGATTATCGTTAGATAATAACCAAATTAATGCTCGATGATGACATGGTTCAAACGAAAAAAACAAAAGGTAACCACTACTCAAAAGAAATCTATTCCAGATGGACTTTGGGAAAAGTGTCCAAAGTGTGACGAAATTCTTTATAAAAGAGAATTGTCAAGAGTTCTTATGGTTTGTCCAAATTGTCAGTTCCACTTCAGGCTTTCCTATCAAGACTATCTCAATATACTTTTTGATGATCTGAACTATGATGAATTGAATTCGCATTTACGTTCAGCTGACCCTCTTAAATTTAAAGCAAAGAAAAGTTATGCTGATCAACTGAAAGCTGCTGTAATTAAAACTGGATGTCCAGATGTAGTTAATACGTATTTAGGGGTTATAAATAAAAAAAATGTTGTCCTTTGCATAATGAACTTTTCATTTATTGGTGGGAGCATGGGTTCAGTGGTAGGTGAAAAAATATCTCGTGCTATTGATCATTCACTTAATGAAAGTTATCCTTTAATTATAATTAGTGCATCTGGAGGAGCACGAATGCAAGAAGGAGTTTATTCTCTTATGCAACTAGCAAAAATATCAGCGAAGCTTTCTAGATTTTCCAAGATGGGTGGTTTATATATTTCTATATTAACCGACCCTACTACTGGAGGTGTTAGTGCTAGCTTCGCTATGCAAGGGGATTTTATTTTGGCTGAACCTGGAGCTTTAATTGGCTTTGCTGGGCCAAGAGTAATTAAACAAACTATTGGCCAAGATCTTCCTGAAGGCTTTCAAACGTCAGAATTTTTGATTGAAAAAGGCTTTGTTGATAGAATAGTTCATCGTCAGGAATTAAAGAAAATTGTATCTCGTATAATTGACTTTGGAAAGGCAAATACAGAAATTAATGAGTAAGCCTCTTATCCTTGTAACAAATGATGATGGAATTTATTCTAATGGGATTTATTCCCTTCATGAAGCATTATCTGAAGTCGGGGAGACAATTGTAGTAGCACCTGATGCTGAAAGAAGTGGTGTTGGGCATGGAATTACTATTTTAGATCCAATTAGGATAAATAATTTTGGAAACAAGGATGGTTTTTGTGGCTATGCCGTTAGTGGAACACCAGCAGATTGTATAAAAATTGCCTTCAATGTAATACTTAAGCGAAAGCCTGATATTGTTGTTTCAGGTATAAATAGGGGAGCAAATATCGGTTTGAGTGTTCTTTATTCTGGCACAGTTTCTGCTGCGGCAGAATCAGTTATTCAGGGAGTTCCAGCAATTGCTATATCTCTAGATGATTGGTTGTCTCCAGATTATTCATATTCTTGCAAGGTAGCAAAAAAAATTGTTGAAATAGTTCTTGCTAAAGGGATCTTGCCTAAGACTGTTCTTAATATTAATGTACCAAAAACTCCTAATGGAAAAGCGAAGGGTTTTCGAATTACAAGGCAAGGGACAAGCAATTTTGTTGAAGAATTCGATAAAAGAACAGATCCTAGGGGAAACTACTATTATTGGATGGATGGTGAGTTTTCCCCCAAAGGAAATAATCCAAACATTGATGATGTTGCTATTCGCTCAGGTTATGTTTCTGTTACTCCATTACATTGTGATTTGACAAGCTATTCTTCTATTCCTCATCTAGAGAAATGGAAAGAATTAGAAAATGATATTGAATAAAGAAACGGT
The DNA here is from genome assembly GCA_045569115.1 of Fidelibacterota bacterium. Classification (GTDB taxonomy): domain Bacteria; phylum Fidelibacterota; class Marinisomatia; order Marinisomatales; family S15-B10; genus S15-B10. Next base: position 531 of record JBJKZS010000100.1, on the reverse strand, counting down.
TCTTATTTTAGATTACGGTTCGCAGTACACCCAGTTGATTGCTAGGAGGGTCAGAGAGCAAAATGTCTATTCTGAAATCCTACCTCATTCAGCATCCACTGAAGAAATAGTTCAAAGTAATCCTGTAGCTATTATTTTATCTGGCGGTCCAGATAGTGTTTATAAAGATGGCGCACCTTCATTAAATGCAATTATTTTCGAAATTGGAGTTCCTATACTTGGTATATGTTATGGCTTTGGTCTTTTAATAAAGCATGATGATGGTATTGTAAAATCAACAAGTCAAAGTGAATATGGATTTACAAAAATAAATATTGAAAAAGACAGCATTCTCGTCAAGGGAGTTGAAGAAAGAACCCAAGTTTGGATGAGCCATGGAGATAGTATAGAGGAATTGCCCAAAAACTGGTCAATTATAGCACGATCCAACAATGGGATATTAGCGGCTGCTGAAAGAGAAGGAAGCAATATTTTTGGGACTCAATTTCATCCAGAAGTTATTCATACGGTCAACGGAAAAAAGATTCTTTC
>JBJKZS010000099.1:0-5503 GCA_045569115.1 Fidelibacterota bacterium | reverse complement strand
TCACCGTCATTTTCATTGCCAGAAGCATCAATTACAAACTCTCCTCCGAATTCTTCCTCATCAAAATGCCAGAGCATAACGGTCTCTTCAAAAGGTTCAAAACGTTGGTTAGGAGGGTTTATTGTTCCGCCCTTAGTACGAAGCATGAAATGTACTTCATCCATGGTATAGGCTGATTCTTCTCCTCCAGATTCCTCATTCTTGGTACCGAAATTAAATGGCTCACTGGAACCATGTAAACCTCCATTAGCTTGCTTTCTTGCATCAAGCATTGCGTTACCATTAAAATAAAGAGATAAATCATCACCATTATATTCAACATAGACCCAGTTGAAACCACCAATATTTACATTTGCTGGAGCAATACGTAGTTCTAGTGGTTCATCAACAGTGGTGTATGGTTCCGCATGAAATTCAAGAACCATATCTGGAGCATTCGAGTCTTCATCATAAAATGAATAAAGATAAATATCAGGTTCATCAGAATCAGGATCAGGATATCGTTCAAAATAAACCTGTCCTTCCTTCCAGCTTTCCCCATGATAGAAAACAAAAAATTCCATACTCCATTCCTGAGCACCATTTAATTCGTCAACCTCAACAAAAACCATATTACCAAGTTGAAAATCGTATGATCCACCAAAAACGATTACAGGAACCAAGAAAGAAGCTAGGGCAATAGATTTAATCTTTGTTTTAATAGCTTTGATCATTCTTACCTCCTATTAATTTGAGCCAGGTGCAGTTGGAGGATCCGGAGGAATAGGCAAATCTTCCGCACCTCCATCAAGTAATCCTTCAGAATAGGCATAGTAGCCACCACCACCTACAGCGGCAAGAAGGAGCAGCCATTTCAAGCCACCACCCTTTTTCTTTGTTGGTTTAGCCTGATCAACCACAGCAGGTTCAGCAGCAGCTGGCTGATCTTCTTCTACAGAAAGACCAGCAAGATCCCTAGTAGCTAATACAATTAAGTCAAGCAATCCTTCTACTCCACCCTGAAAGTTTCTACTTGAAACTCTACTGATTTCTCCAGTTCCTACATCAAACATCCTCACATCCAAAGTCCACATTGTTCCAAGCTTACCAATGCTACCTGTCGCCATAGCTTGTACACCAAGAAGCTTCCCCATCTCTACGGCACATTCAGCTGAGGTACAACCTGTTTGCTGAAAGCCCTGTTCTTCAAGTAACATTTCCATTTGCCCACGTTCTACGACTTGAAAAGCTCCTACATTTACCATTTCAGACCTTAATCGATCAGTAAGCGTTTGCGCTTCCATTGCAGAGACACCTCTGCCTTCTAAATCCATTACAGCCACAGCAACTCTATCTTGACCTTTCACAGACACAGGTAATGATAAAAGGAAAACGGCCCAAGCCAAAAAGATCCAGAGTGAATTTTTGAAAAATTTCATACCTTACCTCATTATTACTTGATAGGCACTAATTAACAAATGCCCCCTAATTTAGGATGTGATGATCATAACAATAGGTATATCTGAGTTCTTTTTCAAGAATATTCATTCTTCTAATTGACATACTTTTCAGGCCCTTAAAGTAGCAATGATTTCAACTAAGGGATATGAACGAAAAAAAATTAAATTTATTTTACGAGGAGAAGTTTTCTGCTCTGAGCTTTGATCGTTTTCCCATTAGAGCCCTTTATCCTGCCATAGGCTAAATAGACCCCGCTGGCAACAGGATTTCCATATCCATCTCTGCCATTCCAAATAAAGGTATAATATCCAGAAGGCCTCGATTCACTCTTTGCCATTATAGCAACACGCTCACCTAAAAGATTATAAATTTCTAAGTCAATCACCGCATCATCTCTTAATGCAATAATTAAAGAAGTTTGAGCATTAAAGGGATTTGGGAAATTTTGTGACAAACTATACTCATCTGGAAAAAGGTCAATGCCAGCACTATTGGATTCAACATAATCACGTTTTCCTGCTGCAAAACGTAATTTCCGAACAGAATTTGGAGAAACAACATCGAAGAGATATTCAGGCTTCCACTTAAGATTTTGAGCAGTCTTAGTTGATTTATCAATGAGAAAAATTTCAAAATCCTCAGGGATGGATTCTAGACCTTCAAAAGTAATCCAAGTATTGAAGTCGGGATTACCAGACACCACTTCCATATCCCAAACCTGACCTTCTTCCGTAAATGACCTGATATCCTTTGTGTAAATATCATTATTCTCTTCCCAATCATCATGGGGTATCCTCAAGGACACTCCACCTGGGAGCATGGGGGGCTCATAACCATCTAAGGGGTCATAACCATCTTGTGCGGCATGTTTTACGCCTACCCGATTTAGATTGTCTGTTCCAAAACCATTATTAGCCGTGATATCTACAATCCACTCACCTTCCGTAAGATCATTCCTACCTTCTCGAGCAAGACTAATTGAGGAGTTAGGAGGCTCAATGAATAGTCGAGTAGATGACGATGATTTAAATGCCATGCCTCCCCAAGGCTCTAGAGAAGAAGCGGATCGCCAATCCCCATCGTAGGTATACACATTTGAATCTTCACTCAACCTTATACCATCATCTGTGGTAATCCTATCTAAGGAAATTGGGAAATCGAATGGATTCCCTATCAAGGTCCAATCCCCAGCATTAAGAGGGACCTCAAAAGGTTTAGAAATACTTGCTGTCTTTCCAGCTTCCGTATCTATTACAATCCCATCCTGAGAAGTAATAAGAAAATAAGAAAGTCCGGGCTTAATAGTGATGCTAGGATACTCACTATAATTTCCGCCGCCAGTGTAACCATAAAACCGCCATATGGTATTGTCGTAAGCTCCAAGATCATCTTCAAGAATTGCTTGAGCATTGGCATTATCGGGTATTATAGGAAAACTAATGAGCTGATAGTTACTAACTTCTTTCCCGGAGGGGACTCCAGAAGGCCAACGAGCAGCACTTAGCTGACCTGTACCTGGAATAGTAACAATAACATCATAAGCTCCCTGTTCAGGAGATGTGGCAATGTTCCCAGCATTATCAGATGCTTCAATATAATAGGAAAGTCCCTCTGTGGTAATTTCAGTACTGGAAATAGAATAATTCCCTGATCTAATATCATAGGGACCTTGCCATACAATATCGCCTCCAACCCTATACCAAAGATCCAGACTATTTATACCAGAGCGACTATCTTGAGCATTTGCACCGATTTCAACAGTCTGTGCGAGAGTAGCGGTGGAAACAGTATTATGAGTAATAGAAGGTGCCGTTTTGTCAACTTTTAAGGTCCATTCGGGGGTTGTTTTAATATTTCCCGCTGAATCAATAGCTTCAACATACCACTGAATATTTTGTTCGGGAATATCGCCTGTTATGGATGCTATGATTGTTTCATTATTACTAATATTTGGATTAAATCCATAATTCTGATTTCCAATATGTAATTCATATGACACCAATCCTGATGTTTCATCTCCAGTAGTTTCCCACTCAAAAAGAGTGGTGTCTCCAGCACTATACCAGCCTGAAGGAGAAACTAATTTAAAATCATAAGGTGCTTCGTCATCCCACTTTGCAATAACTTCACTAGAGTTTTCCTCATCTGACTGCTGAAACTCATCTTCCAACCAAACCTTTATTGTATATTCTCCATTTTCTGAAAAAGACAGTCCCTCTATACCGTCTATACCGTTTTCACCAGGAAAAAACTGAGCCTCGGAGTCGTTATCAACCTTCAACCATGCACCATTTAAGGCATAAACCCAATCAGGATTATCCCATTCAATAGTAAATGAGTTTTCAGAATTCCAACCCTTAGGACTTAAGGTAATATTTTCAGGGGCTGGAGGTGGAGCTTCAATTTTCTCCTCAACAAAAAAGCTTTTTGTCTCTATAGGAATTTCTCCATCCAACAATACAACCACTCTAAATTGTGTTCCAGCTGTGATGTTAGAACCAACCTTGATAGTTACTTTTGCTTCTCCGTTGTTTATGGATGAATCTCCCGATTTCACTGTTACACCTATATCATCCGGGGTTACTTCCCAAGTTATGGATGTTCCATCCTGAATAGGTATACCATTCCAATCTTTAACACTTAAGTCTAATTCTAATTCTTCACCAGAATCGACCACACCGCTATCCGGACTAAACACTACATTAAAGCCTAACCCTTCTTCATATGCACCAACATCTGGAGGACTATCAGGAGGAATCGGCCGAGCCTTCCCTGTAATATCAACTAATGGAGCAGATAGGCCTTGAAATTCCAGTGTTCCCTGTCCAATGGCATTACTGAAACTATGTAGGGAAAAATCTACATTATCTTCTAGGCTCTTAAATCCTGGATTTGAATCAAAATTGCTATCATCACTCGTCAGGTTATCCATCCAAGTGTTTTGATAATCATCTAAATTCTCTATAAGGTTATGAGCCATAAAATAGAGATCTGAGACATCTTGGGCTCCATCACCTACACCATTATAAGCATGGATATCTAATTTATTTTCTCTAGGCCCATTAATTAGGTCTTCTGACTCATTCCCATAAATAATATTATTAAATAAAACTATCTTAGTATTCGTGTTTGAGCCTTGAACATAAGACCCATCCATACTTATTGCCGTTGAATATCGAACATTGCCTTCATCGCCATCAAGAAAGAATCGGTTTCCAACAAAGGTAGAATTAATAACTGAAGATTCAGAACCTACCCACTGTTCTAAATCACTATCGTACCAGGCAGACCATAAAGATATGGCGCCACCATGAAGATCACTGCAGTTGGTATAGGTAGAACCATCTTGATTAGAAAATTCTTCACAAAAAGCATCATAGTTCACAACTTCATTGTTAAAAAAAAGAGAGTTAATAATATTTGTTCCTCCGGAAATACGTAGAGCCCCTCCAAAGGCATTCTCTGATTTTTTTGCTTCAGCTTTGTTTTCTATAAAAATGCAACGATTGAATTCATAGGGAGTGCCTGGGATATAAGCATACCCATATACAGCGCCACCATGTCCTCCCCAGTTATTCCCCTCATCGTTTGTTTTGTACTCAGCAACATTGCCTATGAACTGGCAATCAGTAAACTTATAGTAGCAATCACTGTTTTGGTCGTCGTTGCAAGCGCCAAACACAGCACCTCCCTGCCTTGCATTATTTTCTTGAAAAATAACATTGTTGAATTCAACCATAGCATTATGAGACTCTACAGCTCCACCACTCCATTGGTTCCTACCATTTTTAAGCGTCATATTAGAAATTTTAAACGTTCCCTGATCAATACGGAAAATAGACTCATTATTCTCCCCATCAATTATGGTAAACTCAGGGCTCTCCCCTTCAATATTTATGCTTTTCTGACCCAAAGTAACCTTGCTTCCTTTATAAGTTCCCGCTTTCAGCTTTATGGTATGGCCTTCCTGTGCAGCACCTATGGCATAAGTCAAAGACGCCATTGGACTATTCTCGCTACCTTCATTTAAATCACTACCATCCGTGGCAACATACCAAATTGG
>JBJKZS010000098.1:0-5551 GCA_045569115.1 Fidelibacterota bacterium | reverse complement strand
CCACCCATCCCTCTTGAATCCAATGAAAAAATTATAAACCCTTCTTGGGCTAAGAATTGATTCCAAATCCCTCCCCACTGATTTTTGACAATTTGAGACCCTGGCATTCCATAATTATAAACAATCAATGGATATTTTTTCCCTTTGACATGGCCAACAGGAAGAACAATGACACCATCTAACATAGTAGTTCCGTCATGAGTAGGAAATTTTGTAAAAATAGGTATAGACCAATCATATTCATCATACTGACTTCTATCCGTCTCTCCAATTAGTCTGATTATTGCACCGTCTTTACTCTTCAAAAAGATTCTATTTGGCTCTGACGAAGATGAATAGCTATCAATGAAGAAGTCGCCAGATGGTGAGAACTGAATGGAATGGACACCCTCTTCTGATGTCAGCAATTCAAGACCTTTTCCAGAAAAAGAGACCTTATATAAATGACTTTCTAGCACTGATGCTCGATTGGCCATAAAATATACTTTTTTTTCTTTTTCATCAACTCTTACGATCTCGCTAACTTCCCATTTTCCATCTGTTAAGCGAGCAAGTTCTTGTCCTCTTATTGTATGTCTGTAAAGGTGATTATACCCAGACCTTTCAGATATCCATAGCATCTCTTCGGATCCAATGAATTTGTAATTATCATGTATTTCCACCCAACCATTTGGATCTATTTCACTTATTCCTTGTCTTTTTTTTCCAGTTTTTGAATCGCAAATAAGAAGATCCCATCTATTCTGTAATCGACGCATTCTAATAATAAGCAGTTGCTCAAGATCAGTCCAATATATCCTAGGATAGTATGCGTTATTGTTTTCGTCAATATCCATCCATCTAGTAGTACCGCCAGTTGCCTTTACTACACCAATACGCATCGTCGGATTTATTTGACCAGCTTTAGGATATCTAATCGTCTTCGTTTCGGGATAAAGTTCGAGGTTATTTATTATTGTAAAAAGCGGTACTCGAGACTGATTCTCTTCCCAGTAAGCAATTCTACGACTATCTGGTGACCAGCGATATGCATCAAAGGTCGTAAATTCTTCCTCATATACCCAACCGAAATGTCCATTAAGAATTACATTCGAACCTGTTCTTGTTAATTGTCTTTCCCTCTCACGTTCAATTTGAAAAGTATAAAGATTATTATCCTCTCTAACATATGCAACCATCTTACCATCAGGAGAAAACTTTACATTTCGAAGACGTTTATTATCGAGTGAAACTGGTTTAATCGTATGGTTGTGTAAATGATATATCCAATATGTTCCAAAGTGTGACCTTCGCCAGTTCTTTTCTCGATCGGTTTGTAGAAGTAGACGCTTACCATCAGCTGAAAAGGTATAATCAGCTATTCTTAATAATCTATTATCAAAAATAATTTTTTTTCCATCCAAGAAAAGTGTCGTGTCTCCATTTAGAAAGTCAACTTGGTGAATTGATTTGATTCCATTCTTTGAATGTAGAAAAGAATAAGCATCCTGTCCTGGGATCCAAATTACTTTCCCAACTGTAGCTACAGTAAAAGGTGATTTACCTGAAACTTCTTTTAATGTGAGACGTTTACCACAAAATAACAATGAAGTAGAGAACATTATTATCAGGCATGATTTTGAGATCAGTTTATTAATTTCTTGACCTTTTCTAAGAGAGAAATCATCATAGACTGAGTTAGCCTTCCAGTATTAACATTCCTTGGACTAGGATGATAGGAGCCTACAAGAATAATCCCATTTTCAAGTATATATTTATTGCCATGACCAAAAGGATAGTCTTTCATTAAAAAATCAAATTGATTTCTGAAATAACGAAGACAAGAATCAAAGGCTATCTTACCAAGAGCTAAAATGCAAGAAACATTTTTTAGAAGCACCAATTCTTCACTAAAAAATTCAGCGCAATTAAGTAATTCATTAGGCTTTGGCTTATCCATAGGAGGAACACACTTTAAAACCGGTGTCATATATGCATTAAACAGTTTCAGGCCATCATCTATTGACTCAGAATTTGGTTGATTAGCAATTCCCACTTCATATAGACATCTTACAAGAAAATCTGCTGATTTGTCACCAGTGAAGACCCGACCAGTTCTATTTCCCCCGTGAGCAGCTGGTGCAAGTCCAGTTAATAATAAAGACCCATTGGAATCTCCATAACCAGGCACAGGTTTACCCCAATATTCCCATTCCCTAAACTGTTTTCTCTTTTTTTTTGCAATAGACTCTCTGAATTCAACTAGCCGATCGCAACTTCGACATTCAATAATGTCTTTTTTAAGTAATTCTATAGAATGATATTTCACCAAAACAAACCTAGAAATAGTATGTGAAAATTAATTATGTTTAACTATAACCTAACTTAAGTTGGAGAAGGTATACAATCTCGGTATATTTCTCGGAATTTTTTTCTGTTTTTAAAAGGATGATAAACAAATGGGCTTAATGAATACCATGCGTACAAGGATGAAAGTAATACTATGGATATTACTCATCTTATTTATTGGCAGCATGACCGTAGGAGGTCTTGTAGGCGGTGCTGATATAATTAATCAAATATTCGGGAGAGTTGATGTTTCTAGAGCTATTGCTGTAGTTAATGGAGAGACCATTCCTCCTGATTTATTTTTTCACCAATTAGATCATCGTTTAGAACAAGCACGTGCACAAGGAGCAGAAGTCGATAATAGGAATCTAGATTTTGAGAGAGAAAGAATCTTTAACGAACTCGTAGAAGCAACTATAATTAATCAAGAAATTGAAAAAAGACGTATTAGCGTTACTTCTGATGAAATATATTATGAACTTGTCAACAATCCGCCTCCAACACTCAGAACCATTCCTGATTTTCAGACTGATGGTGTGTTCGATCAAGTAAAATATATAGCAGCACTTCGAAATCCTCAAGGAGATGAATGGCGACCTATTGAAGATTATGTCCGGCAGTATCTACCCCGACAGAAACTCTTTAATGAACTTAGGGCAAGTGTACATGTATCTTTAAATGATACAAAAAATGAATATATACTTCAGAACTTAGAACATACAATTAGCGCATTAATTATTAATGCCAGCAAATTCACTGATTCAAAATTTGAACCTACAAATGATGAAATGGAAAATTATTATTTCTTAAATCCAAATGAATTTCAACAAACTGAACAACGAATATTAAACTATGTGGAATGGAGGAAGTTACCATCAGTTGAAGATTCTCTTATTTCTACTGAAACCGCTGAAGATATTCTGAATCAACTTCATGAAGGTTCTGATTTTGCTGAATTAGCCAATGAATATTCAGAAGATCCTGGTAATCGTGGGGCTGATGGAAAAGGTCGAGGTGGAGACTTAGGGTGGTTTGGAAGCGGGCAAATGGTTGAAGCATTTGAAAAGGCCGCCTTTGCGGGGAGAAAAGGTGATGTAGTCGGTCCAGTTTTAACTGACTTTGGTTTTCATATAATTCAAATAAAAGATATTAGAAAAGATAAAGATGGTGAAAAAGAAATTCAAGCAAGCCATATTCTTATTAAAATTGAAATGGGGCCAAGTACTCGTAATAATATAAAAAGCAAGGCTAATCAATTTTTATTTGACATAGAAGATTTTGGTTTCGATGAAGCTCTAGTAAAAAACAATACTAACCTGAAATCAATGAGTCCAATCACGGAAAGTTCATCTTTTATTCCTTCTTTTGGCTATTTTCCTGAACCAGTAAAATTTGGTTTTAGCAATAAAACCGGAACTCATAGTGAATTATTTGAATCAGATCAAAGTTTTTCTATTTTTAGACTTGATTCTATTATAGCCTCTGGAACTAAAGAATATGATTTCGTTAGTAACCAAATTAGGAATAAAATAAGAATTAAGAAACGTATGGAAGGCGCAAAATCTGTTTCAGATGAACTCATGAGTAAAGTTCCTGAGGAAAATTTTAAAAAAATAGCAGAGTCGAATAATAATGTTGAATTTGTGGGGCCTGTATCTTCTAATTTAAATAATTCATTCCAAAAAATTGGAAAACATGAATCAATTATTGGCGCATTGTTGGTAGCTGAAGTAGGACAGGTTCTAACTCCAATAGAAACTTCACAGGCATATATGATTATAAAACTAGAAAGTCGAGAAAAGTTTGATGAAGTTGATTGGGAAGTAAAAAAAGATTTACTTAAGAAAACACTTCTTTCTCAACGTGAGAATGAATTCATTGGAAATTGGATAAAAGCAATGAAAGATGAAGCAGAAATTGTAGATAATAGAAAGTTCTTTTTCTAATACTTAATATTTTATTTTTATATCATAAAATACTTTTTTGGAATATGTAGAAAACTGTTTGTAGAACTACATGACCAAACGATTTCAATTTATTATATAACTGCTTTTACTGGCTTAAATGAATAGCTTAGATATATAAAGGGTGTATCAATTATGGCAACTATTATCTTAAGAAGGTAGGTTGAAAGAACAATTTCTAAAACTGTTGACACGGGAAGTGTATTAGCATTAACAAATAGAATTGGGATAATTAAAAAAGCGAGTGAAGCAAATACAATTGAATCTATAGCCTGACTGAACCATGTACTAACATTGTTCCTTAACCATAATAATCCTCCAGATGTTTTCTCTCGAATAGTGTGAAATGCCCAAATGTCATGTAATTGGGAAAGAAGATATGCAATTAGGCTTGCAATAATTATGTTTGGAGTAGACGTAAAAATATTAATCATACTATCAGATGCGCCCCAATCATCAGAACTTGCTTCAAAAAGCAAAATCATTTGAGACATCAGAGTAAAGAAAAGAGCCATTGAGAAACCAATATATACAGCTTTTTTTGCTTCCTGTTTCCCATAATGTTCATTGAGAAGATCTGTAGCTAAAAATACAGAACCATAAACTACATTGCCACCAGTAGCAGCTAAACCAAAAAGGGTTATTTGTTTAGTTACAAAAATATTTGCGAGTACGATACAAACACCAATATAAGTAAAAAGCCAAGACTTGCCCATTTTAAAAGCAACCAAAGTAAAAAAAAGTCCAATAATTGTCTGGAACAAGAAAACTAGTTCATTATTCATGACTATTTAATCTTTTTTTAATAAGAGTAGTAAGTATTTTAGGAGGCTTAACCACTTTACCAATTTTATTAATAAAAGTATGGATTGTATAACCAGTAGCAACAATTATATCCGTCTGATTAATAAAAATATCATACTCAATCTTCATTTTTGCTTTTGGAGATTGCCGAATGACTGTTCTTATATTAAGCAAATCATCAAAGCTAGCTCCATATTTATAATTACAATGACTCTCTATTACAGGGATAAGCACTCCTGATTTTTCAATATCACCATATGGAAGTCCTAATTCTCGAAGAAAATGAGCTCGCGCTGATTCAAAATATTCATAATATCTTCCATAATAAACTCTACCCATCATATCAGTATGCCCGTATATGACCCGTATCTGATGGTCAAAGGATATTATTCCTCCCAAATTCCAATCCTGTCATATTTAGCTATTCTTCTTTCAATTAATTCTTCACTATCTAG
>JBJKZS010000097.1:0-5686 GCA_045569115.1 Fidelibacterota bacterium | reverse complement strand
AAAGTTACTTATAGAAATGATAATTGAATAAAATCAAGAATAAAATAAAACATGTGATGTCATTGGTTTTTAAAGTGGATATTTCCGAATTACCTGACAATTGCTCTTTTGGTGATTTTGTCCGATGGGATTCTTTAGGACATATGAATCTGATTGTGGCTTTAGAAGAAGAATTTAATATAACATTTTCTGATGATGATGTGTTAGACATGCTCAATATTGATCTAATTTATAATATAATACTTTCTAAAAATAATCAGTCAATGGAATAAAAAACACACTCTGGTTATTAATTATAATGATAATTAATAAAATAAAGAAGGTGGATGCAATTGTATTGTAATGCAAAATTGAATCTTTTGTCTAGAAATCTAGTTTTCTCGTTTAAATGATTATGCTAATAACTAAGATAATCCCTTAGTTGAACTATTAGTTTCTTTAATTAAAGTTTAAAATTTATTATTTGTACCCTGAACGTAATTTTGTTTACTAAGGTTATTTTAAAGTATATGATATACGTATGACGAGCTTAAGACTAATTACCTCAAAAAATCTTTTTTGGGAGTTGACGGGTAAAAGAAAATATCTTGGAAAAAGTGCAAAAATGTATTCCTATGATCCAAGATCTTGCCATTTATTTTCATTTGGAAGAAATGCCATTTTTGCAGCATGTCGGATTTTGAATATCACAGAGAATGATGAAGTGCTAGCTCCTGCATGGATTTGCGATGAAGCTCTGCAACCTTTTCGAATTATCGGATGTAAAATCTCATTTTATTTAACCAACCCAAATACATTTGAGGTTGATTTATTATCAATAAAAAATAAAATTAATAAAAAAACTAAGTTAATCCATATTGTTAATCATTTTGGTCATAGCCAGAAATGGGATGAGCTTCAAAAAGATTTAAAATATTATCAAATTCCTATTCTTGAAGATAATGCTTTTTCATTATTCTCTTCTTATAAAGGTAAATCGCTTGGAACTTTTGGAGACCTAGCAATTTTTTCCCTTAGGAAAAGTTTTCCAGTTATTGATGGAGGAATGTTACGGATTAATAATAATAAAAAGTATAAACTCTCATCTTTAATTCAAGAATCCAGATGGTATTATCCTTCAGAGAGATATCAAGCTCTATCTCTAATAGAAGTATTTGTGAGAAAAAATATTGGTTTTGGGCACACATTAATTGATTCAATAAAAAAAAAGCATAAACCTATTCCAGGAGTAAAATCAAAACCCCCATTATTTTCTGATAAAAAAAGGGGTATTCCTAATTGGCCGCGTGGTGCAATAAGCTCTGAGTTTTCCTGTAATTATCTGCGACCAATCTCTAGGCTCTCAAGATTAATACTTAGAGTCCAAAGTGAGGATATAATTAAGAATATTATCAATAAAAAAAGAAGTTCATATAATATTATTGTCAATGCATTAAAGGATTTAAAGGGAATAAATATTATTAATTCTGTACTTAAAGAAGGTGAAGTTCCTTATTCTGTTTCTATTCTTATAAAAAAGAATAGAGATTATGTATTACAAAATTTAGAAAAAAAATATCCTGTGATGGCATGGCCAACTTTACCTTATGAGGTTATAGAAAAAATTGATGATTTTCCAGATGTTAAGAAACTTGGAACTCAATTACTCCAATTTAATTTACAAGGCTCCTTAATTGATATAGCAGAAAATGATGAGTTGTTGAAACAATTAGTTTACGATTTAAAAAAGTCATTACAAATATAGACGGTTGAAAACTGTATGGATTAATAACCCTGAGGAATTTCAGGTTATTGCCAATAAATGGGATGAAGCTCTTTTCGAATCAGGTGATGATAATCCTTTCCTCTTGTCCTTTTTCATTCTGATATGGTGGAAATATTATGCTGAAAAAAGAGAATTCTTAATTTTTGTTGTTTATGAAAAAAATCAAATTATTGGGGGCATTCCATTATGCGTTGAAACAAACAACGGAAAGCGCAAACTGGTTTATCCCGGGGAGACAGCGGCAAATTATACTGAATTCCTCTCAATTAACCCAAAAATCAATTTGTTGAATTTATTGGTAAATGAACTTATTAAACGATCTGACTGGGATATTTTATGCCTTGATCGATTTCGTGTTTCAAAGCTAATTCATAATTCAAATAAATCTTTTCCTTCATCAATAAGGATGGTGTCCTACAATTCTAGTCCCGCGTATGTCATTGATCTTAATAAAGATGATATTTTAACATTTTCCTGGCTGCCCAAAAAATTGCGATATTATTTGCGGAAATCTAGAGAAGGCCTATCGAATATTGGCAATATCGAATTAGTCCAATTGACAGAGAGGAACGAGATTATTCGGATTATTGATGAGTTTTATAAACTTGGTGTTAAATCATTTTCATCAAGGGGAAAAATAAATGAATTTGAAGATGAAAAATACAAAGCTTACTTTAAAGAATTGCTTCTTGAATATCATAAGAATGAGATGTTAGACGTAAATGTTTTGTATGTAAATGATCTTATTATTGCTATTCACATAGGATATACTTTAACAAAAAACTTAAACTATGTTTTAACAACAATTAATTGGGAAGTATCTGAATTAAATCCTGGACACCAGTTATTATTTGAGTTAGTAAAATTAGGAGCCTCTCGTGGGGACCAATATCTTGATATGTATACTGGAGATGTACTATATAAAAGACAGTGGTGTACTGAAAAAAAATCCGTTAACAAAATAGTCATTGTGCGTGATACAGTAATGAAAAAGGTTGTTAGAAATTTAGTTTCGTTCTTTGATCAATTTAATTTTATAAAACGATGTTGGTATTTAGGAAAAAGAATAAAGAGACTTTTATTTCTTAAATAATGAAGAATTTAATTGGAAAAAAAATTCGACTAAACCTTAGTTTTCTAAAAACAAAAATTTTTGGTGGAGGTCTGATTTTAATATACCATAGAGTAACTAATGTTAAGCCTGATGTCCAAGTATTATCAGTTTCGCCCGAAAATTTCTCTGAACAAATGAAAATTTTGAAGGACTATTACAATCCGATTAGTTTAATTCAACTATATGAAGCATCAAAAAAGGGTAGAGTTCCGCCTAAATCTGTTGTTCTAACTTTTGATGATGGATACGTTGATAATTTTACGGATGTAAAACCAATTTTGGATTATTATAATATTCCTGCAACAATTTTTGTAACCGCGGGATTAGTCGACAATGAAAAGGAATTCTGGTGGCATGAATTAGAACAAATAATTTTTTCAAAGAAGAAATTACCAGCAGAGATCAATATTAAAATCAATAATAAAGAATATCATTGGGAGTTAACAATTTCTGAACAAATTGGAACAGAGATTGATAGTATTGATTTTAATTGGGGTATAACAGATCCTTCTCCTTCTAACAGTCGTCAGCGAATGTATTCTGATTTATCAACAATTATGGATACAATGAAAAAAGATGACCGTGAATTTATATTGCAAACCTTTCGAGAATTATCAGGGTTTCATCCTATAATCAGAAATAAGTTTAGAGCCCTTTCATCTGAAGAGCTTATAGAGTTAAAAAAAGGAAATTTAGTTGATATCGGTGCACATACTCTCTGGCATTCTCCATTACCTTTTTTAACTAAAGAAGAACAATGGAATGAGATCAAGGGCAGTAAAGATCTTTTAGAAAAAATTATTGGTAAGCCAGTTAGAACTTTTGCATATCCCTATTCCAATGAAATTGGTTTTAACCAGAATACTCTTGATTTAGTTCGATCGGCAGGTTTTCAGGTTGCCTGTGCATATACCCCTGGACAGGTTAGATTCCGTTCTAACCCTTTTCAGTTCCCAAGGCTTTTAGTACGAAATTGGGGAAGCGATATTTTTCGTGAAACCCTAAAAGAATGGGCGAATTAATTCTATGAGAATCCTATTTTTTGGACTTGAGAATAGTATCCATATTAATAGAACATTAAGTTGGTTTGTTGAGCGTGGTCACTTTGTCTCTATGATTAGTAGGGCATCTTCAACAAATATTCCAGGGGTTCGGTATTATGACATAGATAAAATGGTACCAAAAGGTATATTAGGTCGAATTTTTATTAGGTTAAACCAATCCCGGTTTCATAATAATTACTTTTATGTCATCATAAAATTTCTAGCTGTAAGAGAACTATTTATTAATAAAAATTTCAACATTGTCTTTTCTTATACAGTGTTTAATATTTTTCCAGGTTATCTTTCTTTATTTTCTGGATTTAAACCATATGTGGTTATGCCTTTGAATGGAGATTTATTATGGGAAGTTAGAAGTAAATCTCAAGGTATTATTGATCGTCGACAAAAATGGTTTGTTAAATTTGCCGTTAGCCGAGCTGATTTTGTAACAGCCTCATCAAGACAGATGTATAATGCTTGGTTAAAACATGGGGCGAAACCTAGTAAGATAAAAATAATAGTTGATCCAGGAACTGATACAGAAATTTTTTCTCCTAGAGCTAAGGATAATGATCTTATTGATCAGCTAAATATAAAAGATAACCCAGTGGTATTGAGTACTAGAACTCTGGGAGGGTTATACAATGTTGATTATATAGTTAGAGCAATCCCAAAAGTTTTAGAAAAAATCCCTTCGACAAAGTTTGTTTTTATTTGGCATAGTGCTGAAGAAAATCAAAAAGAATATTTGAGAACACTTTCTGAGCAATTAGGAGTTGAAAACAACACTATCTTTTTCGGACATTTATCAAGTTATAGCGATGTTGCAAGATTTTTTAGTATTGCTGATGTTTTTGTTTCTTTATCAGGATATGACACTGTTCCAAATAGTCTTTTAGAAGCTATGGCAAGTGGAGTTCCACCTATCTGTGCGGATTTACCCCCTCTCAGAGAGTGGATCAATAATGGACATAATGGATTTATTGTTCCACAGCAAGATTCTGAATCAACTGCTTCCAGAATAATTGAGATTTTATCGGATAGTGACTTAGCTAAAAAGTTTTCAAAGATAAATCGCAATTTAGTTGTTGAAGAAGCTGATTTTAAATCTCAGATGTTAAAACTAGAATCTATTTTTAATAGTTTAATTTAAAATACTATAGGTTCTAGGATAAGGAAAACTAAGGATAGTCTGATCATTGAGAACTGATATCTTTATTCATATACCTAAGGCTGCCGGATCAACTCTTACTGCTATACTTGATCGAGAGTATGATCCTAGTTCAACCTACACAATTGAAGGAGACATTGAACAATCAATAAGAAAATTTGTTAGCCTCAGCAGTAATTATCGTGATAAGATTAAGTTGCTTCGAGGTCATATCCCTTATGGTTTACATAGACACATTAATAGATCCTCAAAATATTTTACTATGATGAGGAATCCAGAAGATAGGATCATTTCTTATTATCATTATGTTCTTAGAAGTAAGGATCATTATCTTCATGATAAAGTTGTGGGTGGTAAAATGTCTCTTAATTCATTTATTAAAAGTCAAATTACTTTAGAACTTGATAATGATCAGACGCGACATCTTTCAGGTCTATTTTATGATATTCCATTCGGTAAAATCACAGCTGACATTTTAGAAGTTGCAAAGAGAAATATTGATAAAGATTTTTTAATTGTAGGATTATCCGAGAAATTTGATGAAAGCTTACTTTTGATGAAAAAGTTCTTAAATTGGCGTCACCTACCGTTAT
>JBJKZS010000096.1:0-5690 GCA_045569115.1 Fidelibacterota bacterium | reverse complement strand
AAACAATGTAATGGATTCGATATCTTCAGGAAAATTTTGATCAACTTTTTCTATATCTAGATCAATCTTGGCATCTTCTAAAAGCTCAAAAACAAAAGGTACAGAAATAGAAAAAAGTCCTGAAAACGATTCGTTTCCACGATAGGTTACAATATCGTTGGTACCTCCTATAATCGCTTTTCCAAAAGCAACAATAGAATCTGGTTTAATATTAATAAGTTCTGATGCATCCAGTATTGTGATAACTTGACTGTCTGGATGAGTAATATTCCATCCTCGAATCCGCCGGGTGGCAGAAGTGTCATTATTAAAAGCAACAATATCCATGTCAAGTTTAACAGGAAATTCAATATTGCTATCAATAAGCAGTTTCATCTCTGCCTCAATAAATTGCATACCATTAATTTCATCAGGAAGGGAACTAATCTCTTGTCGTATAGTTTTTATTGGTTCTTCAATTGCTTTTAGAATTCCTTTTATTTCTGAAAATGTGACTTGTTCTCCTACGCCTGAACCATAGAGATTAATCTCAACATCTACTAAATCATCACTTTTAACACTCCTAAAAGGATCCATATCATTTTTTGAGTTTTCAGTTACAACTTCATAATAATATGTCATCTCCTGAATATCCATGGAAGCATCTAAAATCAACCATCTCTTATTAAGATTGTAAATTGAAATAATTTCTTCTTTCCTAGGCAATTCAATAAGCTGTGAAAAAATAGCTCCATTATCATCTTGAATGGATGGAATTGTTAAATTCAAATAAGCAGTAAGATCCAAACCATTTTTTATTCCTATTGTGATTATGCCTTTATCAATTTTAGCTCTCTCTACTTTATCTTCAGAGTCAATCTGTATATCACCCATGTTATCAATTTTTTGTTCTGGCACTTTTGCAATAGCTGAAACTACTTCCGGTCCTTCAGCAGATATTTCAATTGTGAAACTAGAAGACCTGGATTCATCATCTACAAAAACTGCAGATCCATTGGAACCAGGAGAACCGCCTGTAACTACAATCTTTATTCCACCAGTCAGAGATATCCCAGACAAATTAAGTGTCTTAGATGATGAACTATTACTTGCGATTTCTTCATCCCATGTTGCGGCTGAGTATACTAATGTGTTTCCATTCATATCCTCAAGATCAATATTCAAAGGATAACCAAGTGGTATGATCATATCATTTTGAATAGTTAAAGACATTAAGCCAGATGAAAAATCAGCTGATTTGAAATTATCAAATGTGAAATTTCTTGATATAGGGGAAAGTGTAAAAGAAGGTATTATATTGTTTCCAGATAAGCCTGAGATAGAGGGGTATATTTCATCCAACCTATAAGCTTCAGTCTTACTTGGTTCGATATTTTCATGTACTATAGTATCTAACTCAGAAGAAAAAAATTCCTTTATTGGATCAAAACCTATAGTATCATCAAAAGTCTGTCGTTCAATTGTTATAGTATCTTGAAAGGCGTAAAGAACAGGTTCGCCATTTTCTCCCGAGGAAATGGTTGTAAGCAAAGAATCATCCAAGATTTCCTCCATAGTTATATTCTCATTTGCTATGGGAAAATCAAAACTGACTACCCAAGTAGGCTCCTCAGATGGAATTTTTAAACTGCATCCAGGTATGGTCAAAATAACAAATAAAAATAAGGAAGAGCCGAAGGTCCTTATTCTATTTTGATTTAAGTTTTTACAATTAAACATAATTAACAGATCAATTTCATTCAGTTTTTTTAAAAAAAATATTATTATTATAGGATAGTACAATAAAAGAGTTATCTAATCTATTCTATTTTAACATTATTACTTTGGTTACATCTCTTCCCAAAAGAGACTGAACTAAAATAATATAAAGACCAGATGATATTTCTTCATTGGGTTTCCATGAAATTTCATGTCTTCCAATTTCGAATTTTCTACCTTCAGCTAGTTTTAATATTTCTTTTCCCATACTATTGTACACTGTCACGTTAACAATACTGGGCTTAGATACAGTTAAGCTTAGATTCGTTTGTGAATTAAATGGATTGGGATAAATATCACTAATTTCAAAATGTGAAAGATGAACAATATTTGAGTTCTCTTCTTTTATTGTAACAGCGGGCATGGCATCAATTAATTCTTCAATTTTTGTTTTTATAGCACCTTCTCTAAAGCCATAAGATCTGTAACGAATTACCATATTATGATCATAAATGATATTCATTGGGACATAGTATTGATTCCCTGGACTATTTGAACCGTCCCAAGCAAAGGTAAAAAAAAGGTCGTAGCTAGAATCATCCATTAAAGGATAGGTTAAGTCAAATGTATTGGACCACTGATTGCAAGTATATGGCTCTCCCCAATCTGAGCCTGATCCAAGAACAACTAAACCTTTATCTTTAAACTGTTGAAAGATTGATTCTGTAGCCGGAGCCTCCGCCTGACATGACCCTCACCAAGAAGTGAAAAAGTTTATCCAAATAATTTTATTTGCTCCACCATTATTGCTTGCATTATAACTATAAAAAGAAAGAGAGTCTTCCTCACTATTTGCGCAAACTTCCATAGAAAAATTCTCTACCGTATCACCTGTAGTATATTTCTGACTAAAAGCAACCTCAACGATTAAAACAAATAAGTAAGCATATTTCATAAATACAACGATAGGTTAATAGAATTAAATACTTTGAATAACTGCCGGCTGAATTTTCCAAAATAGATTCAGCAAACTAATATTCTCATTCACATAATTAAAAAGCCGCGTTGAGAAATTTCTTCAGATTTGACTCAGGTACAAACTCAACTACGATCTCTGATAACTGACTAACTTCAGATCTTGACATTTCAATAGAATAATTGGCATTAATGTCAATAGCCTCCATTGTGACCTGAAGAGACCAGCCACTTAAGGTAAAAGCAACGAGAGGTGAAAAAATATTTTCAACTATTGCATTAGAAAAAAGCGAAGACTGTTGATTCCAATGTGGGTCACCGCTATCTATAATTGCAGTATGAATACCCCCAGATTGATTAAGTAATTGAACTACTGGAACAACCCTGTATTGCCCCTTTGTAATTCGATGATTTAGAGTTTCAGAAATAGGGAATTTGTTTCTAGCAAATTCAACTGAAGTTAGGGTCCCATCATGTTTTACACCTGTATAAGGCAAAGAACGGAGCATATCACTAATCAGATTTTCTTTTAGAGAATATTTAATAGGTATTGTAAGGAAAATTGACTTGCCTTTACTCTTAGGGTCTACTTCAACTTTTGGCTCTTGAATAATAACAGTATAAGGATTGCTGGCGATGGTCTCTAAAATTTCTTCTAGCATCATTGATTCTGTTGATATCGGTTCCGATACTGACTCTTTTGTACCAAAATTTAATTGACGAGTATATTTCCCTTTGGAAGAAACCGTTTCGTCAGGAGTTCCGCGTGCTCCAATATATTCGTCCATTGCTTTTTCTAATCCAGAAAGTGCACTTTTTAAAGAGGAGCCGACCTCTTTTGTCTGACGGTTTAACTCAGGATATTCAGTATAACCTCCTAAGGATTGTAGCTCCCCTACTTTTAGTGAGGGTGGAATCCTATCTTTAATTTTTTCACTTATTTCACCAAATAACTCATCTCCAAAAATTGTAATATTATTCATTGAACCAATCATTCGAATCGAAGCAAGCTCATCCCAGTTCGCTACATTAATCAATTGTGCATTTACATTTACCTGATCTAACTGACGAGAAAACGTAGCCATAATTAATATATTTTCAGTACCTGGACGTTGAGTAAGAAAAGATGATTTATCTTGAAGAATTTTTTCCAAGGATGAACGACCATATACTCTAACACCGTCTATTTCTGTGAACTTTTTTGATAAGATATCAACGAATCCTGAACTAAGCCAAGCCACAGAAGGATCATTTCGAATATTATCAAATTCAGGTATGTATAGGTTAAGCCACCTTGGTGTGGACCAAACTGAACTAGTAATTATAAGAAAAGATAGTAGTGATATTGTTAAACGCTTCATAGGATCGCAATCTATCAGGATAGAGGCAAATTATCAATCGCATAATTAATACGGCGTAAAATACGTTCTCGACCCAATAAGGCCATTAAATCGAATAGTGAAGGTCCTACTCCTTGACCCGAAATTGCTATTCGGATCGGATGAATTAAACTTGCCAGCTGAGATTTCTTCAGACTCAGCAAAATTTCTTAAATGTTCCTCAATAGACTCTGAATCCCAACTCAATAATTCATGAAGCTTTTCCCAATAACGATTCATCAAATCGTTAACTTCTGAATCTCGCCAGCGCTTACGCACCACTTTTTCATCAAAATCTATCGGATCATTAAAAAAGTAATTTGAAAAATATTCAAGTTCAGTAAGTGATTTAACTCTAGTCTTTACTATGTCAATAACATCCAGAATATAATTTTCGTTCTCTTTTTCATTCCAATCTCCATAGAGCTCTCTCATATCCAAAAGCAATTCATTAGATTTTTTATTTGATAAATGTTGACCACAGACCCAATTCAACTTCTTCTCATCAAATACAGCTCCTTTTTTCACTACCTTATCTACGGAAAACTCATCAATTAATTCTTCAAATTTAAATATTTCTTTATCTTCACCTGGAGACCAACCTAGTAAAGCCAAATAATTTAGAAGTCCCCCTGGTATGACGCCAGAGTTACGATATTCTTGAACACCCGTTGCACTATCCCGTTTACTTAATCTCTGGCCATTTGGGCCTAGAATCATTGGGAGGTGACAAAATTTAGGCGGCTTTGAATCAAGAGCATTATAAACAATTATCTGTTTAGGAGTATTGGCTAGATGATCCTCTCCTCTAATGACCCAATTTATCCTCATATCTAAGTCATCAAGGACAACAGTGAAATTGTATGTTGGAGTTGAATCAGTCCTCTGAATTATAAAATCATCAATCTCCTTATGATCAACTTGTATAGGACCATAAACAGCATCATTAAATTTAGTTTTACCTTTAGGAATTAATATTCTTACACAAAATGGTTCGGCCCTATTTAATCTTAATTTTAGTTCATCATTAGACAAATGCTTACATTTACCTGAATATCGATATAATTTCTTTGATTTCTGAGCTTGCTTCCTTTCAAAGGCCAGATCTTCAACAGTGCAAAAACACCTGTAGGCTACACCCTCCTTTACTAGCTTTTGAATAGCCTTTTGATATTGCTCAAGCCTACGAGATTGATAAACAATTGGTTCATCCCAATCAATTCCTAGCCACCTTAAAGAATAAAGTATTTGATCAACATATTTACTTTTTGACCTTTGTTGATCCGTATCTTCAATTCTTATAAAAAATTTTCCTTTCTGTTTTTTTGTGAAAAGGTAATTAAAAAGAGCTGTACGAGCTCCACCCAGATGTAACTCTCCTGTTGGACTAGGTGCAAATCTCAGTATTGGAGTGTTTGACATTGTTTAAGTTAGCCGTTATTAAACAAAAATAGAAAGAGTCGAATTCTCTTAATCAAAAAATTTTGCGGAGGCGAGAGGATTCGAACCTCTGATCCGCGTAAGCGAACGCTGGTTTTCAAGACCAGTGCATTCAACCAGACTCTGCCACGCCTCCAAGTATGCTCTAGATTACATCGACATAACTTGATAGACAAACCGTTTCAATAAATATTTTTT
>JBJKZS010000095.1:0-5704 GCA_045569115.1 Fidelibacterota bacterium | reverse complement strand
AGAAAATCTTTCATTTAAAACCATGGCTACGTATGGAGGGGGTATTGCTACTGTTTCTGATTCAATGATTACATTTGACTACAGTCAGTTATTTATGTTTACTGGTAATGATTCTGTTCATTATTCGATATGTGATGAAGAAAAATCTTGCGATTCTACGAGCGTTTACATCAATGTTTTTCAAGATGATATACCCCCTGGAATACTTAATGTTACTTCAGATAAAGATACATTGACCATAGATGGTAACGATGAATTCATGTCAAGGTCAATAAGTGCCGCTACTGATCTATTAATTTCCGCAACTATTAAGGATTCACTTCCATTAGAAAGTGTAGTTCTTAATATTGGTAAGGGTGGCTCGCAAAATTACAGTTCATATCAAATTCCTTTTGAAGAGGGCATAAGAATTTTAGAAGCTGAACAAAAGATCGTTCTGGAAACAATAGATGAGAAAGGAATTAAGTTTTTCTTCAATGCTTCTGACATACTTGGGTATAGCTCAAACTCTTTAGTTAAGAGTCTTCCGGTAAAAATACCATCGGGGACTATTCCATTCCCTGGATGTTTCCCAAAAAATACCTGGGTACTCATATCAATTCCGACTCAGTTAGACAAAAACGCCATTGACGATGTCTTTTATGACAGCTTTGGTGAAATTGACAAAAATAAGTTTGTTATCTGGGAATATTCAAATGGGGAGTATTTAGAACCAACTGAAATATTGCCTGGTATAAGCTATTGGATTTACCAAAAAGTTGGTGAGGAGTGCGATTTTACTCTTGGCAGTGGTGTGGTTTCAGATGTAGACACATTAAAATGGGTGTTAAAACCTGGGTGGAATATGGTTGGAAACCCTTATCCATTTGCCTTTGATATGGGAGATGTTGACCAGACCCTTTTTTGTGGTCCATTAGATTATAGTGATAATGATGGATGGTCAGATTATAAAACAACTATTGCTCCATTTGGTGGATATATTATTTGTAACAAATCTGACAGCACTGTTGTTTTAACAGCTGCAGGTGAAAGTAGCACCCAATTAAAGAGAATTTTTTCTCAAAAACAATCAAAGGATAAGTCCAAAATCAAGGATCATTTATCTAGTACAAAATTGCAAAAATTATTTAGAGCGCAGATTAGTTTTAGTACCGCACAATTTTCTGACAACAATAACTATATAGGTCTTCACCCTTTAGCACAAAACGAATTTGATAAGTTCGATAACATAACAGAACCTCCTTTGCCAAATGATGATGAGAATATCAAGTTTGATTTGCTGATGGATCTAGGCTCGAGTCAGTCAAAGTACCTTTTACAGGATATAAAATATTCCGGTGATTCTACTTTTGCTTGGCATGGATATTTACATCCAAATAATAACAGAGAAAAAATTACTTTATCAGTTGCCTTTGAAGGCGAAACAGATGCTGGGAATAAAATGATCATGGTAGACAGAAGTAATGGGGATAAATTCAATCTTTTAAATCAGAATTATTTTCATCTTAAAAAAGGTCATACAAATACATTAGGAAGAAAATTTAGTATTCTTTATGGACCGTCCTCTTGGGTTGATTTTCAAGTAGATGAACTCATTGCATCTATTCCAACGGATTATATTTTAGGGCAGAACTATCCTAATCCTTTTAACCCGATTACATCGATTAACTATCAAATACCTACAGATCAAAGGGTCAGGTTGTCAGTTTACAATATTCTAGGTCAACAGGTTGCGAGCTTGGTGAATAAAGAACAATTTGCTGGTAAATACACTGTAAGATGGAATGGTGTCACTGATCAGTTTACTAATGTATCAAGTGGCACGTACTTTTATGTATTGGAAACAACAAATTTTAGGAAGGTCAGAAAAATGGCCTTGTTAAAGTAGGTTTAACTGAAGCTTACTTATAGCAATGTTAATGGATCAGCATTATTTCATGAGATTAGAAATTCTTAATAAGTATGAACTTTATTGAAGAATTAAAGAGACGTAAAGTTATTAAGGTAGGAATTACCTATGCTGTGGTAGCTTTTATCTTTATGCAGTTGGTGGAAATTATTTTTCCAATTTTTAATATTCCACTATGGGTATCCCGATTGGCGATTATTCTTATTGTGATGGGATTTCCAATCGTATTTATTTTGGCATGGATCTTTGATGTAACACCGGATGGAATTGTGAAGACAGAATCTTCTTCTTTTTCCAGGAACATAAAGTCTGTTCTAATAGGTAGTCTTCAACTTATTTTTCTATTAGCATTAGTTTTGGGGTTCACAAACCCTAAAGAAAATGAAACTGTCAATGAAATTAAAAAAAGGTTGATTCTGACCGCTTCCAATGAGAATAAAGTGAACGAATTCATAAAAAATTCAGTTTCGATAAAAAGTTATTTATTTTTTTCCATTGGTAGAACTAGTATAAAAGACTATGATTATAATATCACTCACGGTTTTCTGGGGAAGGTATATATATCGAATCTACTTCCTATTATTTTCAAAACCGGGACCGATGAATTAACCTCGACAGAAAATAAAGATTCTGTAAAGGCTAATCAAATAGTGGACTCTACTGTTAGTAAAGAGATTGAGCACGAGGAAACACTATCTGAAGTAACGTTAAAAAAAGAGGATGAGACACAAAGAATAACTTCTTTATCCAATATTGGTAATGAAGAAGATTCACAAACAGAGATATCTTCAGTCACGAAAAATGATAATGTTGTTAATGAAGAAGATCCACAAACAGAGATATCTTCAGTCACGAAAAGTGACAATATTGGAATGAAAAATATTCGGCGGTATGATTTCAGCTCAGGAATAGACATAATCGCTAGTAAAAAGCTTACTAAATATATAGCAAGAGCTTCTTTTGGATCAGCCTCTATTTATGAATACCCAGTAATAAAATCTCAGATTATTTCCACCATTTATCCTGGGGAAAGCATCTATGTATTTCCTATTTTTCGGGAGGGATTTCTACTGGTTGGAAAAAATAATAAAAGACCCCTAGGCTATATGCGGGTAGAAGATATACAATTTTCCGCAACAGACAGGCTTGGGAAAATAAAGGCTTTATCAAGAACACATTTTCTTGGTTCTTCTCAATTTGAATCAAGATAGAATACAAAAACACCTATTTTTTATTATGAAAACTCAGTTCAAAAATAGTAATATAGAAAAACCTCAAAATAAGGAGAAATCATGAATGTAAAAAAATTATCTATTGCGGCAATATGTGGTCTAGTTGCAACAATGGTAGCTAGTATTGTACCAATCATGCTTTATTACCAACCCCATTCCGAGGCTTTAGCCAAAAAATATCCTAATGTAGTCAATGCTACACCTGATATGGCTCCCGCTTTGATTGGAATGATCATTTACCTTTTTATTACAGCCCTCATTTTTGACAGAATGGGAGTGAAAAGTATAAAAGAAGGAGCAATTACTGGAATATGGTTTGGTGGAGGACTATGGTTCTTTTTAAATATGCAAATGATGGCTCTAATTCCAGGAATTTTTGATCTTAACTACGCTTTAATTGATGTGCCAATAAGTGCAGTTATGTATGCTGTTCAGGGTGCTGCTATTGGTTGGGCTTTAGAGCGTTTTGAATAATATATTTACTATCCCAGAAGAATTAATGAGATCGTAATTCTTTATTTTGCTTAAGGAAATTTTGCCCTCTGAATTCAGAAAAATATTGTTTCAGACTAGAATATTTTATTCAATTTCACTAATTCTAATTTTATTGAATTACTCATTTGCCAATGAAATGAAAAAGAATATGGCTTATTTTTATTTGGGTACATATACAAGACATTTGTCGGCTCAAGAAAAAAAAGAAAATGGAATTAGTAGATGGTCTGTTAATGTCAATACAGGCGTACTTAGGAAGATAGGCGGAGATTGGCCTATAGAGGACAGTTCACACCTTTGTATGAGCCTAGATGAAAAATTTCTTTATTCAATTACTGAAGGATCAACTTTCCGTGGGAAAAAGGATGGTTACTTGACCGTTTTTTCCGTTAAGGATGATGGGAATCTTGAAGAAATTCAAAAGAAGAGTTCAGAGGGAATTGGTCCAGCCTATCTTCATCTTGATAGGACAGGCAATTATTTATTATTGGCAAATTATCTTGCTGGTAATGTGGTAGTGTATCCAATTAATAAAAACGGTCTACTAGGAGAGCCAACAGATAATAAAATGCATTCTGGTCAAAGTATAAATTCTGACAGACAGAAACAACCTCACCCACATGCTTTTATTCCTAGCCCAGACAATAATTTTGCCTATGTTCCTGATTTAGGTACTGATAAGATTCACACATATCAATTTGATTCAAACAATGGTACTTTAACAGTTCGTGAAGATTTAAATGTAAACGTAAAAGCCGGTTCTGGACCTCGGCATCTAATATTCCACCCTTTAGGAAAATACGCTTATATGACTTTAGAATTATCTGGGCAGGTAGCAGCATATCAATACAATAGTGGCAAACTCATTCCAATAGAAACCTATGATTTAGTTCAAAAGCATGAGATTTCTCAAAGTGCTGAAATCAGGATAACTCCAGATGGAAAATTCCTTTATGCTTCTAATCGTATCCATAATAGTATAACAGGCTTTCAGATCAATAATGCCACAGGAGAATTAAAAAAAATCCAAGTCATTTCAACAAGTGGTCAAACCCCTCGAAATTTTAATATAGACCCAAGTGGTTCTTGTCTAGTTGTTGGAAACAAGGATTCGAATACAATCATTAGTTTTAAAATTGATAAAGAATCCGGAAAACTTAAATCATTTAATAATATAGTAAATTCAAATTCCCCGGTTCTTTTTTACTTTCAGAAACAATGAAAAAACTGATATGTCTTTCTCTTGCTTTTGTCTCATTTCTATCATCTGAA
Source organism: Fidelibacterota bacterium (assembly GCA_045569115.1). Classification (GTDB taxonomy): domain Bacteria; phylum Fidelibacterota; class Marinisomatia; order Marinisomatales; family S15-B10; genus S15-B10. The sequence continues at coordinate 796 of JBJKZS010000095.1, read as the reverse complement.
CAGGTTCAATTAGATGAGTCTAAAATATACTCTTTAAGAAATGATAATATCAAAATCAGCATTTCAAACACAGGTAAAGTTCTTTCAATAGAAAATTTTCTATCATTAGAAAATTATGATTTTTTAACTGATCAGTTTGAATTGCAAACTGATCATGGTGCTATTTCTAATTCTGAGGACTTGCCGATTAGAATTATTGAAAACGAAAAATCACTTACTTATATATTTGATTATGGAAAATTAGATTTAGAGTTATTATACACTCTTTCTCCTGACAATGCATTTTTTAGACGCTCATTGAGGGTCGTTGCAAAAACTTCTTTAAGATTGAAAAACCTCAAGTTTGGAAAAAGCATATTTTCTCAACCAGCTAATGAAACTATTCATTATATGACCTTTTGGATGTCTCCTACAGTTGAATTCATTCGTTATAAAACTGGAGGTATGTTTACTGGAATTGAAAATCCTTTTTATAAAGCTGATTTGAATGATAAAGGAGTATCATTGTCTTTTGAACCCGGTTTAATATTAAAAGAGGGTGATGAATATCAGAGTGAACCTCAGTTTATTGGTGTATATAAAAAATCCGGTAGACTCATAGAAGACAGTGCCCGACCTTTTCGCTTTGTAAATGGTTCAGCACATATTCCCATAGATTTAAATGAAAGCAGGGCGATGAGATCTTATGCTTTGGATTATTTGTCTCCTACTCAAGAGAATTTTTTAAACATTAATTACCAATTTTTTCATCCACTTCCACAAATGCCAGAAAATGAGGATGATAAATCATATTTTA
>JBJKZS010000094.1:0-5802 GCA_045569115.1 Fidelibacterota bacterium | reverse complement strand
AAATAATAAAAAAATAAAAAATTTCTTTAAATTATATTTACTATACTTATCTAAAAATTTGTAACAAAAGGAGAAAATTAATGTCTATACTAGAAAAATATGCAAAGGCAGTGGATGCTCTTGATGAAGAAGTCATGAATGATTGTTTTCACGATGATTTCAAATTCACCCATCATGCAGCTGGGAAAGTTTTATCCAAGTCAGATGTAATTAGTTGGGTAATGAGTGGGGATATTAATAGAGAAAAAGTAAGAGTTCTCTTCGAAAACGATGAGGTTGGAGTAGAACATGCAGTGGTATCCTTTAATGATGGAAATAGACAAGCTGTTTTAGCCTTTGTTACATATAAAGATGGAAAAATACATACTCTTGAAACAGGTGCATCAAATTTGACAGAATAAATAATAAAATGAAAAATCGTATAATTATTTTATTAATTGCGATATTCTCTTTTATTTCTTGCTCAAATGATGATAATAGCTCTTCTGATTCTGAATTATTATTAGAAGGTGTAAACATTCAGACTCTTTCCCATGATGGTTTAACTAGAGAATATTATATTTACATTCCTGATTCTTATGATGGATCTTTGGAATTTCCTCTTATCCTTAATTTTCATGGTTATGGTGGAGATCCACTAAGTCAATTATACATTGCTGACATGAGAATGTTGGCTGATTCAGAAAATTTTATTTTAGTTTATCCTCAAGGGTCACCTGAAAATGGTGATGGTAGCAATAATGAAAAAGATGGTTTTCTTTGGAATACTATGCTTCCGTCAGACAGTAATAAAAGTAATGCGGATGATTTTGGTTTTATAGAAGAACTGATTAATGAAATTAGTTCTAATTACAATCTTGACCAAAGCAGAGTATATGCTTGCGGTTATTCAAACGGGGCTGGTTTTTCTTATTCATTAGCTTGTTACTTGAGTGATAAAATAGCCGCTATAGGATCAGTGTCCGGATTAATGTGGGAAGGAGTTAAAACTACATGTAATCCAACCCATCCAACAGCAGTTATAAGTTTTAATGGTACATCTGATAATGTACGTCCTTATGATGGGATTGAAGATTATTTGTTATCTGTTGACGATATGCTTAATTATTGGGTAGGCTATAATAAAATAAGTGATTCACCTTTAAAAAAGACGGTGAACCCTATGGTAGAACATTATATTTACTCAGGGGGTGATCAAGGGGTTTCTCTAGAACATTACAAAATAATTAAGGGGAGGCATGATTGGTTTGAGATTAAGAATGAAGGTTCCAACATAAATTCTTTAATTTGGGAATTTTTATCTAGATTCGATCTGAATGGACTAAGGGAATAATTAGAGAATTCATATGAAACTTGGTTCAAACTACAATTTCTTATCATGTAAAAAGTATTTATTTCATCCTCCATATACTTTTTAAACCTATCGAATTTATTATGACCTACTTGCTGTCTTCTATATAATGCTAGCATAATTAAGGATTTATTTAATGAGATATAGTATAATGTTCTTTCTAATAACAGTCTCCGCATATACACAAGATTGTAATGAAAAAAACTGGAAAGACTACTTTGATCGGGGAAATATGAATGGATGTGAACTTCCTGCTATAAACCTTTCAGGAGTTAATTTATCAGGAGTAGAAATGATTGGGATAAATTTAAAAGGTGCTAATCTTAGATGGTCGAACCTTTCAGGGTCCAATTTAAAATGGGCTGATCTTTCCATGGCAGATTTAACTGGTTCAACTTTAATGAATACAGATTTTACTCAAGCGACTCTTAAAAAGATAAATCTGGAAGGTTCCAATCTAACAAAAGCTATTTTTGCTGGAACTATACTTACTGATGCAAATCTAAAATTTGCAGATCTCAAAAGTTCAAATCTTTACTGGGTTCATCTTACAAATTCTGAATTTTTTAAAGCTGATTTACAAGGAGTTATTTCTGGAAATATAGAGGGAGTTCCGAAATCTTTGCCAGATGAGTGGGTGATAAAATATGGCACATTAATTAATGAGGAATGGGGTAGTTCAAATCCCCCTGATAAAGTTTTATTAAATGAGTAAAATCACAGCCCAATAAAGGGACAGAATTAATTAATTTTCATTTCAGAATAATAATACAATTCTAATCACTCATTAATAGAAATATTTCTGTACCATATTTCACTAGGGTCTCTGCTACCATGAATTTGTAGACATATAATTCCAGTGTTTTCAATTTCACTATCTTGTTCATAATAATCAATTGTGTTAAATCCATTAACCCAAATTTGGATTCTATTCTCTTGGCATTTGATAGTATAGTCGACCCATTCTCCGCCTGTCATAATCGTATTAAGACTATCCTGGTCCCCAACTCCAAACATAACATTTCTTCTAGATTCATCATAAAGACCACCCCAAATACTTATTGGGAATTGTTCTTTGGTATAACCCAATCCTGAAACCCCTTTGTGGTAATTTAATTCAAACCCAATATCTGCCTGGTAGCCTGAGACTTCATTATGATTGGGAACTCTTCGACTTCTAAATTGAATTCCACCATTTTCATAGCCATAGGGTCTTATTTCACCAGTTGTAGTCTTTACTTGCAGACGTAATTCAAAATCTGAATAATCTTTGGTAGTGCATAGAAATTCATTTCTAGGGATTGGTTCTTTCAGAGTTCCAGCTTTGATTATCCCATCTTCTATTCTAAAATAGTCCAAGTTTCCTTCCCAACCAGAAAAATCAATTTCGTTAAAAAGAGATTTAAAAGTATTGGCATTTACTTGTTTGTTTTGGCTGGAATTGTCTTTTTTCTCAGTGGTACCATTAGGTTTGGTTCCAGAGCAGTTTATATTAAGTAACAGAAGAAAAGTTAAAGCGAATAATTCATTGTATTTTTTCACCTGAAAAGACCCCTTTGTTTCTGAGCTCAATATTAAAGTTATTGGATAATAAAATGCAGGATTTTATAAAAAATTCTCAAAAAGGTTTAAAATTATTTTTTACACTTTAATTCTTTTTAAATTGAAAAAACATGGGGTAGAGAATCTTTCGAATAGCGATAGGAGATATTAGAATGGGGTAGAGTAAGATTTCAAAAATTTTGATTTTATGTTTAAAATGAAGATCGTCAATTATTCGAACACCTTCCTTGTGTGTTTCAAGTCGATGGCAGTGTCGCCAATAAATAAGTCCTAAAGGTAAAATTAATCCATCATCAAAAAATTCCAATTCCGAATCAGTTTCTCTTAAATCTGAATGTTGAACTTCCATGGTTTTCCAACCAAAAAACCATAGTTGGAATCGAGCTGTCAGTCCTGGTTCAATTCCTTCCCACTTATCAATTTTTACCGGTTGAATCCGAGTCAAAAAACGAATAAAATTAATATCCTGAAAAGCTTTTTTTGCTTTTGCAATTGAAACTTTATTTAATTTAACGATCTGATGATATCTCAAAGCTATAATCCTCTAGTATGATAATACATTTAAAAATATAGTTTAAATTTTGTTGAAAAATTTATAATCTTATATCAATTGCAAAACAATAAAATAAATTTAAAAGAAAAATTTTCATTATTTTCAAAATATTGGGCTCCCCATATTATTGCTGAGATGAATGATCACCAGTTTAAATTGGTGAAAATTAAAGGCGAGTTTATTTGGCATGAACATAAAAACTCAGATGAAACTTTTATAGTTGTTGAAGGGAATATGGAAATAAAGTTTAATGATAAAATTGTTAATCTCTCTGAAGGAGAAATGTTTGTAGTTAAAAAGGGAGTTCCTCACAAGACTGTATCAGAAAATGAGTGTAGAATAATGATTATAGAGGCAAAAGGAGTTATAAATACAGGTGAATCAGGTGGAAGTCTAACAGCACCTAATGATGTTTGGATTTAGCTTAATTTTTCTATGATATAGAATATTTAATCTTTTACCCTTGGCATTTCAGCGGAAACCTTATTCCTCCAATTCTTCAACATTACCTGTAATTCTGCAACCTTTTCTGGCATATTTAAAGCAATATCTTGTTGTTCCCCAGGATCATTTTCAAGGTTAAATAATTGTGTAGAGCCATTTTCAAAATATTCTAATAATTTATATGCTCCTAATCGGATAGCTCCACCTGGACTTTGCATCCCATGATTGCTATAGTGAGGGAAATGCCAGAAAATCGCTTTTCTATCATATGATTCCCCATTTAATGCTTTAAGAAAGCTTTGCCCATCTACATGCTGATCTGGATTAAGGGATAAGCCAGCCATTTCTAAAATGGTTGGGTAGAAATCAGTGCTCATAACAAGTTCATCACTTATCTTTCCAGCTTGTAATTCTCCAGGCCATTTAACTATCAACGGTACTCTTATGCCACCTTCATACAACCAACCTTTTGCACCTCTTAAAGGGAGATTTGAAGTGGCAAAGTACTTATCTAATTCTAGGGATGATATTATTCTGTCCGGGTGACCAAAATTTGCTCCTGACATGCCTCCATTATCTGAATAAAATATTACAATAGTGTTTTCTTCTAGATTTAAATCTTTTAGTTTTCCAATAACACGTCCCAAACTCTCATCTACCGATTCTACCATAGCGGCAAAATGGACATTATCTTGATATTGTTTGATTTTTACTGTTCGTTGGGGTAATACCTTGTATCCTTCATGAGTACTTTGTTTTATTAATCTTTTCAGATCCTTAGGGGATAAAGGATCTAAATCATCAGGATTTCCTTCTAGAACAAATGGTTCATCGAGAGAGCGATTTCTTTTATTTAATTTATTTTTATACTTCTCGACTAAATCTAGTCGTCCATGAATTGGGTCATGGACAGCAAAATGTGAAAGATACAGGAAAAAAGGCTGATTTTTATTTTCTTCTATATACTTTAATGCCTCATCGGTTAGCCTGTCAGTTAAATAACCACCTTCTGAATCTTCCAAGCCCTCTAAACCAAATGGTGAATAATAAGTTTTATTTGGGCAGCATTTGTTCCATTTGGGTAATCGAAAATCAAAACCGTGCTCTAGAGGACCTGAAGGATCTTCTCCTAAATGCCATTTCCCGAATATAGCCGTTTTATAACCTCCTTTTTTTAGTTCTTCAGGTAATGTTATATCTTCAAATGGAAGATGCTTTATGTCTTTTGCACTCCTCAATTTTTCGAAATCATGTTCAGCACGTCCATGCAACCAGTCTGTTAGTGCAAGTCTTGCGGGATATTTTCCAGTTAAAATACTTGCTCTGGTAGGTGAGCACACATGAGAAGCCGCATAGGCCTGGGTAAATCGCATCCCATTTCTAGCTAATTGATCAATATTAGGAGTATCATAAAAATCACTTCCATAAATACCTACATCCCGCCAACCCATGTCATCAACCAAAAAAAATACAATATTAGGAAGTTTATTTTTTTCACAACTAAAAAATAAAGATGTTAATGAAATGAGTAAGATGAGTGAAGCTATGGTTCTTTTCATAAGTGTAGTTATATAAATTAAGCTTTGATCCTTATTCTAAATGTAATCGCAAGGTTTAATTATGAACAGAATTAATTTCATACTTTTACATAAGTTATTCTTCGTCTGTATTGCATTGGCAATGTTTGGATGTAACAATAAGGATGAACCGTTTATACAAGAATTAGATAATAATATGAATGAAACTATTACTATTCTTGATTACCAGGTGACGGGAAAGAGAGATGGCGCAATTTCAGAAGCAACCTTTAATTTTATACTGAATAATGGAAAAGAGATTCAATTGTATCTTCAGGTTTCTTATAATCCTAAACCAGTACTTAGATCAGGTT
>JBJKZS010000093.1:0-17500 GCA_045569115.1 Fidelibacterota bacterium | reverse complement strand
CTTGCTCGTTTCTGAAAATTCTCCAGCAGTGAACACTATGTAATATATACCACTAGAAACTGATTCACCTAATTCAGTTAGACCATTCCATTGAATTGAATGTTTGCCAGCTACCATTCTATCCTTCTTTAAAATTGCAACTTTTCTTCCGATTATATCATATACTGATATTCTAACATATGAATCAAACGCAATATCAAAATTGATTGTAGTCCAAGGATTAAATGGGTTTGGAAAATTAGGATGCAATGCGAAATGAGAAGGAATGGTGGAACTTTCCACCACAAATGAAAGCCAATTCACCTCAAATATCGCAGGTATATCAATAGATGGATAAGAACAAAGCAAATTCTCTCCATCAGCATCAGAAAGAATAATATCGTCATCTGAACTTAAGTAAAATGAAATTTGTGCTGGAGGATTTTTCACAATTTTGTACATAACTTCAAGAAAAACACCATCATTTTCAGGATCAGTATCTCTTCCTTTTAAATCAGTACCTAAAATCATAACGGATCCATCAGAATTCTTAAAATCCCATACATCCCAACCTTCTGACTCACCAATCATTCTAGACCACTGGTAATCAAGAGAACTCATAGATTCTTGTACAAGCCTGAATTGAAACCCTCGTAATGGTTCGTTATCAAATAATTTTAAACCAATTAGAAGTGATGAATCAGTTCCTGAAATTTCTTGACTGAAAGTCAAGCAACCACACTGACCAGCTTCAACTTTTTCTCCAAATGTTAAGCTTGTAGAGTCTTGATCTATATAGTAAATCGTTTCATTAGCACATTCAGAAGCAAAAGCTAGAGACAATGAAATGACAAATAAAAAGCTGAATCGATCCATATCTAACTAAAAAGTATAGATTTCATTTATAGATGGAAAGAATTAATTGAAACAAATAAGACGCTTACTTTAACAAAGTCATTTTTTGAACTAAATGATTTTGACCAGCTTTTACACTAAGGAAGTAAACCCCAGCTGATGCAACATGACCACTTGTTAATTTGCCATTCCAATAGAGCATGTGAACTCCACCAGACATCTGTTTCTCATATAAAGTTATAATTGACCTTCCAGTTACATCGTAAATACTAGCATTTACAAACTCACTTGAAGGTAGACTTATAGTAAATGAAGTTGTGGGGTTAAATGGATTCGGATAATTATTTGAAACAGAAAAATCCTCGGGAAAAGAAGCAAAGTCTTCAGGAAGTGAAAGTGACATTTTATCCATCACTCCAGTCCTAAAATACCCTCCTCTATAGACCGACCAATGCTTTCCTAAGCCGTACTGAGTTTTTACATCAATTACAGCTAATTTTGTTGATGAAACACCAGCAATCTCAGGGTCACCATCACCATCAATATCATCTATACTAAACGATGATTCATTTGAACCAAAATTATTTACAGGAAAATTAGGAGTTATTCTTCCGTCAAATTCAACAGCAAATAATATACCTTCGGAGGAGGAGGAAATTACTTCAGCAATTCCATTATTATTTAAATCAAATGATACAGGGGAACCTTTAATGGGGCTAGATCCTAATTCTATTGGCCAACCTGGAAGATCAATTAGACTGTTTTCTTTAAAATTAACAGCGTAAAGATTTCCATTATTCGATCCAAAAACGATCTCCAATATACCATTATTGTCAAGATCATCTACAATAGGGGAACTTTGTATTTTACCACCAGCAAAATAATTACTTAATAAATTTCCCTCCCAATCTATTACATAAAGATTTTTATCGTCAGACCCAAAAATAATCTCAAGGTTTCCGTCTCCTGTCAAATCAGCTAAAGCGGGATCAGTCGAAATCTTTCCTCCAGCTTCATAAGGGAAACTACTCGGTATAGTTCCATCAGTTTTCAGGAGATACATTTTATTATCCCAAGTTCCTAAGACAATATCTAGCTGACCATCTTTATCTATATCACCAACAGCAGTTCCTGAAAATATTGAACCTTCCAATGGTAGAGGAAAATCACCAAAATCAGTGCCGTCATGATGAATTACATATAGTTTTTTTTCGAAAACAGGAAAAATTATTTCAAGATCACCATCATAATCAAGATCGGAAAGAGAAGGAGCCGACACAATCATCCCGTCAGCCTCATATGAAGTTTGAAGAGACCCATCATTATTCAGGATATAAAGAAAATTATCCATTGATCCAAAAACCAAATCAATAGAGCCATCGCCATCAACATCTCCAAAGGCTGGAGTAGATCGAATATTTCTATCAGCCTTAAAAGTCCACTTAATATTTCCTTCCGAATCTAGTACGTATAGTTTTTTATCATCTGACCCAGCCACCAATTCTTTTTTACCATCACCATCAATATCAATAATTGTAGGTGAAGTTCTAATAAGATTGTCTAGTGAGACAGGAAATCCGACTTGGTCGAGAGAAACGTTTATAGAAAATTTAATTGTCTCAACATATTTTATGGTTCCACTACCAGTTGCACTAATAATCATAGAAAAAGGAATCTCATCAGGTATCATATTTTCATTAATTTGAAACTTGAAACGATCAACAACATTAACTCCACTATTTCCTGACTTTATATCTGGGAACACAGCCTTGCTATCTATCATAGTAACAGCCCAATGATTTGTAGTAATTCTGGCGTTAATATCTGATGCATCTGCCCAACCATCCTCATTTTCTAGAACAACCCTCAAAAGGCCTACTTCACCAGGGTTTAGAACTTCATCATCATCATCCTTAGATTGGACAGAATATGATGCTACTCTTAATTGAGGAAGTGTCCCACTTGCAATGCCACGATATACATTTAATCGCCCAGCTCCAAGCTTACCAACATAGTTTTCATTTTTTTCATAAACATCATCCGTTCCTCTAAGTAACATCTCCTCTATTCTATCCGCTGATTCATTTGGATAATATGACCAAATCAGACCAAGTGCTCCAGCAACTAAAGGCGAGGCCATTGATGTTCCACTCCAGGATTCATAATCACCATTGTAAACTGTACTTAGAATCCCTGAACCTGGAGCAATTATATCAACCCAAGATCCATAGTTTGAAAACCCACTCTTTTTATCATTTGAATTTGAAGCTGCAACTGCAATAACGCTACCATAAGCAGAAGGATAATGAAACTCATCAGTATTAGCATTCCCAGCCGCTGCTACAACGATAGCCCCATAATTTTCACGGATATTTTTATAAAGTGTCTGCTCAGATGAAGATCTGCCACCACCTCCCCAGCTTAAGTTGATGATATCTGCACCAGCTTTAGCAGAATACAAGACTCCTTGAGATCCACCCCCTTCAAATGTCGAATCCGATGGATTCTCATCATACTGGACTTTTACCGCCATATGTTTTATTGAAAATCCAATGCTTGAAATTCCTAATCCGTTATCTGTTGATGCAGCGATGATTCCAGCTACGTGCGTACCATGGACATTGCCATTTGTTGAACCAGGCTCAGGTGGAGCCATGGGATTATTATCAGGATCATTTCCTGAAGTAGTACCTGAAACATCCCAACCAATTAGATCATCTATGTAACCATTCTCATCATCATCTATACCATTGAGATCACCAGGATCAAGTTCCCAACTTCCATTTATTAATTCAATTGTATGACCATCTCCATCAGCATCTTCTTTTAGATTATTCCATAGATTTTGTACTAAATCAGGATGATCCCATTGGCATCCACTATCTACAATACTTACCACTATTGTAGAATCTCCAGGAACATCACCACTCCCGGTATTCCATAGTCCCCAAGCCTCTTCAGCCTTTATATTTCTCAAATGCCACTGATTTCTTAAGAAAGGATCATTAGGCTTATATTCAAAGATATGACGTGGAATATATTCAGCAATTTTGACAGAAGATTTAGAATCCAATCCATTTCTAACGATTTCTAAATCAATAGAGCTATCTTCAAATTTTATATCATAAAAACGACTAAGTTGAATATCGCTAACTCTATCCTTTTCTGAGGCTTTTGGTAACCATTGAGTAATATGAAAATTACCGTATGGATTCAAGAAATCATCAATTTCCTTGATTCCAGTTTTAGTTAATGATTTATTTATTTCACTTATATCTATATTTTCATGAAAATATATCCTAACAGAATTATCAAGGAATTTAGGTGTTATAGATTGAGAAGATATAAGGGAGAAAAAAATGAAAATTATAACAACAGATTTCTTCATTAATAACTTATCTTACTAGCAGTAATTTCTTTGTAGCTGTGAAACCTTGAGCTTCCATTCTATAAAAATAGACGCCAGATGCTAGGTTTCGCCCGTCAAGGAAATAAGTATATTTTCCAGGTAGAATATATTGATCATGCAATATTCTAATCTCTCTACCAGCAATGTCAAAAAGTCGTATAACGACCCTACCTTCAGTAGCAACATCAAAATTAATATGTGTCTGAGGATTGAAAGGATTTGGCATATTTTGGCTAAGAGAAAACTTTTTAGGTAAAGTAACATCTTCAATAGTATCTGCACTTTCAATATCTATTGCGGTTCGAATTAAAAGATCTCCTTCATAACCAAGATCAGATATTAAACCCCAGGCATCTGTTTCGGTGAAATAGTAGCTATGACCTCTAGAATTACTATCTGTATCAATGCTAAGTGGTGGTGAAGCTTCTGTCTCTCCCCATGCAACATAGAAATCACCATCTAAAATAGATAAACCAGCACCGGACACATCTTTAACATTCCACCCTTGGGTAACAGTAGGAAAAATAAGAGTAGCACCGATTTGATTACCTGGAAGGCCATTTTCTCCTTTATCATCAAAAACGGTCACATAAGTCAAGCCACCATCCGAACGGGCATGATATTTAAGTGCAACTAAAGTAATTGGATAAATATTAGATCCGAAACGTACAGCATACCAGCTATTGTCTCCAAGAGACGTTACCCCTGTCTCTGATGTGCCATCATCATAAGCAACTTCCCTGACAGTATCAGATCTTGGGCGAACACTAATTGGAGAAGAAAAGCTGCTTTCTGTTTCATCAGAACTACCAGAATTAAATACAGAAGTAACAGCATAAGTATAATCAACAGAGACTTGAACTAGAGAATCTATGAAGGTGGTCTCAGTCAGGTATTTAGCATTTGGCAACGTTTCAATAAATGCTTCACCAGGTCCATGCCTATAAACATTGTATTTAGCATCCTGACCTCCCGTTGTTGTCACTTCAACACGAATTCCCCATTCTCCATCAGGAAGGTTGTTGTTAGAGGCTATACTTCTCCAAGTCTCCCAAGATCCACTACCCAACTTCGACCAAGATTGACTGCTTGGTATAGCATTAGTATCCAATGGAACATGAATTATACTATCAATCTCTTGGGCAATTAAAAAATCACCTTCAAAATTCCATTCTAAATCTATTTCATTCCATATTCCAGCTTCTCTTGACATAGTCGTATCATAAATGGGATCATCAGCTGGCTCTCCACCTACAACCTCATAGCCATATATGGAAACCGAACTAATCGTTTCAGAACCATTAAGTCTAACTTTTGTTGCTGTAGCTAAAGAACCAAAAGGCATCTTGAAAATAGTACCACAGACTCCAGCACCAGATGTCATATAAATGGCATCCTCAAAACTTCCATCGTCATAAGATATTTCTCCATCTATGTCACCACTGGGTACCTCATCCCAGTTAAGCTCCACAGCACCACCACCAGTTACGGCACTTAATCCAGTAGGAATAGGAGCTATTTCCGCCAAAGTTTTTTTCCAAACCTTCAAATCATCTATATATAACCCCTTACCACTCTGGGAAGTGCTAGAACTATCTGTTCTAAATTCCCAAGCTAACCTTATCCTCTTTCCAGCCCATTGAGAAAGATCTAATTCTGTATTTGTTAATTCATTAAATGGACTACCAGGTCCATAGATTTCCCAGCCATAAGTACCTGGCCTATCATCTTCACCATAATCATAAGTTATTACATAAGAAGGAGCACTTAATTCAGATCCTGCCCACCATGACTTTGATCCTTCAAAACCATTAAATTCATTTGCATTCCAATGCGACCCACCTACAGGCTGTAATTCTATTTTATCATCAGCATTGTCATACAATAAAGTATCTGAACTATTTGAGATAAGAACCTCATCTACAAAATAGCCGCTTCTGTAAAGCGTTGGATCATCGATAGTACTCCAGCCAGGATCTGAAGCAAAAGCAAACCTTACTCTAATTGTGTCTCCAGCAAAACCACTCAGATCAAACTCAGCATCAACCCAATCATCAATTGCGTCAGTCCAACCTGGCTCATCACATTTGTTAAGATTATGTCGAAAACCGAAACAACTTTGGCAACCATAAGCTGGTGTTCCTTCAAGTGGTAGCCATGATATACCACCATCATTGGATATTTGAACATTCCCAGCGTCCCATCCATCTACAGTACAGCCATCATCATCATATGGGAGGCCATCTTGTGATTCCAATCTATAAAGCAACTTGAACTTAAGTTTATAATCATCGTCTACAACATCAATGTCTGGCGAATCCAAATACTTAATCCATTCATTTGAATATCCACGAATAGATTTATCCATGTCTTTAATTAAAAGTCTATAATATTTGAGTAAAGATCCACTATTGTCTGCAGCATCTAACATTTCAGCCCAAACGGCAAAAGAGAAATGAAGCGTCTCCAATTCATTATCAATATTTGGCAAATTGATTTCAGGGCTTGTCAATGTGTCTTGAGCGGGGCCTTCCATGCTGTGATGAAAGCTATGAGTTGCGCTATTTGATTTTTCAGTAGTTACCTTCCATGTCCCTTGTGCATCCCAGTTGCTAACTCCAGACTCAAGATCATCGAAAAAAATTGTTTGGGTGTCCGGGAAAGCATTAGTGTGCAAAAATGACTTATAAGTTTTACCAGACCTATTTTGAAGTGCTGGAAAAATTTTACTTTCATGTTTTTCAAGCGATTTATTTTCAGAAAAAAGAAATGCGCTAACAACTAAAGTAAAAAAAATACTGTTTATATATGCTTTCATAGCTTCTCCATTAATCAGCCATCCTTATTAATACTTATTATTTTTTCATCAAATAAATGCTGATTGTTTTTATTAATTGAAAAATTATTCTCATTTTAAGAGAATCATCTTCTGAGTATAAGTGATGTAATCAGCACTTATTTTATAAAAATAGATTCCGGCTGGTATATTACCTGCATTCCAAACTATACTATGACGACCGGATGGGAAAAATCCTTTTGCCAATTCAGCAACCTCATTTCCTAATAAATCATAAATTATTAAGGAAATTTTCGCCTCTAAATCTAAAGAAAAATCAATTGTAGTTACAGGATTAAATGGGTTTGGATAGTTTGGAAAAACTTGCATTACTTTAGGCATAGCCTCAACTTTATTAGTACTCAATGGCTTGAATTTGGCCTTTGCAAAATAAATTCTATTCATAAAATCGGCTTGATCACTAGGAGGATCAACTGTAGTTAAATCATAGTCTGGACTCTGGAAAATCATATATGCTTCTTCATCATTTGCAATGGAAGCAAGTTGAGGATAAACTTCATCTTCTCCAAGCTGGTCTGTTTGTGTAATATTTATTGGTGCTTCCCAATTTTTTCCACCATCTATAGACCTTTGAACAAAAACATCATAATTAAAATTTGTTGCTGTAGTGTCTGATAAAGCCATATAAGACACATAGATAATATTAGGATTATTTTGACTAATTGCAGCCGAAGGATAAATCCTGCGCCAATTATCATCATAAAGAAATGAAAGTTGCATAGAAGCTATAAAACTTACTTCCCATCCTTCAGGATTGGAGGGATCTTTATTAAAAAAATGATAAATGCCACAAGACTTATCGATTCCAGGGTAAATACCATCAGAAGCAGTTGGGATTACAGTTGCAAAAAGGTGTAAACCACCTAATGGTTCAGTCAACAGATCAAGTTCATATGAAATAAATGGACTATCAAAAAAAACTGAATCCCCTGAACTTTCAACAAAACCTTTGATCATTAGTCCTTTACTAAAAAAAAGCTCATTTAACAACGTGCCGGGAATATAGTAGTAATCAGTACCATTCATCCCAGTTCCTTTATTTCCGCTCCATGTCTTACCATAATCGTCTGTTCTTCGAACTAAAATTGTATGTGCAGAATCTGTATTTTCATCTCTAAAATATGCGGATAGTGCTACATAACCGACACCATCATTATTTACATTGATCGCTGCATTTGATGTAAATCCGCCCGCCCTTAAATCTTCATTATTAAATAAAAGATGAGCATCTTCAAAAGAAAAGTATCCTGAAGTATTCGTATTTGAATGATATAACCAACGATTTGAAGACCCTGAGGTGTCTTCAGCGACTGAACCTGACCATTGAGAATAAATGGCGTTAATTACTGGATTTGACTCTTTGTATGACAAACTCAATGAACCAACCCAATTGTCCGGAGGTTCGCAAGGAACAGGATTGCATCCATTATTTAGATCTAAGGGAGGTGAAAAGAAGGAACCCCCACCATAGTAGAACTCATCCCAAGTATAAATTGGGCGGCCACCATACTGTCCTCCCCCAGTAGATGGAGAAGTATATTCATTCCAAATAATATATGGATAGGCTGGACCAGCTACGGCGCTGGGATAACGCCCCATTACTTCTCCTGGATCTTCCACATTTAAACGACTATAAGTAACAAACTCTTCTCCATCTTCAGAAAACGCCGAACCAATATAGCCAGACTTTTCTGGATCATCTGGAATCCACTGCCTATAAGCCATTATAAAACCTTGGTTTGGATTATAAGAAAGAGGAGTTGTATAGCCAGAGACAAGACCGTAACCATTAAGGGATGAATCAATAAGTACTATTGAAGCTGAGTTGGTTAGCCTAAAATGTTTAAGCATTTTTGAGGAGCTTTTTGATCTAATAAAAACTGAATTTCCCTCTTCAATTATTTTTAGGTTAAAAGATTTAATTTTTTTTTCCGTCCTGTTTGGGATTGGACGTTCCGCAACAAGTAAACTTGATAAAATAAAAATAAATAGTTTGAAGGCATTATACATAATCTAATGACCTAAAAGAGTAATTTAATAAATATCAAATATAATATATGTGATAGGAATCACCGTTTTTTCAAGATTGAATCAACAATGCCATAAGATTTAGCTTCCTCTGAATTCATAAAAAAATCTCTATCTGTATCAGCAGCAATTTTTTTTAGAGTTTTGCCTGTCTTTTTTGAAAGAATTGAATTCAAACGGTCCTTCATCATTAAAAGTTCCTGTGCATGAATTTGTATATCACTTGCTGTTCCTTGCATTCCAGCCCATGGCTGGTGAATCATTATCCTTGAATTAGGCAAGGCAGAACGTTTACCTGTTTTACCCGCAGCTAATAATACGGCACCCATACTGGATGCCTGCCCCATACAAATTGTAGCAATATCAGGTTTTATATAATCCATTGTATCCATAATGCCAAGTCCAGCGGTCACAGAACCACCAGGAGAATTGATATAAATAGAAATATCTTTATCTGGATCCTCAGCTTCTAAAAAAAGAAGTTGTGCAATTGTTAGAGATGCAATTGTATCATCAATTGGCGTACCAATGAAAACTATGCGTTCCTTAAGTAGCCTAGAATAAATATCATAAGCTCTTTCCATTCTTCCTGTTTGTTCTACTACAATAGGAACAATTTGAGATTTTTCAACCATAAATTAACTAAACTCCTCCCATAGCAAGTTCTTGCTGTTTTCTTAGGTCAGCTGTAGCAACAGTAACTTCCGTAAGTTTGGCATGTTCTTTCAATCTTTTATACAAAACATCATCAAGCAAATCTTCTCTTAAACGTTCTTTGTTTGCAGGTTTTTTATAAAATCGGCGAATTTGTCCTTGCTCGTCTTTTGAGGAAGCAAGGATCTTTTCAATTTGGTCAGCAATATGCTCCTCTGATACAGTTAATCCCTCTTCTTTTATCAACTCTTTTCTAATAAGATACCATTTAACGCTACGCAGAACGGAAGGCCGAGACTTTAAACGGTAATCTTCTTCATCAAAAGTTTCCCCGTTATTGGATTTCGCCTGCTCTACAGCATTATCAATCATATTGTCCACCATAGAAGGGGGTGGTTCGAGCTTTGTTGACTGAATAAAATATTCAACAATTTCTTCATTTAATTGGCCATCTGCTTCTTTATCAAGACGTTCTTGAATAAGTTTTGATATATTCTTTCTAAATGATATAATATCCTTAGCTCCACTATCCAACTTCTTAATAAATTCATCATTAAGTTCTGGCAAAATTTCTTCTTGAATATTTTTTACATTCACTTGATATCGTGTAGGATTTTTATCCTTATTTCCTTGAATTTCGATTATTGCTGTATCTTGAATTTTTAAACCAGTTAGATTTTTTAGATTCTCTCCACCAAAAACACCATCTCCAATTTTTAGATATCGATCTTCAATTTTCTTGCCGATTATAGGAATTCCAGAATGGTCAAGCTCCTGCATATCAACAAGTAAAATATGGTTTTCATTAGATTCAGTCTCAATAGTTTTTAACTCTGCAAATTGACGCCTAAACTCTTCTATATAACTATCAATATCATTTTCATCTGGAACATAATTATTTTTCTTAACCTTCATCTTTCTCTTGTACTTAGGAAGTTTAATTTCAGGTTCTATTTCAAGAGTAGCTTTAAAGTTTAAACTTGAACCTTCTGAAAAGTTTAGATCTTCAATGACCGCCCTGTTAACGGGAATTATTTTATGCACTTGAAGAGCTTCAGCATAATGAATTTCTATCGAATTTTGAGAAAATTCTGCTTCGATTTCAGGTCCAAACTTTTGGATTAAAATTTTGCGGGGAACTTTACCTTTTCTAAAACCCGGCAACTTAATTTTTTGGATAAATCGACGAATATGTATTTCAAAAGCAGCTTCTAAATCTTCCCATGGGATTACTATAGAAATCTCTCTAGTATAAAGATTTACTTTCTTTATTGTCGTTTTCATAGTCTAAAGATCAGTACTGAAATTACAACAGCATTAGTCTTAAATCTAAAAACACTTTTTTCCAAATTATGGGAGATTAGTATTATTAATAAGAGAAGCACCGCGATATGTCAACCAAATACTTACTAGCTGAATAACATGAAAAAAATCGTTCTTGTTGAATTTTTTATGTAACGACCAACCTCTTAGCCAGAGTCCTCCAGCTATGGCTGTTAAACAACCACTTAATAGAATATTAAGATATCCTCTATCATAACTTTTTATTGTAAGAAATAAAAAAGCTATAATTACTAATAATTGACTTATAGCAAAAAACTTAAGGGATTGACCGAATCCATGGAACCTTAAAGTTTGAAATAAAAATGCAACTAGGCCTATTACAAAAAGGTGGCGAAATATAATGTAAGAATTTAACGAAAAAATAGCCGCCGATGCTGCCATCAAGCTAAAGAAAAAAGCTAGGCCAAGACAAATTAAAACAATTTTCCAAATCCATTCTCTAATTACACTTCTAAAATAGGGGCCAAATCCATGGAATAATGCTCCTGCCAGAGCCGCTAGGCCTAGCGAAAAAAAAGACCATCCAAAATTAAAATGAAATGGGTGAGAAGTTTCAGAATAAATGCCAAGTATCTTTTGACCATAAATAGTTGTCATGATTATCAATGGGATATTTGTTATAAAAGTAGTAGGCTCATAAATAAGTATTTTATTTAACCTATGATTCAATTGGTTTCTTTTCTCCACAATAAATACACTCATTCCCTAATTGAACATTGAAACTACATGAGGGACATGTCCACTCTTCCATATCTGAATTTTCTATTGGCTCTGGTCTTTGATCCCTCTTGAGCGTCCAAAAAATAACGCCACTAATAAACAAAATAATTCCAAAAAATATAAGCCAAATTATATATGCCAAAATATTCTCCTATTCAAAACTTTCAAAGAAAATTGGGGTAGATCTAAACAGAAAATAGTGGGAGAAAAAATGAACTAGATTTCTATTTCACTGCCTAAGTCGATACGCAATGCCTTCTATACAGTGAATTAATTTATCCAACTGAGCTCCTGTAGTAAATAATTCATCCATATCTTCAAAGCTATCAATAGGATAATTAGCAAGATCATAGTCTCTAAGAAAATTTGACTCTAGTTTAATTACATAGTCACGCATAATATTCTTTGGCACATCCTTTTGTCGAAGGACGTTCAAACAAAACTTGATTTGCCCTCTTGAGGTAATCTGAAACACTGAGATTAGCCCAAAGTCAGATTTTGATTTATAGGTCATGGTTCCATATTCGTCCCCCCTTCCCCAAGAAACTTCATCAGAATCTTTCTCTGCAAAATCACAAAGTGCCTCACCTACTTTTGCTACCTCTCGCGAACAATTTTTCCTTAACTCCTCCAAAAATTTATTCTTATCCCATTTCACAAAAGACCTCTTCTTCTAAATAATTAATATGAACCCACTGTTGAATTTACCATCATAACAAATAAGAATGAATTTCGATTTACGCAATGGTTTCAGATTCATATATTAATAAGCCTATGAAATCAATATCTCATAAACAATCAGTTTCTTACTCTATGCTAATTATTACAGCTTTGTTATGGAGTAGTGGTGGCGTTCTTATAAAAGGGATTGCATGGAATCCAATGGCAATTGCTGGAACGAGGAGTTTAATTGCTGGTATTATTATCTGGTTAGCTCTGGGTAAACCTCAACTAACCTGGTCAAGTTTTCAAGTTGGAGGTGCGATATGCTACTCCGCTACAGTTATTCTCTATGTAGTAGCAAATAAAATGACCTCAGCTGCAAACGTCGTTATTCTAATGTACACTGCACCTATATATATAATAATTTTCGGACCTTGGTTCCTTAAAGAAAAAATTAGGCCTAGAGAATGGTTAATCGTGATTGTTGTAATTATCGGAATAATAATCTTTTTCTTTGACAACCTCTCAGCAGATGGACTAATAGGAAATATATTAGCAATATTTAGCGGACTAACATTTGCTTGGATGACCCTATTTCTTCGTAGACAAAAGAGAAATTCTCCCTCTGAATCAGTCTTATTAGGAAATTTTCTTACAGCAATAATATGTCTACCATTCTTTTTTTTTGAAAAAGTTCCTGGTTCAAAAGAAATCATTATGTTGGTGATAATGGGAGTTTTTCAACTTGGTTTATCATATGTTCTTTATTCTAGAGCAATTCAAAAGGTTCGAGCTATTGATGCTGTTTTAATCACAAGCTTGGAGCCCATTCTAAACCCTGTCTGGGTATTCCTTATTTATAAGGAATTTCCTGGAAGATGGGCACTTTTAGGAGGTATTATTGTAATTACAACAGTTCTTTTTCATGCAATTACTGAAATTCGATTTTCAAAACCAAAATAAATGCGAGAATTAGAGAAAAATTTTCGTTAAACTATTTTTTTTATTGCGGATTTAAGAGCCTTATCCACGAGAAAATCCACATTTAGTTTCTTCTCCTCTAAATCCAATTGTTCTGATTTAGCTTTAGTCGCTGGATTCTTAGGAGTAAAAAGTGAACAACAATCTTGATCTGGCTGAATTGAAATATCATATGTACCAATATCCTTAGCCTTATCAATGATCTCTTGCTTGTCAAAGCCAATTAAAGGTCTCAGGATGGAAACATCAGAAATATTACCAACAGCTTCCATATTTTCAAGTGTTTGAGATGCTACCTGACCTAACGATTCTCCTGTTACAACACCTTTTGCATCTTCAGTAATAGCAATTTGTTCGCTAATCCTCAACATAAAACGACGATAAAGCAAAACTCGAAACCTTGCTAGAGTACTCTCCATAATCTCTTTTTGAATAGGAGCTAACTCTACCAAATAAAGTCTTGATTTAATTTGAAATTTGTTTAGAGATGTGATCACTTCTTTAACCTTTTCGATGGAGGCTGGTGTTGTATAAGGAACGGAATGAAAATGGACAAAAATCACTCTTGCCCCTCTTTTCATAGCAAGGTATGCTCCAACAGGAGAATCAATACCTCCAGAAATCATAGCAATAACTTTACCACTTACACCTACCGGAAGGCCTCCTCTACCTGAAATTCTTTTATGATATAAAAAAGCCTTGTTATCAAAAAGATCAATCCGACAATTAACTTCAGACATTTTTAATTGAACTTTTTTACTTAGACTATTCTTAATGTGCGCACCCACTTCCTCATTTATCTTTCGTGCTGTAAGATTCGATTTAGCGCTTCCACATCGTGCCGTGATTCTAAAATTTTTAAAATTCAAACTCGATAACAATTTATAAGCATCAATTTTTAAACGATTAATTTCTTGGGATGACTCAAATGCAGGAGCACAATATGCAAGACCAATCACTTCTTTCAAATCATCAATAATTTCACTTTTGTTATATGATGATTCAGTTAGTTCCACTACTAATCTACCGTAGTATCGCTTTACTGCCTTTATTGAATCAGGGTATAAGGGGAGAATAGAATCTAAAATATTATTCCTAAGTTGATTCTCGAAATACTTTCGATTTTTCCCTTTAAGCCCAATCTCTGAATAGTGGCAAAGTATGTGATCGAACTCCAATAGAATGTCACCTTAAATTCTGCCAGCAAGGGTAGCACCGAGATGACTACCATAAAAAATAGTCGCCACGGCTATACCCCCAATAACAATATAATATTTACGCAATTTACCCAAAGGTATCTCATGTTTATTTTCAAAGCGCCATAACAATAGAAACCAAAATAATAAACTAGCAATAATTTGTATTGCTCCATGTGTGGTAAGAATAGGAAAAGGTAAAGACATGTGACCATAAATATTGTCCGCTATGAATCCAGTGATAATGGCAAAAATAGAGCCAAAAGAACCTAGAACAAGACACCACCAGCTACCATTCTCTGCTGATGAACTCTTAAAAAAGATAGCTATTATATCAAGTAAAAAGGCACTAGGTAATAAAGCTATTGAGAAGTGAATAACTAAAAAGTGGGAATTTTCTATCAACTTAGATATTAATTCAATCAACTTTAAATAATTCTTCTTATTATAATCTACTGTAAAAAAGGATTTAAGAATTTAACCTGCAGACTTTTCCCGCAATTATAGTACTCCATTTTCTAGGAGAAAATCGATTTGAAATAGCAAAAAAACGATTAACGCTACCATGAATAACAGATTGTTTTCTTCCAAGGTTTTTTAGTGCTGTATTCACTACACTATTCGGTTTTTCCCATAGTAATCCTTTTATATCTTCAGTTAATCCCGCTGATTTCTGAAATTCTGTGTTAGTATAACCTGGAGAAAGAGCCATAATATCAATCCCTTTTTTTCGATATTCTTCCCACAGTCCCTCACCTAAATAAAGATTAAAAACTTTAGTTGCGCTATAAACTGTAAAGTACGGTGTCGCTTGATATGCTGATGTAGAAGACAAAAAAATTACTCCTCCTTTTTTACGCTCAACCATTTTTGGTAAAAACTTATGTGTTAAAACAACAGGCACGATACAATTTAAACGAATCATCTCTTCATCTCTTGAAGCATTCTTTTTATGGAAATTTCCAACATGTCCAAATCCCGCATTATTTACCAACAAACCAACCTCAAGATCCGACACATGTTTCTCAATCTCATTTATAGCTTCAGAATTGAAAAGATCAATTGAGAGCTCTAAAGTGTTAATACCATAATCGGATTTAAGTTTTTCACCTAGTTTATCGAGACGATCTTTTCGCCTAGCGACAGAAATAATATTCATACCTTTTTCTGCGAGCTGAGCACAAAACTCTTCTCCTATTCCAGCTGATGCCCCAGTAACCAAAGCCCACTCTCCATATTTACTCTTCCAGGTATCTTTTTTCATTATTCTCCTTTTACTATCAAAATTGGACAATTAGCTTTTTGCAGTGTCTTGATTGGTTTACTCCCAACAAAAAATTTTGCAAAAGCAGAACGGGTCGAAGCTCCCATAACAATTATATGATCTTCTCCAGCTGAATCAATAAAAGTTCTAACTGGATCCCCACTAATAAATTTTTGATCATAAGATAATTTAAGTGAATCAAGATGTAAAGAGGCAGATTTTGCTGATTCTAGATAATCTTGACCAAAATGTTCATTCCTAGAAACAGTTAACAAGGTTACTGACATTCCCATTTGTTTTGCAATAATGGCACCAAAACGTACAGCCCTTTTTGTCGCAGAAGAATCATCTACACAAATAATTAAGTTGTATTTTTTATTCAAATTCACATTTTTCATTACAAAAACCGATGTCGGAAGATACTGAATTAAATCATGGGCCATATTTCGTTCTTTACTCCCACCAATAATTGAAATAGTATAATTCTGTTCATTACATTCTTTCCGAAGTTGATCAATAATTTCTCCTTCTCGCAATACAAGATCAACTTCTTGCCCATTTCTACTAGGCAAAACCATTCGATAACGATCCTTCCCTTCAACCATATTAATTGGGTCGAAAGTGTCTTCTTTATCTTTATTAAGATATCCACAGGATTGCAAATCATTAAAAGCCCAGCGAAGTACTTCAATTCCGGGGTGATAGATTTTCCATTTTGCAAGAGAGTCTCGAGCAAAAGAAACTTTGCCAGCGAATAATTCTTTAGGCTTTGGCCCAACATAAACAATAGTCAGTTTTGCCTTGAATGATTCAGCAATTTGGGATCCTATCCTTAGGGTAGGTCCTGAGTACTTATCACTACTCACTGCTAAAAGAAAGTTCATAATTCCAACACCTCAACTTTAGCTATGAATATTCCTAAACATTTTATCAACATATAATTAAGTGGACAATGGCCAAAATAGATGAATAAACATTAATAAAACAATTATAGACATGATCGTCATTTTCCACCCACAACGTAAATAATCAGAGGATTTAACTAGCCCACTAGAGTGTATTATCATACAAGTGGGAGAAGCTACTACTGTAAGGTATGCAAATGCTGACGCCATAGCAGTAGAAAGAGCAATAATTATGGAATCTCCACCCATATTTAATACAATAGGTCCCAAAACCGAAACTGTAGCAGCACTACTAAGAAAGTTAGTTAATCCAACAGTCACAAAAATTGATACGAATGAACGAATAAAATCGATATCATCAGTAAGAATTTTTAGCCCATCAATTAATTCAGAAGCTACCCAAATAGCTGCTCCAGTATCTTTCATCTGAAATCCAAGTGAAATTGCTGAACCAAAGAGCATAATTGCACCCCAATTTGTATTGCGATTTATTTCCTTCCAATCTACTAGTCCAAAAGAAAGATATAATACAACTCCAAAAAGCGAAATAATTCCAAGACCTACACTTGGGCTAAGAAAAACCCATCCAAGAAATACAAATAAAAAAATACTTATGGATGCAATCTGATGACCTGTAATTTTTCC
>JBJKZS010000092.1:0-5881 GCA_045569115.1 Fidelibacterota bacterium | reverse complement strand
AGTTAAATCACCTCTTTCAACCGGTAAGGTTTCAGGTGAAGCCCTTGACCGTGTACCTGCTACCTCCCCAGCTTCGGCGCTTTATGGAAAAATTGCAGGGGTCAAAGTTGTTCAAGGTGGTGGTCAGCCTGGTGATTCACCATCAATACTTCTTAGAGGACCTACCAGTATTAATGCTTCTGGTCGTTCCCAAGACCCACTCTACATTATAGATGGTGTAGTTATTGACCCGTCTGTTAGTGGATCACCTCTTTCTGATATCCCTGGTGATGACATTGAAAGCATAGAAGTCGTTAAAGGAGCTGCTGGTGCCTCAATGTACGGTGCAAGGGCGGCTAATGGTGTTATTCAAATAAGGACGAAAAGAGGAAATGCATTAGCTCAAAACCAGACTAAAATTCGATTCCGCAGTGAATTCGGTACAAACGATCTTCCTAAAACACTTGCGGTAAATAAATCACATGCCTATCTACAAAACAGTTCGGGTGATTTTGTAGATGCTGATGGAAACATCATTGACCCAAGAGCTGTCGGTAGAGCATCGGATGTTTTTAAAAAGTCTGATGGGACCTCAGTTTCCGGTATTGAATTTTATGATAATGAGTACAAGTATGTTTCTACTGGCGAAGTTGGTGATCCGAAGGAATCTCTGAGTGCAGGCGGCTACAACCAAATGAGACGTTTTTTCAGTGAAAATGATCAGAACAGCCAAACCGTAACGATTAGCCGTAACATGGAAAATACAAATTTTTCTGTAGGGATCGGTAATATGAAACAGTCGGGAGTTATGTCAGAAATTAGTGGTCTTTCAAGGCAGAATGTCCGACTTAATGTTGACCACAAATTTCGAAATACCTTAGATGTGTCTTTCACATCACTTATAAGTCAGACAGAGCGTGATATGATTGCCAGTACTTTTGGAGGCTTATACTCTATAACATTCATGGCACCAGATGCTGATCTTACAAAAATAGATCCATCTACTGGGAATCTTTACATTCGGCCTGATCCAAACTCAGTAGAGGAAAACCCACTATATTTTCTCAGATATAATGATCGGGATGATTTTAGGCGTCGTGTTATGAGCAGCATGAGTCTTAAGTGGTCTCCTGTTGATTGGGCAAATATTACAGGAAGTCTTAGTTATGACAGATCTAATCAAAGCTATAATTCATATTACCCAGATGGATTTATTGATATTAATGGTGCAGGAACAAATGTTGATGGTAGATACATAAAAACGACAGCTTTTGATCAAGGTATTAATGGTGATCTGAGGTTTATGGCAACTAGAACATTTGGGGATCTGACAGCAAAGCTCACAGCTTCAAGTCTTTATGAGCAGGCCAAGTATGATGGTTTTGATGCTGATGGACGTGATTTTGCTGTTGGCGGTGTAAGAAACCTTAGCAACACAGCTGCTGATGACCGTTATTTGTCTTCATGGCAACAAGAGGTAACGGGTATCAGTAACATGGGTGGCGTTATGTTAGATTACGATGATAAGTATATTGCAGACTTTTTCTTTAGAAAAGAGGGTAGTTCCCTTTTTGGTCCTGATGACAGATGGCACAATTATAGCCGATTCGCTGTAGCGTATAGGATTTCTGAAGAACCTTTCTGGTTTCTACCTATGTTCAATGAGTTCAAACTGCGTTTGACTTCAGGAACGGCAGGTTCTAGACCTCGTTTTACAGCACGTTTTGAAACATGGGATATCTCTGGCGGTGTAGCTTCTAAAGGTAATCTTGGCAATAAAGCACTAATCCCTGAATTTCAAACAGAAACTGAGATGGGAATTGATGCTACTTTATTGGATCGGTTTAGCTTGTCAGCTACTTATGTTGCAGCCACAACGGAAAACCAAATTCTTTATGTCCCTCTTGCTGGTTATTACGGCTATGGAAACCAGTGGCAGAATGCGGGCACTCTTGATAATGAGTCAATTGAAGCGGAATTCAATGCTGCTCTGGTAAATACATCAAGCTTTAGTTGGAACGTTGGAATTACCTATTACTCTCAGAGCAAATCTGAAATTACCAAGCTTGACATTCCAGCCTATAGACGAGGTCCATTTTATATTAAAGAAGGAGAGCCAATGGGCTCAATGTGGGGAGCAAAGTGGGTAGAAAATGTAAGTGATCTTCCTAGTGAAGCAACGGCCAGTGAATTTGATACCAACGATGACGGCTATGTGGTTTGGGTTGGTTCTGGCAATGGTTGGAAAGATGGTATATCCAAAGAGCTATGGGGTACAACAAGTGCTGATGGTTACAAATGGGGTATTCCAATTAAACAGTTAGATGATGAAGGTAGTAACTTCATGAAATTAGGTGAAACGCTACCAGATTTTGATTTGGGAATTTCAAACACCTTGCAATTTGGTGGCCTGGAGATTTACGCCCTTATTGATGGCCAGGTTGGTGGCAACATTTATGCCAACACTAATCAATGGGGTCTACGAGAATTAAAACTCGGCATTGTAGATCAAGCTGGTAAAGCTGAGGGCGAGAAAAAGCCCGGTTTGTATTATGCAACTCTTTATGATGTAAATGCTACTAATAGCCATTTCGTTGAGGAAGGAACCTTTTTCAAACTGAGAGAACTCTCTGTTACTTACTCTCTCAATCGAAACCAGCTTGGTAACGTTCTAGGTGGAGCGATTAGCAAAGTGTCTGTTGGAGTTGTTGGGAGAAACTTGATTACTTGGACAGATTACACGGGTTATGATCCAGAGGTTGGTCGAGCCGGTGATTTCGATCTAGGTTCTGCTGTTATTGCTCGATATGATGGATTTGGTTATCCAAACTTCAGAACAATATCGGGTGTTTTCGAAATTGAATTTTAATTGAGCGTAAGGAGTTATTAATATGAATTCACAAAGAATACTAAATAGGCCTTTCGCAATTCTTTTTGCGTTGGCATTTATTTTTTCCAGCTGTCAAGAGGAGTCTTTTCTTGATACGGAAAACTTAAATCAACCAGATGAATCAAGAGCTTTGGCTAGCTCAGCTGATGTAGAAGCTCTTATTAAAGGATCTGTAATTAGTTATTTTGCTTCACATGATTATGGTGGGTATGAGCACCTCTTGGTCTCTTCAGATGTTATGACCTGTTCTTGGGGTAATGCTATGATGAAGCTTTCATCATCTGAGCCTCGAGTAGAGTTGCCTAACACGACCACGTATAGTTATGCTTATGCTATAGAGAATAACTGGTATCGCATGTATCGAGCAATTTCTTCAGCTAATGATGGCATCAGAGCCATTGATGGGGGAATGCAGATAGGTGAGAATGGTGCCGACAATGAGCGGGCTAAGGCATTTGCTTACCTGGTCCAAGGCATGGCACATGGTCTTCTTGCCTGTTTTTATGACAAGGCATTTATTTTTGATGAAACAGTTGATTTAAATACGGATGTGCTGGAGCTCAAACCATATACAGAAGTAGCCGCTGCTGCAGTTGGTATGCTCGAGGAGGCTGCAAGCATTGCATCTGCCAACTCATTTACCATGGACAGTTGGTGGAATGGTATTACTCATAGCAACGAAGATATTGCAAAAATAGCACATTCCTTTGCTGCGAGATACCTGGCTCAGGTAGCTAGAACGCCAGCTGAGCGTGCGGCTGTTGATTGGAATAAGGTTATCAGTCATGTTTCCAACGGTATTACAGAAACATTATCACCTAATGGTGATGGATACAATAATTGGCTTCATTCAGGTCAAGAATTTCATAACGATAGAGGTCGTTCTTGGGCAAGAATGGATTATAAATTCATTGGTGGTGCTGATGCATCAGATGGCTATAAGAATTGGCTGGCTACAGATGTTCAATCAAGAACAGAATTCTTTATGGATATCAGCGATAAACGTGTAACTACAGGTGAAGATGCTGATGGTGATGAACTAGAGGATGAAGGCCTATATGCGGGCACACGTGGCCCATCTCCTTTTAGGGCTAACCGTGGGACATATCACTTTTCTCGTTATTCCTTTCATCGATATAGTAGCTTTGCCGGAGAAGGATATGTTGCTCCGATACCAATTCTGACAACTGCTGAGATGGACTTTTTACATGCTGAAGCACTGTTGCATCAAGGAAAAGGTGATGAAGCTGCAGCAATAATGGATAAATATCATGCAGATCTGGGGGGTTATCCTTCTTCTGTAGGAACTGCTATAGGTGCTATTTCTGATGTTGCGGGTCCAATTGATGGTCCAGTATCTCAGGGTTCCCTATGGTCCATTTTAAAGTACAACAAGCTTATGGAAGTGACATTAACAGGTGCTGGTATCGAATTTTATGATATCCGTGGATGGGGTGATTTGACATCAGGAACAGCTATACACCATCCTCTTCCTGCCAAAGAATTAGGTGTTCTCCAACAGGAAATATATTCTTTTGGCGGTTCTGGTGGAACAGACGCTGCTCCTGGTAATTCAGCTACTCCTAGGGCTTATCATGGACCGAAGGTTCCACGATAATATTAGGTAGGTGACGAAAGGAACCAACCTTTTGTGAAAGGAAGGTTTTCACAATGAAAGAGAGGGGCTTAATTTGCCCCTCTCTTTTTTTAATTATTATCATGAAAAAAAAGCAAATAATTCTTCTAATGGTTTTTAGCCTGTTTTTTGAAAACTGTGCCTCGTCTGGGGGTTTAACAAAGGTAAACCGGCACAGTGAAACTGTAGGACAGGCTTCAGCCTTTAATTTTCAAAATAGTGCGGCCCGTTTATTAGATAGATATTCCTATACTATTAATAGATATGAGGAGTATTCCTCAAGGGTGTATTATGAAACAATGTGGAAAGATCACTCTCTATTCGATGACGAAATTGATATAGAAATAAAAGCTGTTCAAACTCGTTTAACTCTTGAGGCTAGACCAAAATTAAAAGAACCCACAGCTGGCCGTGAAACATATTCTATTAAATTCATTGGTGAAGTTTTAGTGAGAACGGATCCTTTTGGAGAATGGATTGAAATGTCTATGACTCCTAAGAGGAAAACTTATTTTAAGCAAGTTGCGGATGATTTTAAGTTCGACTTGAGAGCCTCTATACGTAGATTCTAATATCTTTTAATTTATTGTTTAGTCTTTATAATTTTTATTGAGCATAGATTACATATCTGGATGAAAAACAAATTTTTATTAATAGTTATAGGGCTAAACCTGTTTTTAGGCTGTGGAAAGAAAACAAAAGAATCCCAAGCTGATAATTTGATTAATGTTGTGGAAGCAAGAAACCTAGGTCTTGCTTATCTTGAAGAGAATCAGCTTGATAAAGCTGAAGAAGAATTTCTAAAAGTGGTTAACAAGGTTCCTGATGATGCTATGGGATATGCTAATCTTGGAATTATATATATGCGTAAGGGTCAATATGATAAAGCTGAAGAACAGCTGAATGATGCAATAAATATTGACTCAGAAAATCCTGACATTAAACTAATCTTAGCGGAAGTTTTTGAAGCAGCGGGGGAGAATAAAAAAGCTATAGAAGTCCTTCAAAAATCTCTTGATCTCTATCCTAATCATATCCGAAGTCTTTATCGAATTTCAGAGTTATTCAATATGGTGTCTTATTCTAATGATATTGATATTTCTACTGATGGGAAAGAAAAGGGAAAATATTTATTTGACTTAGTTAAAGCCCGTCCTAGTAGCACGCCTGCAAGGCTTCAACTCATTGAAAGTTTGCTAGAAGAACAATTAACTGATTCCGCCCTTGCTCATATGGAAGAAATAATACAGCAAATTCCTGAGCCTCCTAAAGAAGCAAAACAAGCCATTCGTGATGCTATCAAAGCTATGCAAACAGATAACAATTCAGAAGCTGCTCGCTCTTTTAAGATTGTTCATAATGTCCTTAAAGTAACG
>JBJKZS010000091.1:0-5887 GCA_045569115.1 Fidelibacterota bacterium | reverse complement strand
AGAGTAAAAGTATCGTGGTTAGGTCATTCTGCATTTTTATTTAATATTAATGGAAAAATCATCTTATTAGATCCTATGCTTGGCCAGTATGCAGCTCCAATACCGTTACCATCATTAAAAAGGTATAGTTCAAAGCTGGCATTTTCTATTGAGGAGCTTGACACTATCGATGCAGTTATTATCTCTCATGATCATTATGATCATTTAAACTTTTTTACCATAAAAAAGATCAGAAATAAAGTAAAAAGATTTTTTGTTCCCTATGGAATAGGTAATCATCTTAAAGGATGGGGGGTAGCAGAAGAACTAATTGCTGAACTAAATTGGGGTCAAAGTGAATTATTCCATGATATAGAAATTGTTTGTTTGCCAGCCAGACATTTTTCTGGTAGAGGACCCTTTAATAGGAACAGTACCTTGTGGAGCTCATGGGCAATTAAAAGTCAATATGGAAAAATATATTTTAGTGGCGATAGTGGTTATGGAAGTCATTTCAATAAAATTGGAGAAGAGCATGGTCCTTTTGATCTCAGTTTGATCGATAGCGGGCAATATAATAAAGCTTGGAAACATTCTCACATGTTCCCAGAAGAAGCAATTATAGCAGCTCAAGAATTACGTAGTCAATATTATATTCCTATACATTGGGGAGCTTTTACTTTATCAATGCATCCATGGACTGAGCCACCAGAGCGAGCCCTTCATAGTGCTAGAACAATGGGGCAAAAAATTATTTTACCGCAAATTGGTCAGGTTTTTATCCTCAATCAAAATCATAAGAACATTTCTAGCTGGTGGAAATTTTATAATTAAAAAATTAGCCTAAATTGATTTTACAGATTATAGATTTTGTCCCAATTAATTGTGGACTTGCTTTCAATAGCATCTAAAGCAACCTGAACCATAATTGATGCCTGTCCACCTGTTAATACATTAGAAATAGGTTTAGAATTATTAATTACTGATTCTCTAAAATCTATTATTGCTTGAAGAGTTGGGTCTATATGTTCCATATCTATTGGATATCCTTTTCCTAGATCCCATTCCAAAGATGCTCCAGACACACCATCTACAGTTCCTTTTTCGGAAGTTTTATTGTTTTCAGGATAAAACCATGCTTTAAAATAGTCCAGTGTAATGGCGCCTTTGTTGCCCAAAACTTTAATCTGATAATCTCCTAAAGCATTTGTTGTTAATGAGGTAAAGGTAGCTTTTACTCCTGAAGGATATTCGCAAATGATATGTACGTTATCATATGTTTCCCTTCCATCCTTCCAAAAATCTATTCCTCCTGTGCCCATAACCCTTATAGGGCGGCTTTCAAGTATCCAATTTGTAAAATCCATCTGATGAGAACATAACTCCGCAACCAATCCGCCAGAAAATTCTTTATATAACCGCCAATTAATTAGACGTTCCCATTTAGGGTCTGGTACTTTTCTCCTCCAATCACCATTTCTATTCCATTGGCATGAAATAGCTGCAATCTCTCCAATATCCCCTTGCTTAATTTTGTTAACGACATGTTTATATAGTTTTGAACTATGATATTGATGTCCAGTTTGAAATATTTTTCCTGAACTAACAACTTTCTCAACTAGAGCTTTTGTTTCTTGTATGCCTTTCACCATTGTTTTTTCACAGTACACATGTTTCCCCGCATCTATAGCATCGAGAGCCATTCGTCCATGTTCACTAAATGGTGTTGATATAAAGACACAATCGAGATCCTTATTGTCCAGCAATTTTTTATAGTTCTTGTACCCTTTTGCTTTTCCAGATTTTGATGCTATTGCTAATCCTTTTTCCAACCTGAAAGGTAGGATATCACAACAGGCGAGGGTATTAATTCCTTCGGCCTTATTTATTAGGGAAAGGAGTCCTTGGCCTCTAGATCCAGTGCCTATAACTCCAACATTTAACGTATCACTAGGAGCTTGTATTGTTTTCAATCCAGGTGAATAAGCTAATAAGCTTGAAGATCCAAGGAGCCCTAATTTTATAAATTTTCTCCGTCTCACAAGTTTTTTCTTATTCTGACTTAGTACTCTTTTATTTTTATACTGCGAAAGTGAACGGTGTTTCCATGATCCTGAAGTAATATATATCCTTCTGGCAATTGTCCAAAATCAGACCAACTTTTATATTTGCTGTAAGAAATTAAAGATTTGAATATTTGTGAATGCCGGTCATATTCAATCACCTTTTCATTATTGAGCCAATGACTAACATGGCCATTGTTGACAACAATACGCGCATTATTCCATTTTTCTATTCCCTTGAATTGCTTGGCTCTTCCTGATACGGAAATATTCACCGCAGGGATTAAATCATATAAGGAGCCCAATGTTCTATTGCCTTTAATACCCAATTTTGCATCGGGATGGAAAGCATCATCTAAAATTTGAAATTCAGGACCTATTGCTTTTCCTCCATTTGCTATTAAATTAGGATCAACGAAATATTTTATTCCACTATTGGCACCTTTACCTATCATGAATTGAAGCTCAAGTTCAAATTTACTGTAAAGGTCCTCAGTGATAATGTCAACAGGACGTCCCTTTACTTTATCTGAACCATGGATTGTCAATACACCATTCTTGATTGCCCAGTCTGATTCAGAAACAGGATCTCCGTTAATTGTTTTTAAGCCTTTTGAGGTTTTTCCATCCCACAGCAAACGCCAACCACGACGGATTTCGCCAGGACTTAATTTATTTATCAAATAGCTTAATTCAGGAACTTCAGGGTCGGATCTAATTCTTTCCGATTCAAGATTATCAGTTTTGATAAGTATATTTCTCCACCGGACTGTTTTATTTGCATATTGAGGTAGAACACTATGAACCTGCAAAGCAATGATTCCTGAACTACCCACCTCATCGGTAAGATTAGAACATTGTATATCATTTATCCACGTTCGAATACTAGGACCAATAGCCTCTATCCGACAGTGGTTCCACCTTCCGTTATTAATAGCTTTCTGACCTTTGGGGTTTCTTGAAAGAGGATATAGCCAGCCTCTTCGTGCCTCATCGTAAATGCCCCCACTGAAAGCACGAGAACTGGGGTCAATCTCAAATTGATATCCTGTTACACCGCCCATACCATTATTTCTGTCAATTATACTTCTAAACTGAACGCCAGAATTGATATCTGGATTAATAAAAAACTCAAACTCTAGTATAAAATCATTAAACGTCTGTTTAGTGCATAAAAAAGTATTTGGAGTATTAGCAATAGTAGTACCCACGATTTCTCCATTGTTAACAATATATTTTGCGTCACCCCCAACTTTTTCCCATCCTTGGAGATCTTCTCCATTAAACAAGGGGATCCATTCCTGTGCTTTAGCGTCCAGTTTATTTTCTGCATGAATTACAGATAATTCTGGCAAAAATAATAACGATATAATTATTATTAATCTTGATTTATGCATATTTCCCAAACCTAATTAAGTCTAAGATGAAAAATAACGACTACAAATGAAAAACTTTCTATACTTATTGTACCTTAACCTATTATGGATTGGTTGTGTGTCAAATGTGCCTGTAGAAAAAATAAAAGAAGTTTCAATCAATATTTATGAAGCCAGGGATTTTACAAGTCTTCGAGGTGATAAAATAAATTATCGTTTGTTTATTCCTTATGGTTATAACCCCAACACATCATATCCGTTGGTCCTTTTTCATCATGGAGCAGGAGGAAGGGGAAATGATAACATTAAGAATTTGGAAGGTCCATGCCCATTAGAATGGGCTACCCCTGAAAGGCAAGCCAAGTATCCTGCCTTCATTGTTGTTCCCCAAATTCCATTTAATCCAAATAAAAAAAGATTCAAAGGCCCTCCAAGCACTGAAGAAATGACAACTCATATAAAAACCATTCATGAAATACTTGATAGGCTTGAAAATGAATTTTCTATTGATACTAATAGGGAATATGTGACAGGCCTGTCAATGGGTGGAGAATCTACTTGGATGTCACTTTTGGAACGTCCGAATCGATTTGCCGCTGCTGTACCAATATGCGCTGGAGATAAGTTTATTGGTGTAGAACCCTCTGAACTTGGGAAAAGATTTTCAAAATTACCTTTATGGTTATTTCATGGTGAATTAGATCAGGTAATATCGGTGGACATTTCACGAACCTTGATCAAAGCTTTGCGAGATGCTGGGGGTGAACCAAACTACACAGAGTATCCAAAAGTAGGGCATGATAGCTGGGAATTAGCCTATAGGGATTCAACACTAATTGAATGGGTGTTTGACCAGTCTTTATAAAGGGTGTCATTTATACTTAGTATGTAAGAGTTTTTCTTGACACAAATAACAATCTAGATGTAGAATCAAGGGCTTCTTGAAAGTTCGGCGTCTGAAATTATCCAGAAAGGTGGAGGGAACAGGCCCTTTGATACCTTAGCAACCTCTCGCAACTTGCGATAAGGTGCTAAATCCTGCCCCGGTTAGACGTGGGGAGAGATAAGATTTGGGACACCGAATCTCACCTCGACAATCCAATACACACCAAGGATTCTTTGCATAGTGTCTTTATTCACTAGAGAGAAGACCCCGATCATAAAGAAAAAACGAGATTTTTCAATTATTGAAAAATCTAAAAATGTAAACAATTGTTTAACAAGGAATGAGTATAGTGAAAAAAGAAACTTTATCAGGAATTTTTTCTTTTCCTGAAGTCGTAAATGAATATGCTGCTAGAATAGTTGCTTTACTAGTATTGGGTCTTTCCATACTAATTGTAACAACAGAAAACATTTGGCTTTTAGGCTTTTTAACATATGGTTTTTGGGCAAGAGTCTTGACAGGACCAACTTTAAGTCCATTAGGACTAATTGTTACAAAAGGTATAATTCCAGCCTTTGGAAATCCGCGTAAATCAGTGATTGGGCCACCAAAAAGGTTTGCGCAAGCTATTGGAGTTTTGTTTTCAACCTCTGCTCTGGTAGTTGCAATTATTGGATATTGGTCAATTAGTATAAATATAATTCTTGTCTTAGCAATCTTTGCTACTTTGGAATCTCTTTTTGGCTTTTGTGCGGGGTGTTGGGTTTTTGGCCATTTAATTCGCTTGCGAATCATCCCTGAGAAATTTTGTGTTAGATGTCAGAATTTAGAATTCTCTTTATCAAAGAAAGCATGAATTAAAATGAAGATTTTTCCCTAAACATTATGTTAGAATTGATCGGAAACACTCCTTTAGTTGACCTTTCCAATCTTTTCTCTGAAAGGTCACTACAAATCTTTGGAAAAGCGGAATGGATGAATCCTGGAGGATCAATTAAAGACAGACCAGTAAAAAGAATGTTGTTAAAAGCATTAGAATCAGGTTCCCTAACAAAAGAAAAAACTATTTTAGACTCAAGTAGTGGGAATGCAGGAATTGCTTATGCAATGATAGGAAGTGTATTAGGACTTGATGTAACAATTGTAATTCCTGGTAATGCTAGTGAAGAAAGAAAACAACGTATTAAAGCACATGGAGCAAAAATTATTGAAACTGATCCTCTCGAAGGTTATGATGAAGCGCTTCGGTATGCTCATCAATTATATAAAAAAAACCCTGAAAAATATTGGCTTTGTAATCAATACGAAAATGATAACAATTGGCTTTCACATTTTGAAGAAACCGCTGAAGAATTAATCAATCAAATTTCAGGGCAAATTACTCACTATGTTGGTGGTGTAGGGACAGGAGGCTCCTTGACAGGAATTGGAAGAAGACTAAAAGCTGAAAACCCTCTTGTTCAAATTATTGCAATTAGACCTGAATTGTGGCCTGGTATTGAGGGATTAAAACCTTTACAGTCAGAAGACGATATAATACCTAAAATTTTTGATGAATCTATTATAGATGAGTGGATTGATGT
>JBJKZS010000090.1:0-5911 GCA_045569115.1 Fidelibacterota bacterium | reverse complement strand
TAAAAAAGTAGTGCTAGCATACAGTGGCGGACTTGACACATCAGTAATTTTGAAATGGTTGATTAATAAAAATTACGAAGTGATATGTTTTGTGGGCAATGTAGGACAGCAAGAAGATTTTGCTGCTATTGAAAAGAAGGCTTTTCAAACAGGAGCTTCAGCTGTTCATACAGTAGATTTGAGAAAAAGTTTTGTTACAAATTTTATTTTTCCTGCACTTCAAGGCAATGCTCTATATGAAGGACGATACCTTTTAGGCACTGCTTTGGCAAGGCCTATTCTTGCTGAAGCACAGATAGAGATTGCAACTAAAGTCGGAGCAATTGCTGTCAGCCACGGATCTACCGGAAAAGGAAATGATCAAGTACGTTTTGAACTGACTTACTATGCTCTTAATCCTGAGATTGAGGTGATATCACCATGGAAAGATCCAGAGTTTCTTGATCAGTTCAAAGGTAGACAGGATTTACTTGATTATGCAGAGAAATGGGCTATACCAGTTACTGCATCAAAAAAACGACCCTTTAGTGAGGATGAAAATTTAATGCATATTAGCCATGAAGCAGGAGTTTTAGAAGATCCGACTTATAGACCTGAAGAATCAGTTTTTTCTCGAACTAAAGCACTGGATAAAGCGCCAGATATTGAATCTTTAGTTGAGATTACCTTTGCGAATGGTTTACCAGTACAAGTAGTTAATCAAAATGATGGAACTACTAAAACAGATCCTTTAGAGCAATTTATTTATCTTAATGAGCTAGGAAGTAAGCACTCGGTGGGTCGACTTGATATGGTGGAAAATCGATTCATAGGAATTAAATCTAGAGGAGTTTATGAGACTCCTGCTGGTACTATCTTATGGATTGCACATCGAGATCTGGAAGGTATAGCCATGGACAAAGAAGTGATGCATATAAGAGACATGCTAATTCCAAAATTTAGTGAACTAATTTATAATGGTTTTTGGTTCTCACCAGAAATGGAATTTATCATGAGCGCATTTAAAAAGAGCCAGGAAGCTATTGATGGAAAGGTTCTACTTTCTTTAATTAAAGGGAATGCGATACCAGTGAATCGTCATTCTCCCACATCGCTTTATAATCAGGATTTTTCAAGTATGGAAGTAGAAGGTGGTTTTGATGCATTGGATTCAAAGGGATTTATTAACATTCATTCTATACGTCTCAAGGCTCATAATCTAGTATTGCGAGAAAAGCAATTAAAGGAGAGAGATGATGAGTAAACTTTGGGAAAAAGAGAGTAAAGTTGATAAAAAGATAGAGGAATTTACTGTTGGAAATGACTACATCCTTGATCAAGAACTAATTAGATATGATTGTTTGGGATCTATTGCTCATTGTAGAATGCTTGGAAAGATTGGAATCCTCAATGAAAAGGAAACTGAAAAGACAATTGGTATTTTAGAAGAAATAATTGATAAAGGAACCTTAGACATCTTACCTAACCAAGAAGATTGTCATACAGCGATCGAAAATTATTTAACAGAGAAACTAGGTGATATTGGGGAAAAAATTCACACCGCTAGGTCACGTAATGATCAGATACTCACAGCATTAAGGTTGTATTATTTAGACAAGATTGATGATTGCAGAAATTTCGTGGAAGGTTTCACTGGTGCTTTAAAAAAACTTAGTCTCAAATACGGGGATACACCTTTACCTGGTTATACACATATGAGAAAAGCAATGCCATCGTCATTGTCACTCTGGTGCCAGGCATTTATTGAATCTTCAGAAGATAATGTAACTTTATTAAAAGCATCGAACCACTTAATGGATCAATCACCTTTAGGAACAGCAGCTGGTTATGGTGTTCCCATGAAATTGGATCGAAAATTTACTTCAGATGAACTCGGTTTTTCCCGAATTCAAAAAAATCCTATTTATGCTCAAATAAGCAGAGGAAAATTCGAGGTTACATTAATTCATTCTATGTGTCAAATTATGTTTGACCTAAACAAACTTGCATCAGATTTGATTTTATTTTCTATGCCTGAATTCGGGTTTTTTGATTTACCAGAACATTTTTGTACTGGTAGTTCTATTATGCCACAAAAAAAGAATCCTGATGTACTCGAAATTTTGAGAGGCAAGTATCATACAGTCAAGGCTTGTGAGACGGAAGTTTCCGGATTGATAAGTGGTTTAGGTACTGGTTTCCACAGGGATTTTCAACTCACAAAAGAGCCTTCAATGAAAGGAATAAAAACTACGTTAGATAGCCTAGAAATTGCATCTTTAGTGATTAGGAATATCACTGTAAATACCGACCGATGTAAAGAAGCTATGACAGATGAAATATATGCAACTGAACGTGTCTACGAATTGGTTAAACAAGGTATCCCTTTTCGGGAAGCATATAGACAAATTGGAAAAGAGCTCTATGAGGTGAAGAAAAATTGAAAAATGAAAAGACTCTTTTGATCCCAGAGTTTTTTTTGTATTGAAAGGGGAACAATGAAAAATATATTAAAAATGGGCCTTCCTAAAGGATCTTTACAAGAAAGTACTTTTGGACTTTTAAAACGTGCTGGGTGGAATTTTGGCGTTTCTGGTAGGGCATATAAGCCTTACTGTGATGACAATGAGATTGAGTCCCTTCTAATTCGTGCTCAGGAAATGTCTATATACGTAGAACAAGGAATACTGGATGCTGGGATCACTGGAAAAGACTGGATTCTTGAAAATAATTCAGATGTCATTGAGGTCTGTGAACTTGTTTATGCAAAATCATATATGAAACCTGTCCGTTGGGTTCTTGCTGTTCCAGAGAATTCATCTATTAATAAACCGAAGGATTTAGATGGTAAGCACATAAGTACTGAAGTAATTAATATCACAAAAAATTATCTTCATAAACATGATGTTAAGGCGCATGTAGAGTTTTCTTGGGGAGCAACTGAAATTAAAGCTGGGCTTTTAGCTGACGCAATCGTTGAAGTAACTGAAACGGGCGCATCATTGAAAGCAAATAAGCTCCGTATTGTTGATACTGTAATGGAATCTTCTACTCGACTTATAGCTAATAAGGAAGCATATAATGACAATTGGAAAAAAAGTAAGATAGACACTCTAGCTTGTTTACTAGAAAGTGCAATAGTTGCAGCCTCAAAAGTAGGTCTTAAGATGAATGTTGCTGATGAGAACGTACAAAAAATTATTGATATGCTTCCCTCTATGAAAGCCCCTACTGTAAGTCCTCTTTTTAATGGTTTAGGCGCGGCATTAGAGGTAGTTGTAGAAGAAGCCGAAGTCCGTGATATCATCCCTAAATTAATTGAATATGGTGCAACAGATATAATCGAATATCCATTAAATAAAGTAATTCCGTAATGTTATCATTAATTAATTCTCTAGAAGAATTAGATAAAAGGCTTCAGCTGCGCTCGAAAAATAGTTCAGTTGACAATACCTTAATTGAAGAAATTGTTTCATCGGTAAAGCTTAATGGCGATAAGGCTGTCAGAAAACTTACAGAACGTTTTGACGGTGTTACTTTAGATGAATTCTTAGTTCCAGAAGAAGTAATTTCACAAACCACCCAGCATATATCTCAAGAATTGAGTTTTTCTATAAATAGATCTATTAAAAATATCCAGAAATTTCATAATAAACAGTTGCCCTCAGGATTTACAATCAACCAGAATGACGGTACTCAATCTCGTTTTGAATGGCGACCATTAGAAAGAGTAGGATTATATATTCCTGGAGGAAAATTCCCTCTTTTTTCAACTCTATTGATGAATGTTATTCCAGCCCAAGCTGCCGGGGTTAAAGAGATTGCTATATGTTCTCCACCAAGTAAATCACATTTTGTTGATGAAACAATATTAGCTGTTTGTTCCATTCTTGGTATTTCAGAGGTTTATTCTATAGGAGGAGCGCAGGCAATAGCGGCTTTAGCTTATGGAACAGAAACGATTCCAGCGGTTGATAAGATTACGGGTCCTGGTAATAGCTATGTTACTTCGGCAAAAAAAATGGTTAGTTCAGATGTTGATATTGATATGTTAGCTGGTCCAACCGAACTTGTAGTTTTTGCAGATGAGACTGCATCCCCAGAAAAAATTGCTTCGGATCTTATAGCTCAGGCCGAGCATGATGAAGAAGCTTTCCCTATATTAATTACTGCAGATAAACAAATTGCCTTAGACACAAATAATTATATTGATAATGCTTTAGAACATCTCTCAACTGAAAATACAGCAAGAACTGCTTTAAGCCACTCAGGATTTGCTTATGTTGGCAAATCTGTTGAAGAATGTATATCGATTATTAATCGTATAAGCCCAGAGCATCTTTCCTTACAGGTGAGAAGTCCAGAGAAATTAATAGAAAGAGTTACTGCTGCTGCTATTTTCCTAGGCAGTGAAACGCCACCAGCATGGGGAGACTATTGGTCTGGAGCTAATCATACACTTCCTACTGGGGGTAGAGCTAGAGTAAGGGGACCTTTATCTGTTTATGATTTTTTGGTGTCATATACTGTTGTGCATGCACCTCTTAATACGGTTAAAAAAAGTGAAGCATATGTTAGCCAGCTAGCCGAAGCTGAGGGACTCTTTGGACATGCTCAATCAATAAAGAAAAGGGTAAAAAATGGTTGAGTCCAAAGTAAATCAATGGGTAAAAAAAGAAATACTTAATCAATCCGTATACAAAGTAAACAATAAAAATACTCCAATTAAACTAAATCAAAATGAAAGCCCAGTTGATTGGCCATTAGCAATTAGGAAAAAATTATTGTCAAATTTGAATGATTATGAATGGAACCGTTATCCAGAAATAAATGGTGAAAATCTTCGAAAAAAACTGGCAAAAAAACTTCAATTATCTAAAACTCAGATTATTATTGGAAAAGGTTCAAATGAAGTGATCCAAGCTATTACAACTGCCACACTTACGAATGGAGATATTGTCTGTCATTTGTCTCCCACCTTTACTATCTATTCATTATTGTCGCAACAGAGAGGTGCGAAGATTGTTGAATCGAAATTAGATAGTGAATTCAATGTTGTTTTAGAAGACTTAATTAATAAATCTTCTATGGCCAAACTTACCTTTATTGCAAACCCAAATTCTCCAACTGGTAGATTGTTGCCAATAGAAATAATAAAAAAAGTAGCTGAAGAAACTTCAGGCCTTGTTATTGTTGATGAAGCATACATTGATTTTTCTGGAGGAAGTGCTGTTTCCTTAATTGAAAACTTTGATAATATTATCATTACTCGAACTTTTTCGAAAGCATGGTCCTTAGCATCTTTTCGATTGGGATATGGAATAATGAACGATGAACTTGCTTCAGAAATTCAAAAATGTATGCTTCCATTCAATATTGATAGTCCTGCTACTTTAGCTGGCCATCTTGTTTTAGACCATTCCGATATTATTAAAGTACTAATATCTAGCATAGTACAGGAAAGGGAAAAGCTTATAATTAAATTAAACGAAGCTCATGACATTAAGGCATGGCCATCATCAACAAATTTTTTTATGCTTGAAACGCCCATTCTTCCCTCTGTTCTATTTCATAAACTTTCTGAGAATGGAATTCTTGTAAGAGATATATCTTCATACCCACTTTGTCAAAGACTACTTCGTGTAACTGTAGGTACACCTGAAGAGAACAAATATTTCTATAAAACCATTACTAATTTACTATGAATTACGATGGATATATTTTTGATGTCGATGGTGTTTTAGTTAATACTAATGAATCATTCACATTGGCAGTTTTAGAAGCTGTTTCTTATGCTACATCTTCTAAGGGTTTTGGTAAAATAGAATTTGGTCAATTAAAATCAGTTCCTGGTTTTAACAATGATTGTTATGTGGCTATTGCTGGTGCTTGCTGGATCAATTGGAGGAAAGAGATGGATTTTTCTTCCTTT
>JBJKZS010000089.1:0-5980 GCA_045569115.1 Fidelibacterota bacterium | reverse complement strand
CCTAAAAAGGTGGTCGCAATAACATCTCCAAAAAAACGAGGTAGACCTAAAGGAAAAGTACTCAACCCCAAAAAGGGACATAGCGTTTCCAGGCAGTTAAGTGGTGTTGCTAAGGATCTTGGGTTTTCAAATGTTGAGGATATGGTAAAAACTATTATCAGAAAACATAAAATCGGAAAACTTGATCTTTAAAGCCTATATAGTAACGACTAGACTGAGCTTATAAATTAATTCTATATTACAATGTAATTTACTTTGTAAAAGTACCTCTACACCATAAGACAGATCGTGGTGTTATTATCCATTTAACAAATAATTTTATTTACTGGTAAGAGCCCAAGAGCCATCCCAATCATCGCCAGGCGGATTTTCCATATAATGTTCGCATCTTGGTATATACACCCTACTTGGGTTTGTTTTTCTACCAGGAAACATATCTTCAAGTTCATTAGAAGCATTAAAGGCCTCGATAGCCTTTTTCCATTCTTGGTTTCGATATAATTGAAGTGCTTCATGATAAGCCGGAAGGAGCTTGTCATAACCAGCAGGCATATCATCTTTAACAGCTATGAGTTCAAATACCTGCGCTGGTTCAGTCTTTCCCATTACTACTACAAAATCAAGATCTCTCCATATAAACTTGTCCTTACATGTCTTATAAGTTTCATCCGCAACCTGAATATAAATTCCGTATTGTTTTGCAGACGCTTCCAATCGTGCCGCCAAATTAACTGTGTCACCCATCATAGTATAATTCATACGCATGGATGAACCCATATTTCCTGTAACCATAGGACCTGTATTTATACCGATTCTATTCTGCATATTATGAACAATTTCAGGCCATCGATCACCTTCAGTCTGCCATTTCTCCCGGAGTTCAGCTAGTCTTTTTTGCATATTTATTGCTGTAAGACATCCCCAGTATTCATGATCATCTACAGGAGCAGGAGCACCATAAAATGCAACAATAGCGTCACCAATATATTTATCTAAAGTACCTTTATTATTTAATAAAATATCCGTCATCTCAGTAAGGTAATCATTTAATAATTCAACAAGATCCGAAGCTGTAAGTTTTTCTGAAAAAGCGGAAAAACTCTGGATGTCAGTGAAAAAAGCTGTGTGATATCCCTCGTTACCGCCGAGTTGAGGCTCTTCTTTATTTTCATACATTTGATCGATGAGCTCAGGCGAGATATAAGTTCCAAAAGTGTTTTTTAGAAAACGTTTGTCTTTTTCAGCTACCAGAAAATTGTAGAGGAAAAACCCTAGATAGCTCCCTCCTATAGCAATTACGGGGCGGACAATATCCCACATGATAAGCTGACCTAAAAACTGAGTATAAGTAAAAATAACCCAGATTGCTATACCCAATATAGGTGCGGGCAAAGACCAAAGAGGTCTTGACGGAATACTAACTACTGAGCCTAACAAAACACTTAATATCAAGATTGTAATCAGATTAGTATTATTACTAGTTCTTGAAACAAATTCATTTTGCAATATGGACTGCATGACATTGGCGTGAATT
This sequence comes from Fidelibacterota bacterium, assembly GCA_045569115.1. GTDB lineage: Bacteria > Fidelibacterota > Marinisomatia > Marinisomatales > S15-B10 > S15-B10. The sequence continues at coordinate 4,446 of JBJKZS010000089.1, read as the reverse complement.
TCTACTCCAGCAAAAGTTTCCTGTACTGGAGTATTTCTTAAATCCATTAAACCTGGTAAAGATGCACCTACTAAAGCTACTTTATCTTCCCAATAATCGGGTGGGAGCATTTCAGGGTTAACACAATACATATATGGTAAATAATAAAATGTTTTGTATAGGCCATAATAGTTCACAAACATGCGACCTGCATCATCAATAGGAATTTCTCTAACTACTGTCCCAGTAGTATCTGAAAGTCGAAGAAGGTTCTCTTCAAAATCATAGTCAAAACCATCAGAAGGAACACCGAGAATATCCATTGCTGCCGCCATGACTAAAGAAGGATAAACGTGCTGAGGTCCTTCAAAATAGATTGCTGTGGGAGCTCTTCGAATGATCCCATCATCATCTTGGGGAAAATTAGCACTTCCGTTTCGCTTAGCAGCGGCAAGCAATTCAACATAGGTGTTACCCATTCGATCACCGGTTGGAAGATTGACCGCGTCCTCCAGTGGAATTTGAATCGTATGGTCAAGTCTATCATAACCCTCAGGTTCTGAATCCATCCTATAAAGGAAGTTAAGAGAGTCTTCTTGTTCAAAAACAAGTGCATGGTATGTTTTTCCACTGTTGACTGTTGCACCTACGAAACGAGTAGGATCATTATCTGCAAGAAACCGGTCAGTTGCTCCTGCAATCGCTTCATCTGAAGGAGGAGAAAACGAATTCATGGCATTCACCAAGTCATAATTATATGTATTTTCCGGATCAAAAATTATATCAAATAACAGGGCTTTTGGTTCAATAAGACTTGCTGATTCCACAAAATAACCCTCGCCAGAGGAACCATCTGAGTATATGGGAACAACAGCAAAACTGTAACCTTCCCATTGATTTCGCCCTGATATAACGAACATGATATCATAGGCATCACCCATATATTCAAACTGAGCATTACTATCATTTTGTATTTGCCGGAAAACTTGATAATAATCTGGCGTATTATCACCTTCTGGTGGTTTCCATTGAAACTGTAAGGAATTAGTGACTACATCTATGAGTTTACCATGATAAGCTTGCGGCCAGTTGTAATAGCGCCCAAGCCCCCCCTGTTCCACAGGTCTTACCGATTCTTGCTCTATATCAATAATTACTACGTCATCAATGGACTGTTCTTCAACTCCCGCCACTCTAGCACGCATACGAGCATCATAGGATTGAAATTCATATCCATTCAATAAATCATTGATAAACCCAATTTGGTATGTCCCCCAGCCTACAGCAAACCCAACACCTAAGCCTATAGATGCTCCTATCAAGACACGTTTTAAAATTTCAGGCATAATTATAAATAAAATTGAATATTTAGAAGGAAGGAGATTTCAGCATGAACTAATAAATCCCCATTATTTTCTAAATAGTTTACTGTTAATTATCCTGTTCGTTATTCCACTGAACCCAAGCATCCTGAGCGTCTGCTTCTTCATCAAATTCGAACATGTGGTACTTTCCATCAGCTCGAAGATTAATTTGCATACCTTCAACTAAAGTAATCCATTCCTCTAATGTGACTTCAAATGGTCCTGCAACTTGGGTAGGAGCTTGGATAGTCTGAACAGGCTTAAGAGAAAATTTTGGTGGCGCACCCTGCTGTTGTTGTTGCTGAAGGTCTTCTTGCCTCATCTTGGATAGATTCTCAGGTGTGTTAATGTCTACTTTGCCTTCATAGACTAGTACCTGACTCTCCTTTTCTCCAGCATTGGCACGGTACTTTGTTCCACGAATAGCAGCCACAGCGGTAGGAGTTCTCACAGCAACATTCTTCTTTTCACCAAAAGCAGCAGTCGCTGCAACCCACACTTTCCCCTTTTTTAGATTTGCATTAAAATCTTTTTTCATAGGAGTAACACTAGCTTCAGAGAGTTCAAGTTCGGAGTTCTCCGCTATACGAACTTTCCCACCTCCATTTAATGTAATCTCAGCACGTGACTTAGGCTTTGTTCTAACTTTGTCTCCAGCAAATACGGGCTGGCGAACTTTTGCCCTTGCCCAGTTACTTCCGCCAGCTGATTGAACTTCTACTATCCCAAGAGGTAGGGTGATCTTACCAAATTCAGTGGCCGCCGGCTTAAAAGCGAGCAAGACACCTATGGTAACTACTGTGGAAAGAGCTATTGTTTGTCTAAATCTCATCTGTTTGGTGTTATAAGAAAATACAGTTTGCAGATGAGGAGAACAAACCACAATTGAATAAAAAAAAGCCTTTTTTTAAAAGCTCTTTTTTATTTTTCTAACCTAATACTTTTTACAATAAACCCATCAGGTCTTAATATAATCTCTATTTTAGCATAATAAGTTTTCGAGCATCTTGATAAATTGCTCTACCACTTTGGAATGCCTCCATTCTATAGAAGTATACCCCTGTCGACATAAGTTTGCCATTTTGGTCACGACCATCCCATATAATTGCATGATTACCAGCAACATATCTAACACGCTCTGAAAGAGTTGTGATCTTTTGCCCTAGCAAATCATAGACAGCAATGGAAACGGCACTTTCTTCAGGCAAACTGAAACGTAAAGTCGTAACAGCATTAAATGGGTTCGGAAAGTTTTGCGACAACTTATATTCTGCTGGCACCACATTATAATCATTCATTGCTTGCTGAGTGTAAGATGGGGGGCCTGTCACAATAATAAAGTCTCTCCCATTTTCATCACATGCACATGCAAAATCATAGGTTGGGTTAGATCTTAGATCTATTACAGACTCTAGTGCTTTATCTATAAGAAATACATTCCAATCAGCAGGCAATGTTTCAGTCCATTCAAAATCAAGGGCGACCAGTCCTTTTTGATTAGTTTTTACTACCAAGGGCCATTCATGACCAACTTCGGAAGGACCATGAATATCCGTACTATAAAAGCCCCCTCTTTCTTCCCAATGAGAATTATCAAAAGATACAGAAACATAGTCCCCTATAACAGGGGGCTCATGTCGATCACTAGAATCCCATTCTTCAGAGGCGCCAGACATTACGCCAAAAATATTTTGGGTGTCATTTATCCCATTGACTCTTGCAATAATATTACCCTTCCAATCAAACTTTTCTGGGACTGACTCTCGGGCCAAAGATAAAATATCATAATCAACTTTTAATGAAGTAGAAGAATAAGCGTAAACCCAATACCCTTCTCCAGGGCTCATAGTATTGGAAGCAGTATATCCGCTTCCGGTATATCGATAGAATGAAGGCTCAATATCATCCTCTGATGCATCATAAATATTAGGTGTAAAATTAAAAGGAGAACCAACTTGATTCCATCCCTCTTTAAGTGAAATAGAATAGCCTCCATCGAGGTCAATTGATCTTCCTGCTCCACCAGCTAGTTGCCATGAATCAAGAGTTATAATCCAATAAGCTTCACCAGGATTCAGGCTTGCAACACCCGTTTCAGTATATTCGTTACCATTCCAGCGAAAAGTCCTGAATTCAGTCTCATTATCCTCTCTATCATCATCTAAAAGCTCTGTAACTAACCCATCTAATACTGATGCCTTGTCATCAAGCTTTCCAGGTACTGATATCATCCTATAAGTCTCTCCGCTTGTAGATCCAATAGACATCTCATCGAATGACACTTCGATTGATATGAGATCAGAAAGAACTCCCTGGCCTGTCTCGTCTTCCACAAAAATATGCCCAACCAAACCTTTGCTTGTAATATCAGATGATGGGATGGTTCCAGACCAATCTCCTCCCTGAGAATCTCCATCTAAGTCTATAGTCTTCATAGAGGAACTTCCACCGACATAATACTCAAAGATTGCCAAATTAATTCCAGCCTCCGAAGCTAGACCGACATTGATTTCAGCATCTTCTCCTTCAAAAGCATCCGAAGGTGGAGAGATATTAACAATCTCTGGAGGACTAAAAGCACCACCCAAATACAAATCAACAAAAGCCTCAGAATTATTATTTGTAAAAATATCATCTTCTAAAGCCCATGGCTCATCAGAATCTGGGATAAAGTTGTTATTTAAATCAATAAAAGCTTCTACCACATAGGGTCCTGAATTTGCAGTAATCTTAGGATCCTGAAATGAAAAATTCTTTCCTGCCGGAGGAAAGGGAGTGTTTTCTCCTCTTTGCAATGTTAAATCGGGATTACCGTCATTCCCAGGAAACCATAATCCTACGTGCAATTGAATAAACCCTAAATCTCCTTCAAAATAGACGTTTCCATCAATACGGCCACCTGAACCAGGACCTGGGCCTGGATCTCCTCCACCTCCAGCAAAAGCATCTAAATCTTCCCAAGCACCTTGACTATTAAGAATTTCACCGTCATTTTCATTGCCAGAAGCATCAATTACAAACTCTCCTCCGAATTCTTCCTCATCAAAATGCCAGAGCATAACGGTCTCTTCAAAAGGTTCAAAACGTTGGTTAGGAGGGTTTA
>JBJKZS010000088.1:0-6023 GCA_045569115.1 Fidelibacterota bacterium | reverse complement strand
AGCTTGAAACTGAAACTCATATCCTTCCAACTAGTATTATCGGGTTTATAGCTTATTTTTTTGATACTTTAGGTATTGGTAGTTTTGCTCCATTAACATCACTGTTAAGAGCTTTTAAACAAACTAAAGATAGACTTATTCCTGGAACACTCAATGTTTCAGCAATGATTCCAGTTATGATAGAAGCCTTCGTCTTCATTACCATCATTGAGGTAGAGACTACTACCCTTATTTTTATGGTTTTTTCGGCTACTATAGGAAGTGTCTATGGCGCCTCCCTCATATCAAAATTTTCAGAAAGATCTATTCAATTAGTTATTGGTTTTGCCTTAGTCACTACAGGCTCACTTATGTTTTTAGGGCAAATTGAATGGATAAAATCATTAGGTATTGGTAATGAGATTGGTCTTAGTGGAACAAAGCTAGTTATAGCCTCAATCATCAACTTTATCTTAGGTGCTTGCCAAGCGGCTGGGATCGGAATGTATGCACCTAGCATGGCACTAGTATATTTCCTAGGACTAAGTCCAAAGGTTGCCTTTCCAATAATGATGGCTTCTTCAGCCTTTGCTTTACCGTCAGCGTCTATAAAGTATATCAAAAAAGGTACTTATAACAAAAAAGCTTCAATATCTATTGCAGTAAGTGGGATTTTTGGCGTATTGATTGCTGCTTTCATAGTAAAGTCATTAAACCTTTATTATTTGACTTGGCTTGTAATTGCCATAATTGAATATACTGGACTTAGCCTACTATATAGGAGATTTAAGAACTAATTTTTATTATATACAATAATCATTTTAAGAAATATCAATAACAGGATCTCCTAGTACATCCATTAAAGGTTCAACACCTAATCCAGAATTTTTTGAAGCTGCCATTCGCCCACTTTGTCTTTGGGGTGCACCTTTAGCAGTTTTTACTGTACCATAACTATTAAAGTCAGTTGAAGAAAAAAGGAATTCTGTTGGAGTGCTATGAGCTAAGTGAGCAATAGCAGCTGTTGTTATATCCCCTCCCCAACTATCCTCGATAGTCATGGATACCCCCAACTGAACACATAAATCTCGGGCAAGTTTAGCTCTGGTTAGACCACCAAATTTGCTAATTTTTATATTCACTATATCCATTGCACTATCACCATACGCCCTAAAAAGAATATCTATGCCATCAATTACTTCATCTAGTATAAAGGGGTTATTTGTATGGTTCCGGATTGAAAGGCATTCTTCATACGAATTGCAAGGTTGCTCTATATAAACATCAATATCCTTAACAGCCTTAACTACTCTAAGAGCTTCATGCTGAACCCAACCAGTATTAGCATCCGCTATTAGCTTATCGCCTTTCTTAAGAATTCGAGACACTTCACGTATACGTTCAATATCTAAATCAGGATCACCGCCTACCTTTAACTGAAATTTTCGATAACCTTCGCTACGATACAATGAAACTTTTTCAGCCATTTCATGAGGAGATTGTTGAGAAATCGCTCTATAAAGATGAAAGTCATCTCCATAACGTCCACCCAATAACTCACATACGGGTTGGTTCGTATATTTACCCACAATATCCCAACATGCTATATCAATCCCTGTTTTAACATATGGGTGACCTTTCATAGCGCGATCCATAAATCTATTTATAGGTCCTATATTTATAGGATCAAGTCCAATAAGATGAGGTCCAAGTTCATTTATTCCGCTTCTTACTCCGGCTGAATATGCTGGCAAATAAAAAGGTCCAAGAGGACATACCTCTCCAAAACCAGTAATACCTTCATCTGTTTCAAGTCGAATAATATTACTGTCAAAAATTTCAACTGATTTTCCACCAGACCAGTTATAACTACCTTCCTTAAGAGGTAAATCAACCTGATAAACTGATATTCTCGATATTTTCATAACTGATTTTTTTAATCCTTACTCTTATTCCATCCTGTGAGATTGTGGACTAACTCCTCTTTTATAATTATCAAACCCAAAATCAGTTGGTTTGTAGGTACCAACAATGTCAACATTGGAACGTTCAGGTATTATTTTTTCCATTCCTAAACACCAATAAGTTGCATTCACCAATAATCTTCTTAGGCCTTCACTTTCTAGATCTGTAGCCGCTCCCATTGTTGTAAAAAATATTCGAGAGGTATTCCCTGAATCACCTGTATATGTTTTTGGTCCAAGCTAAGGGCATCAATGTTTTTTTTTCATTTGGAGGATCATTTTCATTCATACCAATTAAAACTTGACCCATAATTATTGGTTTGCTATCACCAATAAGCTTACCAACCTCATAAACATCTGTAGGTCCCCATATGTTTTTGCACCCACGAACGATAGGATGATCTTCTTGCCCTTTAGCAATCACACCTCGGGTACTTTCCTTCCCATGATCCCCATAATGGGCAACCCAAGTATCACCAAAAACCTGCCTCCCATAGCCGCCAGAAAATTTTTCATCTGTATATCCAAAAGGGCCACTATACTTTCCGTATATGCTAGTAGTTTCTTTATCGTATTGGAATGGATGGTTTGATGTCCTCAAGCCAATAATTGGCTTTCCTGAGTTTGTAAAATCAATTATATGCTTCATTTGATAATCAGGCAATTCAATTCTTCTCGCAACAAGGACCATAAGATCAGCAGAACCCAATAATTCAAGACCTGGAACATTATTTAATTCCTCTGGGTCAATAGCACCAGTTTTTTTATCAATTGGGAATAATACAGTACATTTAAATCCATGTCGTTTAGATAGGATCTTAGCCATTTGTGGCATTCCTTCTTCCGCACGATACTCCTGATCAGCTGTAACAAAAACAATATGTTTTCCTTTACCAAAACCATTACCACCTGAGTATTGAACCCATTCCTCACCATCAGAGAATTTTTTGTTTTCACTAAATTTTAATGAAAAACTAGTGTCTACTAGTAAAATACTTAAAAGAAAAATTGTTTTAGCAGGTTTTAACGTAATCATCGATTTAATCAGAGATTGCCTGATTAAAAATACAAAAAAACTATAATTTATTTCCTTTACTTTCTAATTCTAGACAACCAATAATTAAAAAATATTATGGAATCAGTTTTCCAGCAATTTATTGGTTCGTTTTCAGGGTTATCATTTGGATAATAATTTGAAGGTAGAGCTATTTTGACCCCATTCTTTCTATCTCTGTTGTATTCATTATCTAATGTTAAACGATCATATTCAAAGTGATTTAGGTTGTAAAAATCATTTGAGTTTTTTTCTGTAATTAGACAAACACCAGTATCTGAAGAGGAAAGAACAATCTCTAAATCCGAGCATAGATCAATATCTTCCTTTGAAACTCCGGTATACCTGGATACAGGAATTTGAACAGGATTTTTCCAATAGTCTGATAGATTATTACTAGAGCCATTATAAGAATGACTAAATATACCAAATTGTTTTTCCGGATAATCTATTTTTCTTATTCCATAACGGTGATTAAGAGCAGCTTGAGCTCCCCAACAAATAAAATAAGAAGAAATATGTTTTTCTTTTACCCAATCAAATATTGATAATAATTCATCCCAATATTTAACATCTTGAAACGGAAGTTTTTCTACAGCGGAACCCGTACTAATAAAACCATCAAAATGCTTGTCTTTAATTTCAGAGAAAATCTTATAATTTTTATCTAAATATTCCTTTGATGTATTCTTGGATTCATAAGTAGCAGTTCTTAAAAAGGTAATTTCTACGTTGATTTGTGTCCGCTTGAAAAGACGCTTGAATTGATCCTCAGTATTTATTTTTTCAGACATAAGATTCAAAATAAGAATCTGAAGAGGATCACTTTGCTGATCAGGGCGATCATTGTATGACCGCCCATTGTTCAGCAACCCATTACTCGTGGATGTTTTACCCATACGATCTTTTTTTACAAAGAGCCGTTCTGGGAAACTTTACCGAGTGCCTGAGCAAAATCGGTAATTATATCATCCACGTTTTCTATCCCCACTGATACTCTAATAAGCTCATCAGAAACCCCGGAAGCTACTTGTTCCTCATCTGTTAATTGTTGATGAGTCGTTGTAGCTGGATGAATAACAAGAGTTTTTGCATCTCCTACATTTGCTAGATGGCTTGATAGCTCAACAGCCTCAATAAACTCTTGACCAGCCTTGCGACCACCTTTTATTCCAAAGGACAGTACTCCACCAAACAATCCATTATTTAGATATTTCTTTGCTTGATCATGATAAGGATGACTTTCTAAACCAGGATAGCTAACCCATTCAACTCTGTCATTATTCTCTAACCATTTAGCCAAGCTTAAAGCATTTTCGCTATGACGTTGACCACGAAGTGAAAGAGTCTCCAAACCTTGAATCAATAAAAATGATCCAAATGGATGCTGAGATGGTCCAAAGTCTCTGAGTCCTTCTACTCTTGCTTTTAATATAAAGGCAAGATTTGCACCAAGTGGACCTTCTGGTCCAAATGTATCCCAGAATTTTAATCCATGATAACCCTCAGAAGGTTCTGTGAATTGAGGGAAATTTCCATTATTCCATGGAAATGTTCCAGCATCAACTATCACACCTCCGATGGTATTACCATGTCCACCTATCCACTTTGTTGCTGATTCAACCACAATATCAACTCCATAATCAATTGGTCTGCAAACTAAGCCAGCCATACCAAATGTGTTATCAACAACTAATGGAATACCATTCTCTTTGGCTATTTTTGATATTGCTTCAAAATCTGGAACATTATAGCGAGGATTACCTATGGTCTCAAGATATATGGCTTTTGTATTTTCATCAACCAATGAAGCTATAGACTCAGGATTATCACCATCAGCAAACTTCACATCAATTCCAAACCTAGGAAAAGATACTTTAAGCTGATTATATGTCCCACCATACAAGTAACTAGAAGAAACTATATTGTCACCTGATTGAGCAAGCGTTTGAAGTGCGAGAAATTGTGCCGCTTGCCCACTTGATGTAGCTAGTGCTGCAATACCTCCTTCAAGCGCTGCTACCCGCTGTTCAAAAACATCCGTAGTAGGATTCATCATACGAGTATAGATAGGTCCAAACTCCTTAAGTGCAAAAAGATTCGCGGCATGATCTGTATCATTAAACACAAAGGATGTAGTTGAAAATATAGGAACTGCTCTGGCATTTGTACCAGCGGCTGGCTCCTGTCCTGCGTGTATTTGCAGGGTTTCGAATTTGTAATCTTGACTCATTATTTACTCCTTAAAGTTTATGAACTGTAAAAGTTCATTTTTTTTCATTTATTTTGTTCATTCAATACTTATTAACAGGTATCAAACATAATTTTCATTAGTTTAGATTTAATAAATTTGAAAATGAATGCTCAATCATTTTATCGTCCATTGGAAAAAAATAATAGTCTATAGAAATAGCACTAATAAGATTTTTCTAAATTATATGATTAAACTCTTGGGCATTGGTTATTCCAAATTATAGATCTAACTATAACCTAAACCACATGTAGATTAATGTTACTTGGATATTATTCAGGGGAAAGTTCAACAATTCAGTTTCTAGAACTATCATCTATCCTCTGTTCTATAGAGGCAGGAATTAGCACCTTTTTTTGCATTGCGCAAATCAGGTTGCCAAGGTTTCGTAGGGCCTGATCCCTTCACCTTTCTGGATAAAATCCGATACCGAACTGTCAAAAAGCGTTGATCTTATCTAATATTACAGCTTATTTTGATTTTATCAAATCATTTATTATAGTTATTTAAAGTAGCTGAATTACTTTGATAATAATATCTTACGAGGATAAGTAAAATGCAAGAATGAATTTGGTAAAAGTAAACTCCAGCGCTCACTTCTCTTACTTAATAGCTTATTCCATCCACACTACAATCCTTTTACCAAGACTTTGTGATTCATTAACTAATATTTTTATTTTATTTCCTAGTAAATCATAAATCTCTAAAAGTTCATGACTTTTATTTGGCAATTCATAACTGATCTATCTTTTCTTATTTTTCCAAGATTTTAAAT
>JBJKZS010000087.1:0-6065 GCA_045569115.1 Fidelibacterota bacterium | reverse complement strand
CATAATTATACTCTAAGGCCTTACCTCCGGGAAAAAGAAAAGATATTGCAATAACAAGAGTAGAAAGAATAATCCAACGATTCATTAGAATCTTTTTTTGATCCCTTGAAAGTTTTGCTATGCGTTTATGATTTAATGGGGGCATAATAAAAATAATTTAGATTGAGATGTGAAATGTAATTATTTAATAGTTTAATTTGAGATTGTAGTTTTTTCAGCTGATTCAATTTTTTTGATCTACTGACATTCTAGTTTGGTTCTTTGAAAATCATTTTTCTATATTTCTTACCATTTAATGGCCGCAGAAGCCCAAGTAAAACCGGCACCAAAAGCTGCAAGAATTATATTGTCACCATCACCAAACAATTTTTCATTATAGGCTTCTGACATTGCGATAGGAATAGAGGCAGCAGTAGTATTTCCATATTTTTCAATATTACTAAAAACTTTTTTCATGCTAATTCCTAAGCGTTTTGCTACAGCCTGAGTAATACGAAGATTTGCCTGATGAGGAATGACTAATTCAATTTCATTAATAGTTAGGTTATTATATTTTAATGCTTCATTAATTACTTCTGGAAACCTAATTACAGCATTTTTAAAGACTTCCCTACCATTCATTGAAGGAGTGTGTAAGCCTTGTTCTATCAATTCTTTAGACATAAAAGGATTGAAGCTACTTCCTGGAGCAGGAAGCCAAAGATCTTTAATATATTTACCATCTGAGTGAAGATGAGTCGATAGTATACCACTTCCATCTTCACAAGACTGTAGTATCGCCGCACCCGCGCCATCACCAAAAAGTACAGCCATGTCTCTATGATCATTATCGTAGATAAGTGCTATGCTTTGCACTTCAGCCCCAATTAGTAAAATTGTTTTATGACAACCGTTTCGGATAAATTGATCTGCTACAGAAAGACCATAAATAAAACCAGAACATGCGGCTCTTAGATCAAAGGCACCTATATTTCTCATCCCTAATTTTTCTTGGATCTGTACCGCACCTCCAGGGAAGAAATGATCTGAAGAAATAGAACAAAAGACAATTAATTCAACCTCATCAGGCTTAATGGCAGAATTTTCAAGCGCCATTTTCGTTGCTTCAACGGCGAGGTCTGAAGTTGCTTGACCTAGATCCACATGACGTCTTTCTTTAATTCCACTTCGTTCTGTTATCCATTCATCTGAAGTATCCATCATATTCTCTAGATCAGCATTAGTCACTATTCTATCCGGAACAGCATGCCCAAGCCCTACGATCTTTGTTCTGACCATATCATCTTTCCTTAATGTTTAATATCTTTGATATTTAATTGAACCGAAGTGTTTCCTCTCCACTGATTTTTTTCAACCACATAAGCAATATCAATCGATTGGCTATTAGACATTTTTTCTCCATCTTTACCTTTATTAAACCCAATAGCACTAAGAGTATTATTATTCTTTCTAATAGAGAATTTTATATGCTCCCCTTTTTTTCCGAGTAATTTCGGGTTTTCTAAGGGATATACATTCCTAGTAATAAATATGGGAGATTCATTTCCTGGTCCAAAAGGTCCGAGCTTATCTAGAAAATTCATAAACCTACTATCGCTAGTATTAATGAGATTTAAGTCTAATTCACCTTCAATGTCAAGGGAGTTAATCAAGTCTTTATCTTCAAGTTTTTCAGAAGCAAGCTTCGAAATTTTTTCTTTAAAAACTAAAAGTTTTTTTTCATTTAAACTTAGCCCAGCAGCCATTGGATGTCCACCAAAACTTATGAGAAGTTCCTTGCATTTAGAAAGATTATGAAAGAGGTCAAAACCAATAACACTTCTTGCAGAGCCTTTTCCAACGCCTTCTTTTAAGGAAATAATGATAGATGGTCTATTATAAATTTCTTTAATTTTTGCAGCAACAATTCCAACAATACCTTCATGCCAGTTTTCATCCCATAATACTATGGCTTTTTCTTTACTCAAGTCTACTTCGGAATTAACCTTTCTAATTGATTCTTCAAGAATGGACTGTTGCATTTTTCGTCGTTTCCTATTGTCTCGGTCTAGTTCATGAGCAAGTTTTTGAGCTTCTGAATAGCTTTCAGTTGTAAAAAGTTTTACAACACGATTAGGATCACCTAACCTACCGGCAGCGTTAATTATTGGAGCTAATCTAAAGATTATTCCATCTACAGATAATTGGTTTTCAGCTAGTCCACTTACTTCAATAAGAGCTCTCAACCCAGGCTTCTGAGTTTCAAATAGTTTATTCAATCCTTGCTTAACAATAATTCTATTTTCATCTGCAAGAGGAACTACGTCGGAAGAAGTGCCTAATGTGATTAAATCAAGATACTCATAAACCCCTTCATCATTAAGATCTAATAATTTAGAAACAGCTTGCATCAATTTAAAAATAACCCCTCCACCACAAAGGCCCTTAAATGGATATTCACAATCCACTTGATTCGGATTGATAATTGCATCAGCAAAAGGAAGTTTCTGATCAGGAGTATGGTGATCAGTCACAATAATATCTAATCCCTTTTCTTTTGCATATGCTACTTCTTTAGTTGCATTAATCCCACAATCACAACTAATTATCAGATTAGCACCCCAATTTTTTGCATTATCTATACCTTTCTCAGATAAGCCATATCCTTCGCTTATTCTGTTTGGAATATAAATTTGAGCTTGACAATTAATTGAACGTAAGAAAAGATATAATGCGGATGATCCTGTAGTACCATCCACATCATAGTCTCCAAATATAAAAATCTTTTTCTTATTAATTATGTTTTGTTGAAGGACATTTGCCGCTTTGTCCATATTGTTCATCAAAAAAGGATCATGGAGATTTTCGAGCATTGGGTTGAAGAAGGTTTTAGAATTTGTTAATGACTTTAATCCTCGATTTGCCATTACTCGCGCAATAATTTCAGGCGCCCTGAATTCTTCCATTAACCTCTTAATAATGGTAGGGTCAGATTCTTTTATTTTCCAAGTGGTCATATATATAAATAATTTCAGAGCCGATCTATAAGCCGAATTTTGTATTCCGAATTATCGGAACTGTGATTATTCATCTGGTCACTTCCTCACGGAAGAGATCACGCAACCAACCCAAGAGTCATAATGAAGCGGACGACCTCATGCTCTCCTACTCGGTTTTGCACCGGATGGGGTTTACCTAGCTCACCAATTTGCATTAGTGACTGGTGGTCATTTATACCACCGTTTCACCTGTATCCCAAAAAATGGAATAGTCTACTCTCTGTTGCACTTTCCGTATCCCAACATAATTATATTGGGAGCCCTCCTGTTAGGAGGCATCCTGTCCTGCGGTGTTCGGACTTTCCTCCCCATTTACTAGTATGTAGATGAGGCAACCACATAATCGGCTCTGAGTTCAAATACCTAGAAAAATTAGGAAGAAAATTATGCTTTTTCCCAGTAAAGAATTCTTCTACATGTGCTGCACTGGTTCATCTGTTCAGCACTTCTAATAATTGATTCAAGTTGTGCTGGAATACGAGAATGACATCCCCCACATGCATGGTTAGTAACTGGAACTACAGCTAGACCTTCGCGAGCATCTCGGACCCTATCATACAGAGAAAGATCTTGTTCTCCAATATTATTAATTAAGTCTTGACGTTTTTTATTTAATTTAGAGTGTTCTTCACCAGTTTCATCAATACGCTTATCAAGCTCCTCTTTTTGAGTCGATAATTTTTCTGACATTTCTTCATTTTTAGATCGATCATTATTCAATGTTTCATTTAATTCGTCTTGTTCTTCACTAAGTTCTAATTCCCGAGTTTCTTCTTCGTCTAATTGGCCTTTTAAGTGATCAATCTCAGACATAAATGCATCATATTCTCGATTTGTTTTTGCAAGATATAACTTGTCCTGAAGTGTTGAAATTTTTTCTTTATGGTCTTGTTCTAAAGTCTGCATTTTTCTTATTTCTAGCTCAATTTCTAACAATCTAGATTCTGCTGAAGAGATTGCTTTTTCTAAGCTTATCAAAGTTGAGCTTAGTTCTTCAACATAAGTGGGCAGATCTCCTTGAAGTTCTTCAATTGCCATAATTGCGGAATCAATTTCCTGAAGCTTCACAAGATTGTTTATAAGGATCATATTCTATCTCCTTAAAATAATGAAATCACAGAGTAGTGAGGATTGAATTGTAATTTAGGAAAAACAGCTTGGAGACATGAGATTGTTCCAAGCTCTTGCATGCTATTTAACCTTCAATCTGAAAGTTCGAAAACCTCTAAATGAGGCTGATAAGATCAAGGTTTGTTTTGTTTTGTTAGTTAACATGAGTTTATATAAGGTCATATTTTACTAATTTGATTAGAATATTCGCAACTAAAGTAAAATATCTCTTAAGTTAGAATGGGTTTGAATCTTTAACCGCAAGAGTATAAGGGTAGCAATTGAGCAACTAACCTACAGACCTAAGAATGAATATTAGATGCTCAAAAATAATTTGCGCAAATTCAGCAGATAACAATCCTCAAAATTAGGGGGTAAAAAATATGAGCAATTTGGTTGTTGATAAATTTGAAATAGTTAATGATTTCCTAATTATAAAATGGGAAGGAGGGAATGAGTCATATATACCGCTTATTAAACTTAGAGATGCATGTCCTTGTGCGGAATGTTCCGGCGAAACAGATGCATTAGGTAATCTATACAAAGGTCAAACTATGCCCAAAACTGATGCAGGGTGTACAATCCTTAAAGTAAAAGCTGTAGGATATTATGCTATGCAAATTTTTTGGGGAGATGGTCATAACTCCGGGATCTATAGGTTTGAGTTACTTAAAGAACTTGGTAATTAATATGATTGATCTTTTCGAGGGTCGAGGTTACTGCTCCTGTAAATGACAATAATTTTTATTAATTCAGGGTAGAGTGTCCAATCTTGAGGTTCATAAATAACATGAACCCATTTTTTGTTAGCAAATTTCCATGAAGCTGTAACATGTCTAAATTCACTTTCTCGATTATTAAGAACAGTTTCTTCTAATAAATCTTCTTCGCCATAATTTGAACGAAGACGACTCATAACTGATTCCATTGCATTTTTATTTGCTAAAATATTTTTTTCATCATCTATCTGATGGTTCCATCTAATAAAGATTTCTTCTTCTATAGCAAATAAGCCTCCATCCTTAGATAAAAATGCTCTTAATTGATTAAAGTTAGAATTATCTTTCAAACTTATACTAAGTACGCTATGCAAATTTCTATCAGTTGTAGAAATTTTACTGTCTGTCAATTTCTTGATTTGAGATATTACCTCAGATTTTTTCATACCAAACTTTAAAGAGTGGATGGGTTCTAATTTTCGCAACTCTTGACTAAGGACCATAGAACAAGTCAGTAATAGAAATATGAATAGGGAAGGCATTATAATTTTTTCCTATTTCGAAAGTTAATGGTTCTAGCTAAATATCGCATCTATGTTAATATTTTAATTAATTTTCTTTTTCGACGAATAATTTTTCTAGTGATACTAACATTCTTAGAAATTGATTATTATTGCACAAATATTTTTTTATAAATAAAGGAGGTGATTAACATGGACACAAACTTAGCGCTTTTAATCATTGGAGTTGTAATGACTCTATTTGGAGTTGCATTTAATGTAAACCCAAAAGCAGTAAATAAAGTTATTATGGGAGAACTTGCTGAAGAAGCAGTGAATCCAGCCGCTGCTTTAAGAATCATGACTGGAGCATTTTCCTTAGCAATTGGAATAATCTCGTTTTGTTGCCGGGATTTACCATATGAACAGGCAAGTACCCTTTTAAGTGGTTTAGCTATTGGTTTTGTTGTGTTGATTGTTGGAATTTTTTCTATAAAGACAAGAGGTTTTAGCGATGATATTCCTATCCCACCTATTGTTGTATTCATAATTTTGACAATCATTGCAATATATGCATCTTGAATTTATTATTGTATTACAGTAATTTGTTACACGTTGGGGATTTTCACTTAAGAAACTTTTGGAGTCTATTTAGCCATGTACAAAAAGTCTTTTATTTCCATTCTTGCACTTTCCAC
>JBJKZS010000086.1:0-6094 GCA_045569115.1 Fidelibacterota bacterium | reverse complement strand
CCCCATTAACAAAAACATGATAAACACCTGTGGAATATTGGTGAGGTTTATCAAAGGTTGCATGGTCTTGAATTTTTAAAGGATCAAAGATAACTAAATCAGCAAAATAATCCTTTTTGAGGAAACCTCTTTTGTGGAGTTTCAAGTTCATTGCTGGAAGACCAGTTAGACGATAGATTGCTTCTGTTAAAGGTATTACTCGTTCATCTCTTACATACTTACCAAGCAACCGGGAAAAATTTCCATAAGCACGGGGATGAGGATTAGAATTTAGAAAATCACCCTCAGGTGCAAAGGAGCCAGCATCAGAATCAAAACTAACATAGGGCACTTTTATTTTTTTTATTATATTTTCTTCTGACATTAAAAAATAGACAGCCTCTACCCTACTTCCATCTTCCACTACTAAGTCCATAGCAGTTTCTTCAGGTGACGAACCTCGGATCTCTGCTACTTCAGATAAGGTTTTTCCAATATAATCACGCAAATTACTATTATTGAAACCGCTCATCACAACATTATCATAACCAGCTAATAAACCAAGATTTTCCCAATCACCATTATCCTTTTGCATATCAAGTATTACTCTAGCTCGGATCTTAGGATCCTTAAGTCGTTCTGACCATTTCTCAAAACCACCCTCTTGAACCCAAGGTGGCATAGAGGCATTAAGTCCAGTAGCACCAGCAGTATAGGTATATATATTTGCGGTAATTTGAAGTCCAGCTGAACGAGCAGAATCTATTTTAGCAATAGCCAAATCCATCTTATAATGATTCTTCTTTCCAGCCGCTTTAAGATGATATACTTCAGCAGGAATATTAGCTTCTTCAGCAATCCGGATAAGTTCATCAAGAGCCTGAAGTAAATTGTTGCTCTCACTACGCAAATGAGATATATAGATCCCCCCGTACTTAGATGCAACCTTACATAGTTCAATCAGCTCTTCAGTGGAAGAATAGAATGCTGGGGCATAGATAAGTGAAGAACCTATGCCCAAAGCTCCTTCTTTCATTTCTTCCCTGACTAGAGCTTTCATGGCTTCCATCTCATCATTAGTAGGAGGACGGTTATTATAACCTACCTGATGTATCCTCAGTGTTGTTGCTCCAATAAAAGAAGCTACGTTTGGTGCAACACCTTTTTTTTCTAGAAATTCGAGATATTGACTAAGTGTTGTCCATTCTGGCGGATTATCGAATCTATCTTTCATTTCATTGTTAAGAGGACCCATGGAAGTTCCCTCACCAAATACTTCAAGAGTGACGCCCTGACGAATGTCACTTTGTGAACGCCCATCAGTGATGAGAGATTCGGTAGCCCAACTCAGCATGTTGATGAAACCCGGGGTCACAGCCATTCCTGTAGCATCGATCTCCGTTTTTCCCTTTCCTGGAAGACGGGGAAAAATATTTACAATCTTATCACCAGAAATGGCAAGATCAGAAATTTGACCCTCAGATCCAGTGCCATCATAAACTATCCCATTTCGAATAATAACATCATAGGTTTGAATTGTTTCAACGGCCAAATCGGCATTGGAGATACAACCCAACATAAGACAAAGTGTCGGGGCTAGAAATATGATCCTTATCATGATCATCACCTTTAGCTTGAGTAACTTTCTATAAATCGTTCATTTGATTCCACGAACGATCGTTGGCATCCAGCCGTCTGTAGTTCACATCCATCCTGTCAAATCGCCCAAAGTGGGACATTGCCAGACGAGCTATGAATCCCTTGTATGAACGATCCGATTTCGACGACCAGAGGACCTCCGCCATAGCACTCATTCGAGGCATCGCCATATATTCTAGATGACTTTCCGTTTTAATGTACTCAGTCCAAACGTTTCCCTGTCCACCAAGAATGTGGTGAGCTTTTTCGAGGTCAATCTCAGGTGGTATAGGTTCAAACAGATAGACTTTTTCCAGAGGTAGAAAACCACCAATTGCCAGTGGTTCAGACTCTTTGTCCTTAGATTGATAGTAGTCAAAATAACAGTAAGAAGTTGGAGTCATGATAACATCGTGCCCACTGTTCGCAGCCTTGATTCCTCCTTCATAGCCTCGCCATGACATAACTGTTGCTGCAGGAGGAAGTCCACCCTCAAGAATTTCATCCCAACCCACAAGACGGCGATTATGGGATGAGAGAAAACGCTCTATTCGTTTGACAAAATAACTTTGAAGCTCGTGCTCGTCTTTAAGGTTCTCTACTTTCATCCGCTTTTGATCGAGATCATGGGCTTTCCATCTAGTCTTAGGACACTCATCGCCACCGATATGGATGTAGGTTGAAGGGAAAAGCGCCATTACTTCGGTAAGTACGTTCTGAAGGAATTCGAAGGTAGTTTCTTTTCCCGCACAATAAACATCTTCGTGAATTCCCCATACTTTTTCTACTTCAAAAGGACCATCCGTACACCCTAACTCAGGATAAGATGCCAACGCTGCCTCACTATGGCCTGGCATCTCGATTTCTGGCACAACGGTAATGAATCTTGAAGCAGCATATTCTACTACATCTCTGATCTCATCCTGCGTATAAAAACCACCATACCGAAGTCCATCAAACCTATGCGGTTTATCATTGTAATGCCCCACGAGTGACTCTTTGCGCCATGCACCAACCTCAGTCAACTTCGGATATTTTTTAATTTCTATACGCCACCCATGATCCTCTGTCAGATGCCAATGGAATCGATTCATTTTATGCATGGCGATCAGATCAATATACCTTTTTACAAAATCAACGGGGAAAAAGTGCCTCCCCACATCTAGATGCATTCCCCTCCAACTGAAGCGGGGAGAATCACTAATATTTACGGCGGGAACTGAACCGGATCGTCCAAGCCGTTCACCTTCGTCAAGTAGTTGCAGAAGAGTCACCGATCCGTAAAAAAGGCCAGCAGCATTAGGAGCAGAAAGTGAAATTTCTGCGGAAGAGACCTCTAAATGATAACCTTCTTCCCCAAGATCCTTCCTGTCTCTATCTATTTTATATTGAACTTGACTAGAACCCTTTGTTCTTATTAAATCAAAGTTATAATTTTTTTTTAAGTGGTCAGAAAGATAATTAATTGCGAGTTCTGACTCTTTTGTTTCTGACTCTAGAGAAATTCTTATTTCATTCCCAAATTGAAAAAAACCATTATTTATCTCTAGCTTTGCAGGAAGTGGAATGAGCCCTAAAATCTGATCTTGTACTTTCCCATTATAATTGGAAGAACAACTCCAAAAAAATAATAATAGAAGATAAAATATCCCCTTATTTTTGAAATTTGTAATTAAGGTTCTAATCTTCATTCTTTCATTATCCTTTCTATTATACCTCCCACAGGTTGCCTGCTTACATAGCGAACATTCAAAAGGGCACTTGCAGTTGCAGCAATCTGGTTACTAAAAATAGGAGTATGATTATACATTTCACCATTAGTTGGAGTATCAGGGCCCATAACTGCCAGCCACACCTTTTCTGAACCATCGACGTTTCGACCATGGCTCGTCCATTTATCAAATTCACCCCGGCCATGATCTGTAGTAATAATTATGGAAGTTTTTTCCCTATAAAATGGATGAGACTGGAGCCACTTCCAAAGTTCAGAAAGGAATTGATCCTGCCGGTTAGCAGCCATTAAATAACGATCGTATTTCCCCTCATGTGCATAATCATCTGTAGCATCGAAAGCTATATAAACAACTTTTGGCCTCTCTTTTTCAAGATATTCCATGGAAAGTTGAAAAGTAAAGGCATCCCAACGAACCGTTTTAAATGGGGTAGGCATATCTTTGATTAACTTATTAAGCAACTTTTCTCTATCTGTTAGCCTTGAACCCATAGCACCACCCCTTCCAGCACTTACTGGAATATTACTCCTTTGGCTATTGACTATATATGGAAAAACGTCCCAGGAGCAAAAGGCTGCGACCCTTCCAGAATAAAGTCTCTGACCATTTAAAAATTCAAGGAAGGTTACATTTTTATTCCATATTTTATCATTGCTATTAATCTCAGGATCAGCATAACCAGTTAAAATTTCATTGTAACCAGGATAGGAGAACCATTCTTTATTCACTAAAAGTACCTTACTCCCTTTATCATGGTTACCATATAGTTGCCCGTTTTTGGAAATATTTTTCCAAAAGAACGGCATGAGTTTCTCTCTACGTTCAGCCACACTATTAGCCCAAAATCGATTCTGTAAAACATCGGAATCTTCAACAAAGTCTGAATTCTGAATAAGTAGAGAGTCAGCACCATAGAATATTTCCTGCCAACGAAGTCCATCCATTGTAATAAGGATGAGATTTTTTCCTCTAATCTCAGCGGAACTAATTGTAATAATTAAAGAGAAAATTAAAATTAAAGTTCTGAACATGTAATTTTGCCTCTTTTATAAATACTCCGCTTAGATTATGTCAACTTACCTGTTACTATTATTTAAAGTCAGAATTAGTAAATTTAATTAAATAGTTTTAAATAAAACTTTAACCGAAATAAGCCTTGTTAAATTCAAGTTTTTGATGAAATAAAAGCCTCGACGTCTTCAATATCCTTAATTGTTGTTAAATCAGGGACTGGTTCTGAAAAAGGTAAGGAGAAAACACTATTTTTATATTTCTCTACTAGCATTCGTATAGTTTCAGTCAATTCTTTCTCGTCACGTTTAGGATTAATTGGTGTTTCCGTTAATAAAGGAAATATAGTATCATAATCAAGTCTGAATATATTCATACTAACACCGATTCTTCCCTTTTTGTCAGTTGCTTTTTCAACCTGTACTTGGTCAGGTTTTTCAACTATATCTGTTAAGAAACCGTCCTTATTTTTCCAAATCACAGCAAAGGCTTTTACTCGTTCTGGTTCTACTCCTAAACTATCCCGATCGTAATCAATAAGTGCGGAAAGATTTTTATCATTTCTCAAAGATTCTAAAGCATTAGTTGAATAGAGATTGTCACTATTACATACAGTAAATTTTTGCCCAGACCATTCTGGTTTAGATCTCAGACCTGTTATTACAGCATCGGCTGTTCCCAATGGTTTTGAACGTCCTTGAGGAATTATTTGCTTAGCAAACGAAAAAATTAATCCTTGAAAATAATCATCATCTTGATTATTAATATAGTAATCTAACACAGTGCTATCCCTATCATTTACTATGAATAGAATATTCTTGTAACCTGCATTTTTTGCATTAACCAAAAGATAATCCAGGAAAGGTCGTTTGCTACTACCAATATTAAGCATCATTTTAGGTTTTATGAGAGCTTCTTTGGATTTAATTGAGATCCCATCAGTTTCAGCAGAACGCTTCATTCGAGACGACATCCCAGCAGCCATAATCATTAGATTTCTACCCATGAAAAGATGATCCCACATCAGAATGAATAACATATGCTTTTCCACCAGCCTTTTCAATAGCAATTGCTACTTCTTCAGCAACATCAGGAGCATAAACGAACATGCATCCACCACCGCCCGAACCATTAATTTTTCCTCCAACAGCACCGACAGAAAGAGCTGCCTCAAGCATAGCATCAATTTTTTCAGTTGATACTTTAATCGTATCTCGCAATATGGCATGTTGTTCATTCAACAAAGACCCAAATTTTTTACTATCGATTTCTTTTTCTTCAAGAATACGTAAACCCTCAAGTGTTATATCTTTATTTGCAATAGTTTTTGTCATTAATAGTCTATCATTCTTATCAAGGAATTTCATGTCAGATATTTCTGAAGAAAAAATATTGTGAAATGAAAAATCCCGTCTTTCAGCCTTGATTCGATTAACTATATCAATTACTTTTTCTTTCGATTTACTAAGAACATCTTGTGTGTCTTTCTTCTGTAAAGAATCACCAAGAACAAAAGCCCCAAAGTTACATGAAAGTTTTTTCACTTTAATCTTTGGTTCAGATTCAATATAAACAACCCCTCCTAAGGCACTGGTATACTGATCCATTAATCCACCTGATTCATTAAATTCATCAACCTCAGCACGGTATGCAAGATCCGCAAGTTGACCAAGATCCAAATCAGTTTCCTGATCACTCATACGCGCCAGTAAGTTTATCCAAGATACAACCAA
>JBJKZS010000085.1:0-6137 GCA_045569115.1 Fidelibacterota bacterium | reverse complement strand
GGATGGAAAAGATGGGGTTCCATTAGAGTTAGTGGCTGTTGTCCAGCAAAGACAATAAAAAGGCGAGATTCTTTTTCTCCTTCAGGGGTCATAAAATAATATGTCCATAGATGTCTGTTCCTTTTTCTAAAAAACTCAACGGTTCGAATGGATGAATCTTCTTCATAAGATGTTCTGTAGTATGGAAGATTACCAATTTTTGATGTAGGAACTTCTTCGCCAAATTCTCTATTATGTGCGTTCCAATTTCGAAAATATTTAAAAGGTGCTTTAGGTCTGGGAAAAACTTCACTCTTTCTCAATTGAGAAAGAATACGGTCTCCATTAGGATAGAACTCTACTTTAACCAGACGTCCACGCGAATTATAATAAGCCTTAAAGTGATTTGTTTTATCTGCATCTTCTTTTGAAACTTCATCTTTAAGTAGATCACTACGATGAAGGTCAGTTTTAAAATATTTTATATTTCCCTTTTTCTGGGCTAGTCCTAATGCAGTAATGCATAAAATAATAAAAACCCTATTTAAGAACTTTATGGTTTTATTCATTTCAAAGACTTAAGTAATGATTCTCTTTTAATCTCAAGTTGTGAAAGTTCTTCGCGAAGTTTCATAACAGAGGATATTGTTCCTGCAGTGTCTTTTCCAGACTTCTCCATTTCTCTTAATCGTATACGCTCTTGATCAATTTTCTTTTTTAGTGGTTGTTTCTCCATTGTTATCAGGCAGTCGATAGCCACATGATATGGATCTTCTATTTCAACTGCATCCAATAAAAGACGAGAAGCAATTTCACGCTCATGTTTATCTTCGAAAAGATCAACCGCACCTGAAACATTAGTATCTCCATTGGAACTATCTGATCTCATTAAATATTCTGCTAAAGCTTTCATAACTGGATCAGAAAAAACAGTTGTATCCACATTTTCTTTTAATAGTTCAATAACCTCAACATTGCTTGAGATAAGAAGTTTTACTATTTCTTCTTCAGCTTTGGAAAAACTAGAAGGGGAACTATCATTTTTGAGATTAACAACCTGTTTTTGTTTAATGCGTCGTCCCTTACTTTCTATAATTCGGATTATAGCCATCTCATCTACACTTAATTTTTGTGCTACTTGTCTGACTAATTCTCGTCTTATTATGTCATCATTAATGGTTGTTAATTCAGTCGCAATTTCATTTGCAAGTCTTGACTTTTGTGTGGGGTCAGTTGTATCTAAAAGAGTATTTTCGAAATGAAAAGTGATAAGATCTGTAGCTTCCTTTTGACCTTTTTTAAAATCATTAACACCAGATTCCTTAACCCAACTATCTGGGTCGATTCCCTCTGGAACAATTACAATTTTTGCATTAAGACCTCCTCTCATTAGACTATAACCAGCAGCGACAGTAGCTTTTCGACCGGCAAGATCGCCATCATAGCAAACATAAACAGTATCCGCAAACTTTCGTAATTGAGAAACCTGAGCTGAGGTAAGAGCGGTTCCAGAAGTAGCAACAACATTCTTTATTCCATTTTGATAGAGTTGAAGAAAATCCATATATCCTTCTACAACAATAAACGTACGTTTATCTCTAGACTCTGATAGTGTTCTTGAAAAACCATATAATATTTCCCGTTTATTATAAATTGGTGTTTCTGGTGAATTAAGATATTTAGCATCATTTTGACCGCTCATATCTCTTCCACCAAAGCCTACAACACGATCTCCTCTATTTGTAATTGGAAACATTAAACGGTTTCGAAAGCGATCAAAAACCCCTTTATCTGTTTTTGTGAAAAGCCCACACTTTTCTATTACATCTTGAGATATTTTTTTTGCTTTTATAACACTCAAAAGATGATCCCATCCATCTCCAGCATAGCCTATATCAAAGGATTCTATCGTGTTAGAATCTAGTCCTCTTGATTTAAGATATTTTAGAATCTTTTCCCCGCCAACAGAGTCCAGATTTTTTTTGAAAAAAGAAACAGCTTGATTATGAACTTCATAAAGTTGACTAAAAAATTTGTCTGATCCTTCATCTCTAATGAGGCTTAGTTCAATACTATATCTTTCAGCAAGAGCTTTTAATGAATCTATAAAACTAATTTTTTCATATTCCATGAGAAAGGAAATTGCATTTCCCCCCGCTCCGCATCCGAAACAGTGATAAATCTGTTTATCAGGTGCAACACTAAAAGAGGGTGTCTTTTCTGGATGAAAGGGGCAGAGACCAAAATAATTTCGTCCACGACGTCTTAATTCAACATAATCTGAGACAACATCTAATATTTCTGATGAATCTCTAATTTGATCAATTGTATCCTGTGGAATCTGATTCACACTTATTGATCCTCTATCTTTTCTTTTACCCACATTCCACTTTTTTCTATTGGTTCTTCAAGGTGGTACACATTAATGAGCCAATTACGGACTCCACTGGAATTATGATAAATATATGATTTCATCTTCATAGTAATCACACTTTCAGAGTTTGGGAGAATGTCAATGATCCAACAGAGTGTAATTGCGACGATAGAAGCCTTTAATGAGCCAATAGCAATACCCATTATCCTATTGATTGATTTTATCCCTTTTGCAAGTAAGAACATTTGGAGAAAACGAGTCATAGCTCTAGTTGCAAAAAGTGTAGTAAAAAAAATAATAGTGAATGCAAGAAAAGTAATCAACCTCCAATCAATAGGTAAATGATTATAAATTATAGTTGCAATAGAATGGTGAAATTGGAATCCCGCAAAAGTTGATAATATTAGACCTATTAGTCTTCCTATTTCTTCTAGAAATCCCCGCTTATAGCCTATATACCCAAACCAGATAAAAAGAAAAATGGCCGAAAGGTCAAAGGGATGAATCAACCTGAGAGCCTTTTCTTTACTATTTGTTGAACAATATTTCCATCAGATTTCCCAGATGCTATTTGCATAACCTTAGACATTACTTTGCCCATGTCTTGCATGGATTCAGCTCCTGTTTCATTTATTATTTTGTCAATTATTTCTGTTAGATCTTCCTTAGATAGCTCTTTGGGCAAATATTCCTTAATTATGGACAGCTCATTTAGCTCGGATTCAGCTAGTTCAGTTCTATCTCCCTTAATAAACATTTCCGCCGCTTCTCTCCTTTGCTTAGAAGCTGTTTGAAGGATTTTTATTTCCTCTTCATCACTTAGTTCGCCACCTTTTTCAATAGATTTATCTTTGAGTTTTGCGATAAGGGTTCGCAAAGTACGAACACGATCATTTTCACTAGATTTAAGAGCCATTTGCATTGCTTTTTGTAATTGGTCAATTAAAGTCATAAATGAACCTCAGATTTATAAACGAAAAAATTCAGAATTGTTGATAGGAATGTTAAGGTGGTTCTCATGTATTAAGCTTTGACAACCGAAAAGTTCCCTTTCATATGATCCCCTGAAAAAAGCTCTAACACATCACCACTGGAAATAGGGCCAACACCACTAGGGGTTCCAGTAAAGAGCATGTCACCTTTTTTAAAACTGATGATTTTAGACAATCTTGAGATTAGAGTAGAAACATCAAAAACCATATTATTTATATTTCCACGCTGAACCTCTTGATCATTATTCAATAGGCAGAAATCTTTTTCAATATTTTTCCAGTTAAAATTTTCTGGTTCTGTAATAACTGCGGAACCTGGAAAAGACTTAGAATCAAACCATGGTAAGCCCTTTTTTCTCATTTCATTTTGTCGTGGTCTATCAGTTAAATCTAAACCAAGACACCACTGGGAGATATGACTTATAGCAGAATCTATACTTATATTAGATCCACTATATCCTAATATAATTACAAGCTCTATTTCATGGTGAATTATTCTTCCACCAGGAATTTTAATTACATCACTTTTTGAAATACAAGATGATGCCTTTTGAAAAAAAACTGGCTCTTTTGGGATTTCGTTTCCGAGTTCTTTTGCATGTTCAGCATAATTTTGCCCTACACAAAATATATTCAAGTTTTTCTCTCCTTTTTTCTTGCTGCTGGGAAGAGAATATTATTTAATATCAGTCGATAACCTGGAGAATTCCTGTGAAGAGAGAGATCAGTTGCGGGGTCACCAACAAAATGTTGGTAGTCCTCTGGATCGTGTCCTCCTAAAAAAGTAAATGTTCCTGCACCAAAGTTACCATGTATATATTTTACCTGTTCCTCACCTTCAACCTCTCCCATTACAAGGATATGGCTTTTTATTAGTGACCTTCTAAATCCAGTCGTCTGCCCCATGAAGCCTTTGATGATTCCTAAATGGTTCTGAGTAAGCATAGTAGGAATTGGGTCATACTTAGCGGAAAATTGGAATAGTGAAAAATAATCAGCTTCAGCACCTCGAGTACTAGGTCTATCACTTGGAGGTATATCAATATCGGAGAATTCGTAAATGAAAGGATCCGAAATTATTGAAAAACCTTCAAAAGCAAGAGTATTATCAAAATTCAATTTAGATTGTGCCTTTGGGTCAATTGGAGTTCCATCAATCAATGCTTCTGCAATATCGATACCGTTAGATGCTAAAGCAATATCATAGGAATCTGTTGCGGAGCACATTGCAAACAAGAAGCCTCCTCGTCCAACAAAATCTTTTATTTTCCATGCCACAGCTTTTTTTTCTTCAGTAACAGTATTGAAACCTAATCTTTTTGCCATAGCTTCAAACTCAATTTGTTGCTCAATATACCATGGGGCATTATGGAAATTCCTGTAGAATTTTCCATACTGTCCTGTGAAATCCTCATGATGGAGGTGAAGCCAATCAAACTGATCTAAACTACCATTAAAAACCCCATCATCCCACAGTGTCTGATATTCGATCTCCGCATATTCAAGAGCCATAGTAACGGCATCGTCCCAAGGCTGTTTATTGGGTGGAGAATAAATTGCGATATTTGGTTTCTTCTCTAGAAGTATTACTTCCATATTTTTCATATCAATATCGCCATAAATGCTCATAACATCTTGATCGTTTACTAGTTCAACGGTAACACCTCGAATTTTCGACTCTTTTACAATAGAAGGGTATTCTTCAATCATAAAAGAACCACCTCGATAGTTCAAGAGCCACTCAACATTAATATTCTGTGTTAGTACCCAGTAGGCAACCCCATAGGCTTTAAGATGATCTTTTTGAGTAACATCCATAGGAATTAGGATTTTATTGGCCGATAAACTGGATAGGGATAAAAAAAGTATTTGAAGGAAGTATTTCAACTTAACTAAATATCTTCAGTGATTTTTCTAAGACGATATCTTACTGGTTCAACTAGTAGACTCTCTGGGAAGTCCTCTAAAACTTTAAAATACCAGCGAGCAGCTTCTTCTTTGTTGAGTAAGAATCTATCATGAACTTCTCCAGTCATTACAACTGCTAAATCTCCAATTGAAGATTTTTGAATTGTCTCAAGCAATTCCAAAGTTTTTTCGTAGTCTCCAAACTCTAAAGTTAAACCAGCTCTCCGAAAAGTAGCTTCATCAGCTATAGGAGCTTCAGGATATGATTCAGTTATTGACCTGAAGAAAGAAGACGCTTCGGCCCGTTTACCTTGTTTTAGTAGACGCTCACCAATAATATATCCTTCAAAAGCATCTTTTGCGATTTGATCTCCTTGGACATAATTCTCTTCGATAAATCCTTTTAGTTCTAAAGCATCATTAAATAAGGTGTCTTTCAAATCTAGGCTTGACAGCAATTTGTTTAGTAAAGTAATTGATGTGTTTATATCACCATTCATGAAATAGATTTGACAAAGCTTGTATTGCAAACTATGATCAGAAGCTTCTAGAAGATTTGACTCCAATTTTTTTTCGATATGAGCTATGGCTAAAGAATAATCTCCTTTAGCCATAAATACATCAGCAAGCCTGAGATCTGAATTAAGCTTTAACTGTCTTTCTTTTGAAGAACTAGCTGATTCAGAAAAAGATGCGATTGCGCCATCAAAATCTCGTGTAATTTTATATTTTATTTCACCAAGTCTGTAGTGGGCTTGAGGTGGAAATGTAGTAGAGGGTAGAGTGGTCAAAATTGAATCATAAAGTGCAAATGTATCTTCCAAAGGCTTCAACTCAATTAATTCAACTGTCATCAGGTTATCTTCGAAGAACCTATTACCCGG
>JBJKZS010000084.1:0-6151 GCA_045569115.1 Fidelibacterota bacterium | reverse complement strand
CATTGCCATAAACCATTGCTCAGAGATGTAAGGTTCGACTGGAACTCCCCCTCTTTCTGAAAATCCAATACTTGTAATGTATTCTTCTGATTTTTCAAAGAGCCCCAATTCTTTCATGCTCTCAATGACTTTTTCACGGGCATCAAATCTATCAAGACCTATGTATGTTTTAGGGACTTTATCATTAAGAGTTCCATTAGGATTAAGGATATTAATGAACTGAAGATTATGATGTTGTCCTAACCGAAAATCATTTGGGTCATGTGCTGGAGTCACTTTTACACATCCTGTTCCAAATTCAGGGTCAACAAAATCATCCGCAATCACAGGAATTATTCGGTCTGTT
This sequence comes from Fidelibacterota bacterium, assembly GCA_045569115.1. Taxonomy (GTDB): domain Bacteria; phylum Fidelibacterota; class Marinisomatia; order Marinisomatales; family S15-B10; genus S15-B10. The sequence continues at coordinate 5,805 of JBJKZS010000084.1, read as the reverse complement.
AAAGGAAGCTTTACCGATTTACCTATCAGGTGTTTAAACCGTTTATCTTTTGGATTAATTGCAACTGCAGTATCACCCAATATTGTCTCAGGACGAGTTGTGGCTACAGTCAAAAATCCCTCGTCATCAATAATTGGATATTTAAAATACCAGAGCTTTGTATTTATTTCTTTATAAATAACCTCTTCATCAGAAATCGCCGATTCAGTTTCGGGGCACCAATTAACTAAACGTTTCCCTCTATAAATAAGTCCTTTATCGTAAAGTTGAACAAAAGCAGAAATAACACTTTTATAATAAGCATCATCCATAGTAAAACGCTCTCTATCCCAATCACAAGAGCATCCTAATGTTTTTAATTGCTTAATAATAAGTGATCCATATTCATTCTTCCATTTCCAAGCATGTTTAAGAAATTCTTCCCGACCAATATCATTTTTGTTCAATCCATTTTCAGATAGCATATTGGAGACTTTTGTCTCTGTTGCTATGGAAGCATGATCAGTGCCAGGAATCCAGCATGCCTCTAGTCCTTTCATTCTAGAGCGTCTAACTAATACATCCTGAATAGTATTATTTAGTACGTGTCCAATTGTCAAGCTCCCTGTCACATTGGGTGGTGGAATAATTACAGTATATGGCTTACGGTTCGGATTGACCTCAGCATGAAAATAATTCATCTTTACCCAATGTTTATACCATTTACTCTCAACCTCATCAGGTTGATAAACTTTAGAAATACTGTCACGAGAAGACAACTTAGAAAAACCCCTATTTTTCGAGTATAAGACTAAATGCTGTTGTTAACTTAAGAACGTTCTTATTTGCATTTGTTAGGTTGTCAGTTACAATTGAAGCAACGTTCTTCATAATAGTAAAACCAATTTCAGGATCGGATTCGCATATCTGAAAAAGATCTTTTTTCATTATTATTCCCATTTTACAATCAGAAATTGCCTTAACTGTAGCAGTTCGTTTATCATCTGTTCCTAGTAAAGACATTTCACCAAAAACCGGGTGAATCTCGCTGGATAGATTAATGATGGATTTCTCACGTGTATCATAATCATTCTTACTCAATTGGAGAGTAAGTGCTTGGTTTATTTCAACCTCCCCATCCATTAAGAGATAAAGAGAATCACCTACTTCCCCTTCAGCAAAAATTACCTCTTCGGAAGCAAAAGTTCTATGCTCAATAACATTTTCAAAGCGCCTAACTTGTTCTTGATTAAGATTATTAAAAATTCGATAATGAACATAATTTTGGATATCATTCATAATACACCTATTGGATTACGATAGCTTTTTCATTGTCTTTAATCACATATTTTTCTTTAGGATTTATCACTACTGCAGTTTTGCTTTCTTCTCCTAGCGAATGACCAGCTTCCTTAAGTTTCCTTTCAATAAAAGCATCCAATGCGGATGAATCTGATGAGAGAATTTCGCCAATTCCAATTTGTTCATCTTCTGAAAAAACACTGATTAAAACCCATCCTTTAGAACGAAAATGATCAAAAAGAATATTATATGACTTACCAACATATTCATCAGGAATCGGTACTCGTTTGAAAGAGCTTTTCTGATGCGTATTCATTAATGATTCCACTGTTTGCGGAACTCCAGGATCGATAACATGTGAGGCAACCATATATGCTCCAAAATCATCACTCATAATTACTTCGTCCACATTTGCACGTCTAATATGAGTAAGGTTTTCACGTTCAGTGAGATATGCAATCACCTTAACCCCAGGTGCCATTGTTTTTATTGTTAAAGTGGCAAAAATCGTCTTTTCATCTGGATGTCCACCACTTTCTAAGTTGTCACTTGGAATAACAATTGCAGTTTTTGCCATTGAAAGATTTGCTTTTACTAAAATCGTTTCTCGGGTAAAATCACCTTTAACAAAGCGAAATTTTACATCACTATACTTATTTCGAATTGCTGAAATTGTATCTTCGTTTTCGTTATTAATCAATACAATGTTTAGCTTACGTGATTCATTCATAGATTGAAGAGAATCGATTAGACTTTCAACCATCCTGTTCCATCCACAGAGTAAAATATGTTCTGATACATTAATTGATTCCAAACCTTTATCCTCCCGAATCCTTTTTGCAACAAAAATTGATGATACTGTAGCCGTAAGAAGCGCTGTTAGAGAAATACCCGCAAACATGATTATGATTGCAATAAGTCTACCTTCAGACGTTTCTGGAGCAAAATCCCCATAACCAACCGTAGTCATAGTCACAATTGCCCACCAGAAAGGGTTGTTCCCTTCAGTAATATCACTAATCTCTAGTCTACCAATAGCCCATCCTCCAAACAGCATGGTCAGGGAAAGGCCTGTGATAATTTGAGCAAATGGGCTCCTCACAATGTTGCTTAGAAAATGTGGCATCGATATAATTTAGCTATTCAGTTTGAAATTAAATAAGAAATGAAAAATCCAAATTATATCATTTTTTTTTTAGCAAACATACAGTCTCTATGTGCGGGGTGTGTGGGAACATATCTACAATACCGAGTTTAACAAGAGAAAAGCCTTCATTCACAAGTAATTCTATATCTCTAGCCTGTGTAGTAGGGTTACATGAAATATAAAGAATTTTTTTCGGAGCCATTTTTGAAAGATCTCTCACAAATTTCGGATGCATACCTGGTCTAGGAGGATCTAGCAAAGCCACATCTGGAAGATCAATTTCTGATAATGTAGCAGATTCCCTGAAAAATTTATCCAGATTCGCTTCAAAGAACTGACAGTTTGTTGCTGAATTAGATACCGCATTTCTTACCGCATCTTCAATTGCGGGACGAACAGCTTCAAAACCATAAACTTTTTTAACACTTTTAGCCATGAATATAGAAGTTGAACCTGTACCACAATAAAAATCATAAAGAATTTCATTGCCCTTAAAATCAATAAAGTCCTTAGCAAGTTGATAAAGCTTTTCCGCTTGTAGAGTATTTGTTTGAAAGAAGGAATTAGCTGAAATCTCAAATTTGAAATTACCTATATTATCACTTATTGTAGGTCTTCCATAAAGAAGTATTTCCCATTCTCCATATGAAACTCCTGATTTTCTTCGGTTAACATTATTCACTATGGAAGTAATTGAAGGGTGTATCTCTTTTATTTTTTCAACAATAGGAGTTAGTTTTTTCGTGTCTTCAAATGAAGTTACAATATTGACCATCACCTCATCAGTTCTTTCACCAATCCTAATTATGAGATTTCTTAGAAAACCACTATGCATTCTAATATCATAAGGTTTTAATCCAATTTCTCTAGCTGAGTCACGTACAGTATTAAGAATCTTATTTCCAATTGGTTTTTGAATTTCACATAAATCTATATCTAAAATTTTATCAAATCTTTTAGGAATGTGAAGTCCAAGTGCGAAATCATCTTTCTCATTGATATTTTCAATCTCATCTTCTAGAACCCATCTCCGATTAGAAAAAGAAAATTCCATTTTATTCCTATAATTATAGATTTCATCAGCCGGTATTATGATTTCAATATTTGGTTTTTCTATATTTCCAATACGTCTAAATATATCTAGCACTTGCTTTCTCTTTTGATCAACTTGGCCTTTGTAGTCAAAATGCTGAAATGAGCAACCACCACAAGTTGGAAAATGCTTACAAGGTGCGTTCACACTATGCTGAGAATCATTGAGAACAGATATAATCCTTCCCTCACCATACGTACTTCGTCGTTTAGTTAAACTAACTAATAGACGTTGACCAGGAATACCTCCTTTAACAAAAACAACATAGTTCTGAAAATGTCCAACTCCCTTACCTCCAAAAGCTAATGATTTAATATTGAGTTCAAACTCATCACCTTTTTTAAGGTCAAGTGATGTCATTTTCTGAGGAGGGGTAGATGATTCAAATGAATTTTGTAGATTAATTTTTATACAATTAAGTAAATAAGTTGCTTTTTCAAATTATTCTAGTTGATTTAAAAGTCACATCGAGTTTTATAATATTAAGGTTAATCAAGTTAGAGATATCATTACAATTCATTATCCATTAATAATAGTTTTTATCAAATTTCCAAGATTATTGGCTTGCTCTAATGTCGGAGCCTCAGCATATAATCTTAATATAGGCTCGGTATTGGATTTTCTGATATGAACCCACCGATCTTTCCAAGACAACTTGAGTCCATCATCTTGACATATTTCAGCATCATTGAAAGATGCTGAAATCAGATCAAATAGAGCATCTTCTTCTACCCCATCAATAAGAATTTTTTCTTTGATAATTTCAAATTGAGGTAAATTTTCCATTAGCGTACTTAAAGTAGTCTTAGCCAATGCAAGTCGGTGAAGAATTATCGTCGCAGCTACTAAAGAATCTCTGCCTAAGTGAACATCTTTTAAAATTACACCACCATTACCCTCGCCACCAATTTTAGAGGAATTTTCTTTCATCATCTCAACCACATTAATCTCACCAACCGCTGACCTTAAAACTTCTACACCATGTTTTTCTGAAACTTTTTCAATAGCTAAAGTGGTAGATAAATTTGTAACAATTGGTGATTTTATTTTATTACTATAGAGAAAACTATCAACGGCAAGCATAAGTGTCGATTCTTCACCAATAGCTTTTCCTTTATTATTTATTACCGCTAGACGATCTGCATCAGGGTCAGTAGCAAAGCCCAAATCACTCTCTGAATCTAAAACAAGCTTAGAAAGATCCTGTAAGTTTTCGGGTAAAGGTTCAGTACCTCTTGTAAAATTACCCGAAGTTTCGCAATTAATTGAAACTACTTTGCAGCCAAGCATTGATAAGAGGCTGGGAAGTGCAAAAGCGGCTGCTCCGTTGACAGTATCTACAGCAACTCTGAATCCTCGACTTTTAATATTTTCAATATGAATCCATTCAACATCACAGATTCTTGAAATATGATCATTGATTGCTACATCATAATTTATTCGATTGCCAACACTATTTATTTTTTTACTTTCTATCCCTTTCAGACTAAAAAGAGAATCAAACTCTTCCCGGTTTAAAAAACATCCATCAGAAGCTAAAAATTTTAATCCATTCCATTCTGAAGGGTTATGACTAGCTGTGATAATGATTCCACCAACAGCATCAGTATCATCCACAATAAATTGAACAGTTGGTGTTGGAACTATACCACAATCGATAATTGTTCTGCCTAAACCAGTTAACTGTTTACTAATTTTTAATGCAAAATCAGCGCCAGAAGGTCGACTGTCTCGACCAATAACAATCTTTCCTTCCGAACAGAAATGATGATACGCATTTGCATAATCTCGAATTACAGAATCATTAAAACTTTCATCAATGATTCCCCTTATTCCCGAAATAGATTCAATTAACATGTTTTTTCCTGCCAAGTAACTAGAAAATTATTAATGGTAATATAAAATAAATAAATATTCGAAAAAAAAATCCAGATTCAGTCTAACGAATCTGGATTGAGAATAAAAATTGTATCTGAAAAACTCGGAACGAAAATACTATCTACGAGGTTTAGCTTTTTTAAGCTTTTTTTCAGCGCTAGGCTTTAAGTAAAATGATTTTCTTCTAACCTCTCGAAGGATTCCTGCTTTTTCATATTTCTTCTTAAAACGACGCAGAGCCCTTTCAAGTTCCTCACCTTTTTTTACGGAGACTTCAACCACTCATTCTATTCCTTAAATTAACCAAGATAATTACGTAAACTTTTACTTCGAGATTTATGACGCAACCTGCGAATAGCTTTCTCTTTAATTTGTCTGACACGCTCTCTAGTAAGATTAAATTCTT
>JBJKZS010000083.1:0-24020 GCA_045569115.1 Fidelibacterota bacterium | reverse complement strand
ACTTGTGGCTCAGCTTGATAACTAATAGTCCCCGTTGGGTGAATAATTTTTTCCACAATATGAGGCTTCATTAAAAAACCACCATTTGCCACAGCACTATAGGCAAGTGCTAATTGCAAAGATGTAACAGACACTTCATAACCTATAGAAATTTCTGCAATTGAGATGCGACTCCATTCTTCTGTACGCTTCATTACTCCTTTTGCTTCTCCAGGAAAGGCAATCCCTGACAATGCTCCAAACCCAAATTTTCTCCCAAAATCGTAAAGGTTTTTTGGGCCAACTCGCTCTGAAACCTTCACTATTCCAACATTACTTGAGTTTTGAATGATTTGCGGAAAGGTAAGTAGACCAAACTTATCCCAATCTTCAATCATTTGACCTCGATATTCGTAAAACCCATTACCACAATTGATTTCTTCATTGGTTCTTACAAGTTTTCGACTAAGTGCTGCAGTAGCACTTACAAGTTTAAAAGTAGACCCTGGTTCAAATTGATCAGTTACGACACGGTTTCGAAAGGTTTCTGGAGGAAATGTTGCCGCTTCATTTGGGTCAAAGTCAGGTAAAGATGATATAGCTAGAATTTTTCCTGTAGATGGTTCAACAATGACACCCATTGCTCCTTTTGCGCTTGTCTTTTTTACTTGTTTCTGAAGCTCATTTTGAAGAATGGCTTGGTAATGAAGGTCAATAGTGAGATGAAGATCTGAGCCGTCAACTGGTGCCATTCTAGGATATGAGTTGTTTCGTCTGCTTCGGCCTTTACCATCTTTTTGAAGTACAATCCAGCCACTTTTACCTTTGAGGTGTTTATTAAACTGCTTTTCTATACCTTCTATACCAACATTGTCAACATCAGTAAATCCAAGTACTTGTGAGGCAATTCGTTTTTGAGGATAATAGCGGTAACCGTGTCTGTTTGAAATAAGGCCTTTATCTTCTATGCGCAACAATGGTTGCGCAATATTATACCTAAGATTTCGGTCAAGGAATACAAATGAAGCTTGGCTATCTAAACGTTCTTCATAATAGTTTCTTTGACGTCCAGTGGCTTCAACAAAAGCTTTAACTAGTCTTTCTCGATTTTCAACTTCTTTTGGGTGAATTCCAAAAGAGTAATGAACAACATTTGAGGCAAGATCATTATTGTTTCTATCTTTAACGCTACCCCTTACAGCACTAAGCTCAACTTTATTGTCGCCTTGCCTTTTGCTTCGATCTGCTAGATCATTTGACTTTATTACCTGAATATGGAAAAAACGTACAGTAAGCCCAGCCCAAATAATTATAACAATGCTAGAAAGAAAAAGAATTCTTGAACGAAATTTTGTGAACGATTTTGTCATTCACCTTCTCCAGCAACTTTATTTGAGTTCATTTTTTCAATGAACACAACTAAAGATTCGGGCGCAGGCGTTACAAGGTCTAATTTTCTTTCCGCAATGGATGTTATCCTGTCAGCACGCATTAGTCTTGCAATATCAGCTTTAAGGCGACGATTATTTTCAGACAGATCTTCCCTGGAATATCGTAACCCATCATTGTTTTTTTCTGTTAAAATGATTTCGTTGTATACCCACAAATAGATTAATAAACCAGCTACAGATAGCAGGGAAACAGCAAGAAAAAGGATGGAGTTAATGAATTCTTTTTGTTTTCTAGAAGGCTTACGACGCTTTGATATCCGACTTAACATTAAATCTTTTCAGCCGCCCGAAGTTTTGCACTTCTTGCTCTATTATTATCATTTATTTCTAATTTACTTGGACGAATTACTCGTTTAGTTAGCACCTTTAGAGAAGGCTTATGATTGCATTGACATAATGGTAGTTCTGGAGGGCATACACACTTCTTTTGAAGTTCTCGAAAAGCTTGTTTTACCAATCTGTCCTCAAGTGAGTGGTAGGATATAATTACTAGGCGACCACCTATATTGAGATAGCTATTGAATATTTTGAGGAAGTTATTAAGAGTTTTAAGTTCATCGTTTACCGAAATTCGAATAGCTTGAAAAATTCTAGACCTAGTTTTTATAAGATTTTGTTTGCCAATAGCACTTTTAATTATTTCAGAAAGATTTAATGTTGATTCTATAGGTCCTTCTTTTCTAGCATTAATAATTGCTAAAGAGATAGCTGCAGCACGAAATTCGCCACCATATTTTCTGAAAATTCTTTTTAACTCTTCAAGTGACCAATTATTTATAATTTGATGAGCCGAGATTGGGTTATTAATATTGAACCGCATGTCTAAAGGGCCATCTTTTTTATGAGAAAACCCTCTTTGAGGAGTATCCAACTGAAATGAAGACATGCCCAAGTCCAAGAGCATACCATCAAAACTCTGGACACCAATAGATGGAAGAAAAGTTGGGAAAGTATCATAGGAACCTTGAAAGAGATGATAGGAAGACGACAAGCGTTGCTTAGAAAATTTGACGGCTTCCTTATCACCATCAAGTCCTATCAGCTTCCCATTTCGCGACAGTAAATTCTGAATCGCAAAAGAGTGCCCTCCTAGACCAACTGTTCCATCTAAATATGTGCCATTTGGCACTACACTTAGATAGGATAGAACAGCATTTTTTAGAACTGGTATGTGTATTTCTGTGTTTTCCCATGCCACTTTCAATAATTAAAGAATTACTTTGTCAGAAAGATCATCAAAGTCATGAGGAGGTAGTTCATCAAGTTTTTCTAGATCTTTTGGGTTCCAAAGTTCAATTTTATTTACAACACCGATTATTCGTACTTCTCGATCCAGATTAGCAAAATCTTTTAGATAAGGTGTCAATTGGATTCGACCTTGGCCGTCTAATTTTACGGTTGAAGCATACCGAGTAATTGATCTAACGAATAATCTATTCCTTTGAGAAGTAGCTGATAATTCACGCAGACCAGATTCAACACGTTTCTGCCACTCGACTACAGGATATGCTACTATGCAAGAGTCCATTCCTTTAGTAATCATAAAACTACCGTCATTATCTGGCGAAAGTGCAGATCTGAATTTTGAGGGGATATTTAATCTACTCTTAGAATCAAGAGTATACTTAAACTCTCCTGTAAAAGTATTTTCTGATATTGTCATACTCGAGATAATGGGTTTATTACCCACTTCTACCCATAATCTTAGGTTATTAACCCACTAATGTCAAGAAAAATCTTGCACGTACAAATCTTTTTGTACTATTACAAATTAGATTCTTTTAATTATTTTAAAGCGGTGTGTAGTTGCGGATGGTAAGCTGTCTAGTCTCTCCATCATAAATTATATCTGAAGGGTGCGACAACTTATTTAAATCAAGCGACTTTTCATTTAAAGAGACAGAAACATCTTGTGATCGTTCAATCCTCAAAAAAAGATATTCATTAAATTGAATTAAAAGATCTATATCAGGAGTTATAATAGAAGAGGTAAGATTTCCTAGATCAGTTTGGATTTCGTACCAAGTTTCATTATTTGCGGATATTGAAAGTTTGTATGGTGCTTCTAAGCTTAATTCCTCTTCTGTATCTATGAATGTGAAATTTGCATTTAATTCTGTATCGGTTATTTTGGGTTCTTGAGGAATAAGAGTTTCTTGAAATTCAAGAGCAATTGATTCTGATCCATCTTTAGCTATTTGTCTTATAACCCAAACACCAAAAAATACTATTAGAAATAGAATAGCTACCTTCACTAATGAAGCATAATTATTATTGAACGATGATATTTGTATTGAATCTTGAAAATCTTGTAAAGAATCATTCTCTTCTTCTTCATTGGTAGCAGGGAGTTCCTCTTTTGGTGTTTGTTTATCCATAAAGTGATCAAGTTGTTGCAGCACTTCATTGATCTCCGCTCCAATTTCAATAGTATAGGCTTTCACAAATAAACGAATGTACACGTACGGAAGAAATGTATAATCCCCTGATTCTAGCAACTCAAGATATTCAAGGTTGATTTTAGTGCGTGTAGCTATTTCATTAAGTTCGATATTTTTATCTATTCTTAACTTTTTTAGATCTTCAAAAAAGAGTGCCGTGTTCTTAATATCATTCATATAGTTCAGATTTTAAGTGATCTATTTTTTGGAAGCAAACCAATTGTCCAGTTGAAATTCCTCTCTAATTTTGTTTGAACAAATTAATTGTATAAAACGTGCAAGTGGGAAACCTACAACATTATTATAACATCCATTGATTTTTTTTACAAAAATAGATGACCAGTCCTGAATGCCGTATGCTCCGGCTTTATCCAGAGACATTCCTTTAGATATGTATTGATCTATCCAATCATCATTCAACTTATAAAAATATACTTTGGTGGATTCAACAAAACTTACCTCTTTATCTAAAAATTCATACCTTAATGCAACGCCTGTATGGACAATATGTTGCCTTCCTGATAATGCTTTTAGCATTTTTTCAGCCTCTAAGGGATTTGCTGGTTTACCCATGATCTTCTTTTTTAAATCAACAATAGTATCAGCTCCGATTACAATAGTATTCTTTTGACGTGGAACAATGCTACGTGCTTTTTGCAATGCCCAATACTCAGCCATTTTTAATGGGTTTAAACTGATTGAATAGTCCTCAATTATTGTACTTGGTCTGACATAAAATTTCAAATTTGTCTTTTCAAGTATATCCTTTCGACGTGGGGAAGATGAGGCTAAAACCAGTTGAATATTCATGTTAACGATATTTAGCGGCTTTACCTATTTTCATACTTTCTTCTGCACCATCTATTGAAGTCGCTGTAATTTGATAGAGATATACCCCATTAGCAATTATATCACCATAATAGTCCCTACCATCCCAGTCGATATGTGAATATCCATAAAAAGATTCAAGTGGTTCCAACTCAGAAATCAATTCTCCAGCTATTGTGAAAATTTTAATTTTCACAATAGCATTCTTATTTACTTCAAAACCAAATTGAGTTTCATATTTAAATGGATTTGGATAGTTGAAAACATTAGTGAGTTCCAAAGCTTCATTAGAATTTATATTTAGAGTAACTGACTCTCGATTTACATTATTAGCATTATCCCAGGCTTCAGCAGTAATTGATATTTCACCTGGGAGAGCATTGGAAAGTGAAAAAATTACTGAGCCACTAGTATGACTTCCTTCTGAATAGAGGAATTCATTTGTTAAGTCAATGCTATTAGCGTCATCTTCTTCAAACCAAATTTGGATTCCATGCCCAATGTCACCTGTAATATTAATCCCAAGAGGATCGGATAATGAAACAATCAAATCTTTTCCAATAGTAATGTTGTCACCAGTTTGCAATGTTCTTTCATCTAAGCCAAATGATATAAGTGGACCATTTGAATCTATTGGATTTGTAGTTCCGCCTCTAAGAATAAGCCCTTCATTCAGACCTGTTCCCTCCCAAAGACTATCTTCTTGAAGATTATATAGGTATGCAGATAGTTTTCCTCCAACAGAAGTGGTAATATCTTTAGGTAGGATAAAAGAACCTTCAAAAGCTCCACTCGTAAAGGATAGCTTTCCACGAAAAAGGGTATTCCCAGGCATATTATATATTATATCTTCAGAGTAGGAACCATTCTCATAATGGCGTTTAATTGTACGTTCTGCGTCAGAAAGTGTAACAAAACCTGAACCTTCTCCAAAAGGAATATCGGATACAGTTCCAAAATATGAACCTGGATTTAGAGCTGTAAGGGTGTCTGGCTTAACAGATGTGATGTCAACACTCTTAGATGGAAGAGCTATTTTCAATCCTGGATCGCCTAATAAATGAAACATTTGACTTCCTCGAGAGCCATCTTTTATGCTGCTAAATATTGCGCCTAAAGAGAGATCAGAAACAGTCGTATCTGGAAAAAAAGATTGAAATAGTTTAATAATAAAATTCCGGTTAGCTGAAAATGTAATTAGACCATTAGTAGAAATAACTGCAACACCTGCATTGTTTGGAGATCTAAGGATTTCTTCTGACATAGCACTTCCTTCTAGGTTGTCATATTGTCCCCAACTACAGGTAGCAGCAAGCCAGATTGGAAGTTTATTCCCAGTTTGTATTGATGTAAGATCCCCTCTTGAAGAGGAAAGCAAACCTTCTTGAGCCCATTGATAAGCTGAACCATGGCCGATATAGTTTAAAAGAGCTGTACCTTCATTAAGTAGATCAAACAGTGCTTCTGTTGCACTGGGTTTGGTAACACCATATTGTGAGCCATCATTGATTTCTGAAAAATCCTCCATATATAGCTTTTGAACTTGAAGTGATTTTGGAATCAATCGAGCTATTTCTTCACTGTTTTTTGTATGGGTAAGTTCTAAAGCTCCAAAATTTGGTCTTGCAAAATCATCAGCAATAAGTGAGACTCGACTTCGCCAGAGACCTATTTCAGGGTCAGCTTCGTAGTTGATTGTTTTATCCACCATAGCTTCAGCATCATTTAAATTGGATGCTGGAAGACGACCTATAGCCATATCTGGCGATTTTCCATCAAGGTAAGCAAACTTATCATCTGAAGAGGTCTCTCCTAATATTTCGGATTGAAAAGTAGGAACAAGATTAGAGGCATTACCAGTAATGTTACGGTAGTCATAATCTCCATCACCAAGTAATAATATATATGATGGGAAACCTACTCCATTAGATGATGACCAGTTTTCCTTAACCCATTTCAAAAAAACTCGTATTGCTTTCGGATCAGAAACACCGCCTGAAAATTCATTGTATATTACCTCTAATGGAACAACAATTGAAAAATTACGATGCTCTCTTAGCTTTTCTGCGGGTTCTAAAAATTTTTCAGGTGTAATTATAATATGATCAATACCGCTAATTGATGTTCTTAAAGTTGAGAAGGTTTGAGATCCAATTTCTTCTAAATCAGCGACATTTAATGTTTCTAATTCATTGTAAACGACAAATCTTTTATTATCTATAGAAGATATTTCCAGCTCAAAGTACCCTCTGTTTCCACTTAGTTCAACAGCCTGTGAAACAGGTGAATTTATATCAGTTATGTCCCAAACTTTTATATCAGAGTTGACTTTGCTAATCATAAATCTAACAAGATTAATATTTGTTGGAGCCCAGTAATCAAATTGGGATCCCTCCCAAATTAGTTCGCTTGCATATTCTACGGTAATCCAATCAATAAAAATCTTGGAAAGATCATCGCTTGTAGAATTTTTTAATATAAAATAATTTGTACCATGATCAAGAATTTTTTCATCCAAATTTAATGAGAAATTACGATTTATAATTCCAAACCATGATTCTCTGATTAAAATAGAGTCTGCCTGGCTCCTCTGTTGGATTGTTGCGATATGAGCTGGGTAACCTTCAGATTCTGTTGAGGAACCACCAAAAAGCGATAGATTTGCTTTTGCATTTATATCATCACGTGGATGGTGAAGTTGAATTGGAATGGAGAGTGTTTGATCTTTTGTAATACCTGGACCTACCCATAAAAGCCCAGATTTAAAAGGGTTGTATTCCTCATTTTCAGAATGAGCGAAAGCTATCCCATAATTAATTGTTATTGGTTCAATCAGATTTTCATCAACAGTCTCGATTCTTAAGCCACGAATTTCTGGATTAATTGGCACATTTAACCAATATACATTCAGGTCAGTATAAGGATTCCTAATAAATTTTATAGAACCATCGTCAGTTTTATCGAAACCCCGAGGACCACGACCATAAAAAATAATTTTATCATTATCATTTAGAGTACCATCGCTAGTACCTGAAACTTTTATAGCAATTTCTATCAGATTTTCTGAAATAGGTTGAAAAATATTGTCTGATAGTGGTCTTCCTCCCTGTGGATTGGTAAAAATCCTTAGAGTTGATGGATTAATATCTGAAATATTAGCACCTATTTCAAAGAGTTGAGAACCACTAATTCCGTAAACACCGTCATTTGAAATAGAGATTTTGTACCAATCCCCATTAAGATCTCTTTGACTTTTTATACTTCTAGAAATAGATGGCTTCTTTAGCCAGCTTTTTGCTACTGGCCAGTTAAGAATTCTGTGACTATAAATAAGTGACTCAGATTTAGAATAGGATTCCGAGTGTATTATTGATTCTGTAAAACGAATTTTTACTTCCAATTCGAGAAGGGAAATTTCCGCGTCATTTGATGTTGTAGGGGCTAGTTTAAGGATTGCAACATTCAAATTACGGAATTTTTCTAATCGGTTCCATTCTCCATAATTTGATATCGCTGAATAGAATGGTCCTATTGATTGATTTTTAGATATATTATTGCTTTTAATTGGCGTAAGGGTCATTTCGGGATAATTTTCTGTGGGCAATCCAATTGTGACATATTCATTTTCAAGGCTATACCCTTTTGAAGGATTTTGAAACGTAATCCTAAATATTAATTCAGAGGGTGTGCTCTTTATAATTTTAGTGGATTGGCTAAAAAGATTGCCACAAGCAATAAATGTGTAGAAAATAATTTGACGAGTGAGCTTTGAAATCACTATTATAGATACCACCTGATACAGGCGAGTGTAATTGAAATTTCGCATGGAACTCCGTAATTTCCAAAGTCAACTTCGACCATTTTTAATATTATTAAATATTAGACCATCATTTAATGAGGTGAAAGAAAATATGATTGGAACAAAAGACTTGGATTTAATTCAAGATAATTATTCTTCTTTTGAAGAAAGAGTCGCTTCAGCAAGAAAACTTATTGGTCGGCCACTTACATATGCTGAAAAAATTTTATTTACTCATCTGCATGAACCACTTTCTAAATCCCCAAAACAACTTGTCAGCTATACAAACTTTAGTCCAGACCGGGTAGCTTTACAGGATGCTACGGCTCAAATGGCTCTTCTCCAATTTATGCAAGCTGGAAGGGCTGAAACAGCTGTCCCAAGTACAGTCCATTGTGATCATCTTATTCGTGCACAAGTTGGTGCTTCTGATGATTTAAAAAAAGCTAATTTTGAAAACAGTGAGGTATATAATTTTCTTAGGTCTGTTTCACAGAAATATGGACTTGGTTTTTGGAAGCCAGGCTCAGGGATAATTCATCAGGTAGTTTTAGAGAATTATGCTTTTCCTGGAGGAATGATGGTTGGAACAGACTCACATACTCCAAACGCAGGAGGTTTGGGTATGATCGCTATAGGAGTAGGAGGCGCTGACGCAGTTGATGTCATGACAGGAATGCCTTGGGAACTTTTATGGCCTGGGGTTATAGGAATCAAATTAACTGGTTCATTGAGTGGATGGGCTTCACCAAAAGATGTAATTCTTAAATTGGCCGGCCTTTTGTCAGTAAAAGGTGGTACTGGTCGAATTGTTGAATATTTTGGGGAAGGCACTGAATCAATCTCATGCACTGGAAAAGGGACAATCTGTAATATGGGGGCAGAAATAGGAGCTACTACATCTATTTTCCCATTTGATCACAGAATGGGAAAATATCTAAAGTCAACTGGTAGGGCTGAAATTGCAAAATTAGCTGAGAATATAGCAAAAGAGCTAAGAGCTGATTCTGAAGTAGAAAGAAGGCCCGACCAATTTTTTGATAAGGTTATTGAAATAGATTTATCGACTCTTGAACCGCATGTTGTAGGACCATTTACGCCTGATTTAGCCAGGCCTATTTCTAAATTAAAGAGTGATGTTGAAGAAAAAGACTATCCTGACAATATATCAATATCTCTTATAGGTAGCTGTACTAATTCTTCGTATGAAGATATAGAACGGTCCGCCAATATTGCTAGGCAGGCGGTCAAGAAAAATCTTAAAGCAAAGACACCTTTTTTAGTTACACCTGGATCAGAGCAAATTAGGGCTACAATAGAAAGAGATGGACAGTTAAAAGATTTAAAAGAAATGGGTGGTGTTGTTTTGGCTAATGCTTGTGGACCATGTATTGGACAATGGAAAAGAGAAGATAAAACTGAAGGTAAGAAAAATTCTATTATTACATCATTCAATAGAAATTTTGCTAGGCGTAATGATGGTAATGCTGATACTCATGCATTCATTGGATCACCAGAGCTAGTCACGGCAATGTCACTAGCCGGCCGTCTTTCATTTAACCCTCTTACTGATACAATAAAAAATGAAAGAGGGGAAGAAGTTTTTCTAGAGCCTCCAGTTGGAAATGAACTTCCAGCTAATGGTTTTGAAATTGGAGATGAAGGTTTTATTTCACCAGATACTAACATTGAAAATTTGGAAGTAGAAATTGATCATTTAAGTGAGAGAATCGAATTCCTGAAGCCATTTAAACCTTGGGATGGTGATGATCTTAATGATCTTCCAATTTTGTTAAAAGCTGATGGAAAGTGCACAACTGATCATATATCTCCTGCTGGGCCTTGGCTTCGATTTAGAGGCCATATTGACAATATCTCAGACAATTTATTTATAGGTGCTTTGAATTCATTTAATGGAGATATTGGTATTGGTAAAAATGTACTTACAGGACAGGAGAAGATACGGTTTAGTGATGTAGCGAGAAATTATAAGAAGCAGGGGAAGCTCTGGGTTGTTTTCGGGGATGAAAATTATGGTGAAGGATCTTCAAGAGAACATGCGGCAATGGAGCCACGTCACTTAGGAGGAATTGCAATTATTGTTAGAAGTTTTGCTCGCATTCATGAAACTAATCTTAAAAAACAGGGTATGCTTGCTTTGACTTTTGTTGATCCATCTGCATATGATGAAATTCGTGAAGACGATAGGGTAACTATTTTAGGACTTAAAGAATTTGCTCCTGAAAAACATTTAACTCTTGAGGTCAATCATTCTGATGGTTCTTTTTTCAAGACGGCACTTAAGCATACATTTTCACCAATGCAGATAGAATGGTTTAAAGCTGGTTCTGCATTGAATTTAATAGCATCTGGTTGAGTGAGATGTCTAAGAAGAAAATAGCTGTTATTACTGGCGCATCACAAGGAATTGGTCGGGCAATTTCCATAAAACTTGCATCTGAAGGATATTTTACGGTTCTTGCTGGAAGGAATGAGGAAAATCTAAAAAAAACTGCTGAACTTGTTAGCCACGTTAATGATCATTACCAAGTGTCTATAGCAGATGTAACTTCTGAAGTTGATATTGAAAAACTCTTTAAGGAAACTGCAGAATTGGGTGAATTAGTAATTTTAGTCAATAATGCTGGTGTTGGTACGTTCAAAGCTGTAGAAGATATTACTTTAAAAGAATGGAAAGATATGCTTGACGTGAATTTAACTGGTGCCTTTCTTGCCACAAGAGAGGCTGTGAAAGTAATGAAAAAAAATAGAAGCGGTCACATTATTTTTATTAATTCTTTGTCAGGTAAGAGAGTTCTATCTTGGGGTAGTGGCTATTCTGCTACGAAATATGGACTAAAAGGTTTTGCTGATACAGTTAGAATAGAACTAAGAAAATCAAATGTAAAAGTCACATCTATTTTTCCTGGTTCAGTTGATTCTACTTGGTGGGATAGCTTTGATTTTGATTTTCCACGCGATCAAATGTTAGATGAGCAGAATGTTGTAGAGGCCATTTCTGCCGCTATATCCCAGGAAGGACGTTCAGTAATTGAAGAGATTGATATTCGACAAGTGGGAGGTGATTTCTAAAAAAAAATTGGTTTTCTCCATTTTTATGAGGGTAAAACAATTAGAAGTTTTTCATTTTCTACCTTAGGACAAAAAAGCTAACTTTCTATGCTTTAATCAAATTGAAAAGAAAAGTTTCCTCAAACAGAATTACATTTAATTAAAGGAGATTATTTTGGCTGTTAAGATAAGAATGAAACGGTTAGGCAGACGTAACAGGCCTTTTTACAGACTTGTTGCTATTGATTCACGTAAGCGAAGAGATGGCAAAGCTATAGAAGAATTGGGTTGGTATAATCCTATTCTACAAACTGAGAAAAATTATGAGTTGAAAATAGATAGAATTCTCTATTGGTTAGAAAAAGGTGCTCAACCTTCTAACACTGTCCGCAATTTATTGAAATGGGAAGGTGTGCTATACAGGGTGCATTTGAAAAACCAAGGTCTTGATGATAAGGCTATTGACTATGAGATCCAGAAATGGGCTCTTGATAGAGATGAACGCATAAAATTAAAATTAGAAAAAATTTCTAAGAAGAAAGCTGAACAGGCTAAGGAAAAAAAATGAAGCCACTCTAGCATCCTCCGCGGAGCCTGATGAATCTCCAGAGTCATCTGAAGAAGCCTCTGTTAAAGAGGAGACTGATTCTGATGAATCAGAAGTGAAGAATGAGGAGAGTTCTCCAGAAGATATTTCTATTGCGGAGCCTGATGAATCTCCAGAGTCATCTGAAGAAGCCTCTGTTAAAGAGGAGACTGATTCTGATGAATCAGAAGTGAAGAATGAGGAGAGTTCTCCAGAAGATACTTCTATTGCGGAGCCTGATGAATCTCCAGAGTCATCTGAAGAGGAAACTTCTAATAAATCCTAGAAAACATAACAAAAATGCTGATAAAAATAGCAGTCAGACAAATTAGACCAAGGAGGATGTTATGAAGGAATTACTTGAAAAAATTATCAAGGAGCTTGTTGACAAACCAAATGAAGCATCAGTTGTGGAAGTTGATTCTGAAAAAGCTGTCATTTACGAAGTCAGAGTTGGAGATGGTGATGTTGGTAAGGTTATAGGTCGTCATGGTCGCACAGCAATAGCGCTCCGCACTATTGTATCTGCAATAACTGCTAAACAAGGTGGAAAGAGATCAATGATGGAAATTGTTGAGGACAATGACTAAGAGACTTAAAGTAGCGGCAAAAGTTATAAAGGCTGTAGGGTTAAAGGGTGATGTTAAAGTATATCCCTTTGACCCTAGTTTTGAGCGATATGCTAATGAGGATTTTCTGTTTATAGGTGATGATGTTGGAGCCACTCAGGTGCTCCATCTTTCAGCTGTTGCTAAAACTGGTAAGTTTATCCGATATGCTGTCAAGGGTAATGAAAGCAGAGAAGATGCAGAAGATTTGGTTGGTAAATTAATTTTTGCTCTAGCTGATGAAGATGAAATTCTTCCTGAAGAAATAATAGGCTTTCTTGTATCTACTACGGAAGGTAAATCAGTGGGAATACTATGTGATATCATGCCTATTCGTGATCAAGATGTTTATGCTATCGATTCGGGGAAAAAAGAAATCTTAATTCCAGCCGTTCCTGAGATTGTTCGAGAGATTAACTTCGATTCTCAAACCATTACTATTGAGCCAATGGAGGGGCTTTTGGATCTTTAATGCAGGTTTTCATTATTACACCTTTTCCCGCTATTCCTGAATCAGTTATTAGTCAAAGTATATTGCGTCGAGCTAATGAAAAAGGTATCTTAGATTATCATATAATTAATTTGAGGAAATATGCTGAAGGTAAAAATCAGAAGATTGATGATTATCCCTTCGGAGGTGGTAGTGGTATGATAATGCTAGCCACGCCCATATTAAAAGCAGTTAAAAGGGCTAGAGAACTTTATACAGGTAAAACAGATTTGAGGGTCATTTTTCCTTCACCTCAAGCTCCTGTACTTTCTCAAAAAACTTCCCGTAGTTTTTCTAATCATGATGGTATTGTTTTTATTTGTGGCCACTACAAAGGAATTGATGAACGGGTTAGAGAATCCGTTGTAACAGATGAAATTTCTATTGGTGATTACGTTGTAACTGGAGGTGAACTGCCTAGCATGGTAATTCTTGATTCAATAGTGAGGCTGATTCCTGGTGTTCTTGGTGATGAAGAATCAGCCAATTCAGATTCCTTTTCAAATGAGCTATTAGATCATCCTCACTATACCCGCCCAGAAAATGTAGATGGAATGAAAGTACCAGATATCCTTTTAAGTGGTCACCATGCAAACATAAATACTTGGCGACATGAACAACGGGAATCTAGAACAAAAAAAAATAGACTTGATCTTTGGAAGCTTTATCAAAAGAATTATCGAAATGAGGTAAAAAAATGACTCAGGCCCATGAATTATCATCAGATTTCCAGCGAGATAATATTCCTAATTTCCGTTCTGGAGATACCATCGGTGTCAATGTGAAGGTTGTAGAAGGTGGTAGAGAACGATTGCAGAAATTTGAAGGTGTCGTTCTATCAAGAAAAGGAAGTGGTACTAATGCCACCTTTACAGTTAGAAAAATATCTTCGAATATTGGTGTTGAGAGAATTTTCCCCCTGCATTCTCCGAATATAGATAGTATTGAAGTCGTTCGTCGTGGGAAAGTACGTCGGGCTAAGCTCTATTATCTCCGTAAACTTAGAGGTAAAGCAGCACGGATAAGGGAAAGACGTTAGTTTACCAGTTCTCCTTCTAAATTTATATTTAGTTTTTCATTCAGGTTCTTTTTTTGAGATTGTTTCATGTTAAATAGTGAATCAAAGATTATCCTTTTACTTACAGGGGCCTCACACTTTTCTGTTCATGCTAGCATGTTGATTTTTCCTGCAATTATGATAACTCTACAAGATTATTTTAATGTTGGTCTAGATACTCTTGGCTGGATGTATATGTTGTCTAGTTTTATGTTTGGATTAGGATCCATACCAGCTGGATTCCTAGAGAATAGGTTTGGAGGAAGAAATTTACTCGTTGTTTTTCAGATAGGTGCATCTATCTCGGGATTAATTATTATTTTTGCAAATGACCTGACAATCATGACGCTTGGTATGATGCTCCTGGGATTGTCAGCCTCAATTTATCATCCAGCTGGTCTAACCATTATTTCTCGGAGGGTTCGACAAACAAGCAAGGGAATGGGATATCATGGAATAGCTGGTAGTCTTGGTCTTGCGGTAGGCCCCTTACTTGCTGCTTGGTTCTCCACTATTTTAGATTGGCGCTTTGCTTATCTTAGTATGATTGTATTTTGGGTAATACTTTCAGTTGCTACGTTCTTTCTAATTCCTTCTGAACATATAAGGGTTGATGTTCAAGGAAAAATTGCACCTAAACGTTCAAAAATAAGACCTCTTGTTACCTATTATGTTATTACAAGTCTTGTTGGCCTTGCTTTTACTGGGTTTATAACTTATATGCCAATATTTTTTAGTAATAATGCTTATAGTTTCCATTTTATTAATGACAAAATTTTTGCTGGTGGGATAGCAACCACTATTGTGTTGATTGCTGGAATACCTGGTCAATATTTTGGTGGGAAATGGGGAGATTCTTATAGTAAGACAAGAATTCTTTTCATTACCTGTCTAATGCATATTCCACTGTTATTAGTTTTTTATTACAGCTCAGGTCTAATAATTTTAATTAGTGGAATATTATTAGGGTTTGTTCATTTTATCTACCAACCTATTGGAAATGCTATGATTGCTGAATACACTTCATCTTCATCTAGAGGTATAGGCTATGGTTTTTCATTTTTTCTTAGTTTTGGAGTTGGCTCTTTTGCTTCAGGAGTAGGTGGTGTTGTGGCTGTTCAATACGGAGTTTCAGCAGTTTTTCTTTTTGTTGCTTTATTAATGCTTATAGCTACCATAACTTCAGTTTTTCTAATGCGAATTGCATAAACTTACCCAATAGTTTTCTGGATATATGGTTTCACTTGATTTTCATTTATATGTCTTCTATCTTATCATAATGAGGTGGCCCCGTGCGTCTACGTGACATTCCTTCCGTGAATTCGATCCTGGATCGGATCGATTGGAAAAATATTCAGCTTCCGCGACAGATGATAGTGGATACGATTCGGAAAGAACTAATCTGCATTCGAACTTTAAGTCATAAAGAGCAAAATTCTTTAACTAAAGAAATTATCTTTAAAAAGATCTTATCTAAGATCTATAGTTTAAGTAAGTCTAAGTTTAGGCCTGTTATTAATGGGACTGGTATTGTTCTTCATACTGGCCTTGGTCGTGCACCTCTTTCAAGAAAATTAGTTACAGAGGTGACTAGGGCTGTAGCAGCATATTCTCCTGTTGAATTTAATTTAGAAAGTGGGAAACGTGGTGAAAGGTTAAATCATGTTGCTCCCTTAATAAACTCTCTTACTGGAGCTGAGGGTTCAATTATTGTAAATAACAATGCCGCAGCATTTATGCTTTGCTTGAATACTCTTGCTGAAGGAAAAGAGGTCGTGATTTCTCGCGGACAACTAGTAGAAATTGGAGGCTCTTTTCGGATACCTGATATCATTCAAAAAAGTGGTGCAATTATGCGGGAAGTTGGTACGACAAATAGAACTCATATAAAAGACTTCGAACAGGCTATAAATAAAGATACTGGAGCTATTGTTTATGCCCATACAAGTAATTATCGAATAGAGGGATTTACGAAAGAAGTAACGGTTGAGGATCTTGAAAAAATAGGAAGAAAACAACAAATTCCTGTTCTAGTAGATATTGGTAGTGGGGCTCTTTTTGATTTAACAAAATCTGGTTTACCTGCTGAGCCAATTATAAAAGAAATCATTAGGGTTGGCTCAGGTTTAGTGACCTTTTCTGGAGATAAACTTTTGGGGGGTCCTCAGGCTGGAATAATATCTGGGAAAAATTCGCTTATTTCTCGTGTTCACCAGAATCCAATGTATAGAGCTTTGAGATGTGATAAGTTGACTCTAGCTTTAATGGAAAAAATATTGAGAGGATATTCTAATGGTTTCCCTGGGAAAGAAAACCTTGCTTATCAAATGCTTATTACTCCACGAAATATTCTTAGAAGACGTGGAGAAAGACTCCTCTTGTCAATATCAAGAGATATTATTAATAAACTTAAAATAAGAATTGTAGACTCAATTGTTGAAGCAGGTAGTGGTTCTCTTCCGATAAAATCATTAGAAAGCTGTGCATTACATTTTGCACCTAATAATATAAAGCCAACTGAACTAGCTAAACGTTTTAGGGACCAGGAAATTCCAGTTATTGGATATATTAAGGGAAATATCTTTACTATAGATCTTAAAGCTATTGACTTATCGCAAATGAAAGCTCTCTCCCTTGCTATAAAAGAATCAATATGAGTCAGATTGTCTTTGGTACAGCCGGCCATATTGACCATGGAAAAACTACTCTAGTAAAGGCACTTACGGGGACAAATACAGATAATTTGCGTGAAGAAGTAGAAAGGGGAATGACGATTGATCTTGGATTTGCCTTTCTATCCAAAGATATAACAATAATCGATGTTCCAGGGCATGAAAAATTTATCAGGAATATGGTTGCTGGAGTTACTTCTATAGATGCTGCATTATTGACGATTGCTGCAGATGATGGAATTATGCCACAGACTAAGGAACATTTTGATATTCTCTCTATACTTGGAGTTAAAAATGGAGTAGTTGCAATAAACAAAATTGACCTTGTGGATGATTCTGAGTGGCTTGACTTAATGGAAGAAGAAATTAGAGATTTTTTAGCTGATTCATTTATGGAAAGAGCTCCTATAATTCGTGTTTCAGCTGTTACCGGTGAGGGCATTGATCAATTAAAAAATAGTCTTTTGAAGATCACAGTGCACTCAAAATCTAATAGTGATAGAGGGTTTTTTAGATTATTTGCGGATAGGGTTTTTTCAATGAAAGGTTTTGGAACAGTTGTAACTGGAACAGTTACAGGGGGTAGTATTCAATTAGGTGAAGAAATTGAATTACTGCCTAGCATGGATTGTGCTAAAGTTCGTGGGCTTCAATCTCATGGCAAGAAAGTTACTAAAGTTGAACTAGGAGATAGGGCTGCAATAAACTTAAGTCAATTAGACAAAGCTGTTATAAAACGAGGTTCACAACTTTCAGAAAAAGAATTCCTAAAACCATCGATGGTTATTGGTGTCTGTTTATCGATGCTGAATAAAACTAGCAGAAAAATTAAACATCAACAAAGATTAAGGTTCCATTTTGGTACTGAAGAGGTTTTGGGTAGAATTTTCTTTGTAGAGAGAGGTACAAGTTTATGTGAGGCTGGAGGAAAAGAAGTAGCTTTAATCAGGTTAGAAGAACCTGTTGCTGTTGCTGTTCAAGACACATTCATAATTCGTTTTTATTCACCGGCTGAAACAATTGGTGGTGGGATAATTATTGACCCTTTTCCTCCAGCAAGATTTAAGGGGGCCCGTTTATGGCTTCAATCTCTTGCGCGAAAAAATACTCAAGAACGACTTGAGTTATTTTTTCAGGAATCAGGAACGAATCCTCTAACTCTTTCGGGTTGGAAAAGAAGATGGCAGGCTTCATCAAAAAAATTTATTTCTGATTCTAAATCTCTAAATACGATCAAATTTGGAAACCCTCAAGACCCATTTATTACTTTGAAAAGTATTGTAGATGAGCAATTGGAAAAATATCTAAAACAACTATCCTCTTCGCTAAAGCAACTTTCAAATCGTCGAGGTTTTCCTAGAGAGGATCTTAGGAAATCACTCGGTTATAGCAGATCTCTATTTGATTGGCTTTCAGAAAGTTTGGAGAAAAAAGAGTTAATTCAGATAGAATCAGGTAATATTACATTGACTGGTTACAAAGTCAAACTTTCATCTAAGGATTCAGCTCTAACTGAAAGTCTTTTAGAGATTCTTAATAAAAGTGGATTGACTCCTCCTATTATTAATGAACTTGCCTCTCAAGCTGGAACTAATGCTACTGAAATTATTCCATTACTACATGTGCTTAAGGATAGGGGAAAGATAATAAAGATCTCAGATAAACTGTGGTATGCTAAAAAAGCTATAGAAGAGTTGCAAGACCTATTAATTAATAATTTTTCACAATTGGGTGGTTTTGATGTAACTCAATTCAAAGAATTGACGAATACTTCTCGTAAACATGCTATACCTTTATTAGAATATCTTGATAATCAAAAGTTTACGAATCGTCAAGGTGATAGACGGATATTTTGCTCTTGAAAATTAATGAGAAAAAGATAGGTGTGACACCTCTCATGAAGCAGTATTATTCTGTGAAGGGAAAGCATCGAGATAGTATTCTTTTATTTAGAATGGGAGATTTTTTTGAGACTTTTGATGATGATGCTAAAGAAGTCTCAAAAATACTTGGTATAACGCTTACTAAGCGTTCAAATGGAGCCGCTTCTGAAGTTCCTTTAGCGGGCTTTCCTCATCATTCTCTAGATAATTACTTGCCAAAATTAGTTTCCGCGGGTAAAAGGATTGCCATTTGCGATCAAGTAGAAGACCCTAAGTTAGCAAAGGGTATTGTTAAAAGAGAAGTAATTGAAATTATTACTCCAGGGACAGCTTATCCAGGGAATGATGATGAAAGAAAAAACAATTTCCTTTCATCATTGACTTCGAATGGGGATAAATATGGTTTGTCATTTCTTGATCTTTCAACAGGGGAATTCTTCATTGCTGAGGGGGATATTAATATAATCCAAGACCTATTCATTAAGTTTTCTCCAACGGAGATTATTGTAAATGAGAAAGAGGGTATCCAAAAATTAGATTGGATTTTAGGGTCAAATCTATTTATCACAGATATAGATGAATGGTTTTTTGATTACGATCTCTCAAGATCAGCTCTTTTGGAGCATTTCAAAGTTAATTCACTAAAAGGATTTGGTTGCGATGGAATGACTATTGGAATAACTGCTGCGGGTGTCATTCTTAGGTATATTACAAATAATATACAATTTAGTGCACATCATATAACAGCTCTTCTACCTATAAAGCCAGAAGGTAAAATGGGATTAGATAGTTTTACGATCCGTAATCTTGAATTATTTAATTCACTTTCTACGCAAGGTACTCATGGTACCCTTCTTTCCATTTTAGATAAAACTCTTACAGCTGGCGGTGGAAGAATGTTGCATAGTCGATTAGTTAGCCCTCTTACAGAAAAGAAAGCTATAGATAAACGTCTTTCTATATTAGATGGATTTTATAAAAATGATTTACTTCGATCAGAATTCCGCAGGAGATTGTCAAATGCCGGGGATTTAGAAAGGATTCTTGGGAAATTTAGTCGTGGTTCAGGTACTCCTCGAGATATGATTGGACTTAAGCAAACTTTGAATCTTATACCATACTTCCAACTTGAATTGAAAAAGAATGATTATAAAGTACTTATCGATTTTGCTGAACGATTCGTTTCTACAAAAAAAATTGTTGAAAAAATTGATAGTATAATTATCGATTCTCCTACATCAAACATT
The DNA here is from genome assembly GCA_045569115.1 of Fidelibacterota bacterium. Classification (GTDB taxonomy): domain Bacteria; phylum Fidelibacterota; class Marinisomatia; order Marinisomatales; family S15-B10; genus S15-B10. Next base: position 3,907 of record JBJKZS010000083.1, on the reverse strand, counting down.
ACAAAAGGCGGATTTATTAAAAATATGGTAAGTAAAGAATTAGATGCTTTTAGAAAAATAGCGTTAGGAGGGAAGGATTGGATAGCATCGATGCAGGCTTTTGAAAGGGAGAAGACTGGTATTCCTTCTTTAAAAGTCGGATATAATAAAGTTTTTGGTTATTATATTGAAATAACTAAAAAATATTTATCTAAGGCACCTGAAAATTATATTAGGAAACAGACTTTAGTTAATGCGGAACGCTTCATCACTCCTGAACTTAAAGAATATGAAGAAAAAATTCTTACAGCTGAAGAAAATATTTTGGAAATTGAATTAAAACTATTCAATGAATTGAGAAACTGGATTTTAGAAAATGCATATGATATTCAAAAAAATGCTGAACAAATTAATGAACTCGATGTAAATCTGGCACTGGCCGAAATTGCTACGATTAATGATTATGTTCTACCAGAAATAACAAATAATTGTTTTCTGGATATTAAAGCTTCTCGTCATCCTGTAGTTGAGAATCTATTGCCATTAGGAGAAAATTTTACCACAAATGATATTATAATGTCTTCAAATGATAACCAAATACACCTGCTAACTGGTCCTAATATGGCTGGGAAATCAACTTATCTTAGACAAATTGGTTTGATTGTGGTTATGGCTCAGATGGGTAGCTTTGTGCCAGCTAAGAGTGCAACCATAGGAATAGTTGATAAGCTTTTTACACGAGTTGGAGCAAGTGACAATCTAGCTGGAGGAGAATCAACGTTTATGGTGGAAATGACAGAGGCTGCAAATATTCTAAATAATGCAACAGATAATAGTCTAGTGCTTCTTGATGAGATCGGTAGGGGTACAGCTACTTTTGATGGACTTTCTTTAGCTTGGGCTATTACAGAATATTTACATGAGGAAGAAGGAACTATGGCTAGGACTATTTTTGCTACTCATTATCATGAATTGACTGAACTGTCTGATAGATTTGAAAGGATGGTTAATTATAATGTTGCTGTTAAGGAAACTCATGGAAAGATTTTATTTCAAAGAAAAATCAAACGAGGTCCATGCGATAAGAGTTATGGAATTCAAGTTGCAGAAATGGCTGGTCTTCCTCCATCAGTAATCTTTCGCGCCACTGAAATACTTAATAAATTGATCGATCATAAGCCCTTACGTAATAGAGATATACCTTCGAAAAAAAAATCTCAGGAAAATTTTCTAGAAGTGCAGTCTAACCTTAGTAAAGAGCTTTCTAAAATAGATATTAATGAAATCACACCTCTTCAAGCACTTAATTTTCTATCTAAAATAAAAAAAGAAAATGAACTATAAGGCTAGTTTATTTTTCTTTTTAGTTGTCTTGAATTTCTGGTCATTTAATCTCAAAGCTGAGTCTGTTTGGGTAAAATATGGCAACCAAGTTTTTCGAGGAGTTGGGGATGCTAAAGCTATCTCTCTAAGTGAATCAGGTGTTGCTACTGCAACTGGCCCACTTTCTATTCTTTGGAATCCTGCAAGGTTAAATAGCGAGGATATAAGGTCTTTTGTTTTTGCCCACCAAGAACGCTTTGCCGGAGCAGTAACATTTGATATTTTCGGTTTGGACTTACGACAGCGTTCTGAATCCCACTGGTCTTTAGTGATAATTAGAGAGGCTGTACAGGGAATACCAAAAACTACTGATGCTCTTCTTTATCAAACAGGGTCTTTAGATGATCCAGAGGAAAGAGTTCTTTCATCTAATATTACATTCTTTAATCAATCTCAATGGGCTGGAGTAATAGGTTTTGCAACATTTAGAGGTGACTGGCAATTAGGCGGAAATACAAAAGTTTTGATCCATCAATTAGGTCAATATTCAGGATGGGGTATTGGTTTTGATATTGGAGCTTCCAAAAGGTTGTCAAAAAACAATGTTTTTGGTGTCTCGCTAAGAGATGTAACAACTTCTTGGATTGTTTGGGATTCTGGAACAGTCGAAAGAATTGCCCCCGAACTTAGATTGGGAGATGCTCATTCTTTGGCTTTTGAAACACTGCCACTTAATGTATCAGTTATGGGAACAATAGTTTTCTCTGTAGAAAGTAAAAAGAAAAAAAGAGATAATTTTATTCGCTCTTTTGGTGCTCAATTTCGATCTGGGATAGAACTAAATTACAGTAATAAACTCAATATCAGATTTGGAAGAAACCCGATTTCAGGTTATTCTTCTGGTTTAGGTCTTGTTTTTGATTTTGGCGAAATAGATTATGCATTTGTTCCATCTCCTTTAGGCACAGTACTTGGAACTAGTCATTACGTATCTTTGAATCTCAAGCTTGAAGCTCTAGATTCTTTTTTTGGGATTCTAGGAAAGTAATTGTGGACAACTTGTGAATTAATTGATTAAAGAGCATTTAACTGAATTAAAAAACCTAATCAAAATAAAGTAAATTAAAAGTTAATAATTTTGGTATATAGATGATTAGTAGCATGACAGGGTTTGGGGAAGCATCGCAAATTGTTAATGAAATTACAGTTTCTGTCGAGGTTCGGTCCTTAAATAGTAGATTTTTAGATCCACGCTTTCGATTACCCAAACAAATTGAATCACTTGAAGAAAAAATTAATAAGAAAGTAAGGGAACATTGTAAGCGAGGTAGAATAACTGTATTGATCTCATTAGAACAATCAAATAATAAGGTGAATAATAAATTAGAGTTAGATGAGATTAGGTTTGAAAAATATAAAAACTTAATAGAAAATATTAATAGCCAATATAATTATAATTTACAATTAACTGATTTGGTTGATGTCCGTGACCTACTTGTTTCTCAGCAATCTACTGATTTACCAGATGTAGAAGTTTTATCAGTTCTTGATGAAGCATTGTATAGGCTCAATGACATGAGGACAATTGAAGGAAAAGCCTTAGCTGTCGATATTAATTTTAGAATTAAGAATATGAAAAATATTCTAGGAAAAATTCGCAGAACTACAGAAAAGACTTCCTTGAAACTAAAAGATCAGTATCAGGAAAAGATTAGATCTATGATGGAAGGTACTAGTATAGATGATTCAAAAATAGTTATGGAAGCCGTTGTACTTGCTGAAAAGGCTGATGTTACAGAAGAATGTGTTCGATGTGAGAGTCATCTAGACCAAATTGCTGATTTAGTATCTAGTCATGATGTTGTGGGGAAAAGATTGAATTTTCTTTTACAAGAAATTCTTAGGGAAATAAACACTATTGGTTCTAAATCACCTGATCTAAATACAATTAATAATGTGGTAGATTTAAAAGAAGAAACTGAAAAGGTAAAAGAGCAGGTTCAAAATATTTTATGAATTCGAAATTGATTGTCATTTCTGCGCCTTCAGGAGCAGGAAAGACGACAATAGCCAAAAAATTACTTGAAAAAAATCCTAATTGGAGTTTCTCGGTTTCTTGTACTACTCGTCCAAAACGAAGTCATGAGGAAAATTTTAAAGATTACGAATTTATCACTTTTGAAGAATTTATTTTTCGGAGAGAGAAGGGGCTTTTATTAGAATTCGAGGAAGTACATGGCCAAATGTATGGCACCTTGCTATCAACAGTTGATGAAGCTTTAAGTAAAGGAAGAGTACTTATACTTGATGTTGATGTAAATGGTGCAATTAGGATAAAGAAAGCTTATCCTAAAGAATCTATCACAATTTTTATTCATCCTCCAAATCTTGATGTCTTAAACGAGAGGCTGATAAAGCGTGGGACTGATTCACAGAAAAAAATTAAGGAAAGGTTGGAACGAACAAGTTTAGAAATTAAAAAATCAATTGAATTTGATGTCGAGGTTGTTAACATAAATGTTTATGAAACAGTTGAAAAAATTTCAAATGAAATTCAAAAGAAAAATGAAAGGAAGAAATAATGTCAATTGAAACAATCCATTTC
>JBJKZS010000082.1:0-6215 GCA_045569115.1 Fidelibacterota bacterium | reverse complement strand
CCAGCAGAAACTACTTTTCCATTAGCTGTAGCGTAAACTGCAGTTCCTCTATTTGCTGAAATATCGAGTCCATGATGGAATCTCTTTTCTCCAGTAAATGGGTCATTTCTATAGCCTATACCAGTATTAAGATAGCCACCATTTAAGGGTCGAATTGAAGGTATTGAAGTCAATCTTTGGGAGTTATCCTTTATGGTATTGTAAATCGCGGTATAACTTTCCTTTTCTAATCGAACTTTTCGACTTAATTCACTAATGTCCATTTCAATATTATTTATCTTTTCTTCAATTCCTGGAAACAATTCACTTAAATTAGGTTTTTTTGTTTTAGTATATCCTCCAACACCAACTTGCCGTATGTCTTGATCAATAGGGGGCAAATTTGCATATGTTCTAAGGGCCTTGTCTTTCTCTTCAAGATCTTCCATCTCATCCTGGATATCACTTAAGCTTGTTTGAAGATCTACAAAAACAGATGTAAGAGATGCATTATTATCTCGAATATCTCTTAGCTTAGCTTGGTACAAATAACGGGTCATTAGTTCAGCGGTAAAAGACAATAATACTGCACATAAAATAACAATTAAAATCGATGTTACAATAAAAGAACCATGAGAGAGAGACCATTGCTGTACGTTAACATCATTATCATCTCTAATAATAACAAAACGCATGCTTCCACGTGGTTTCCCTTTTCTATTAAAAAACATCATGATTTTATGGGATAAATCTAAAGTAATTTTATGCAATATTGTTAATTATACAATGATATTTAACAAGTGATTACTTTAGCTATAGCAGTACTTAGATATTTTAAAGAGCTCTTTGATAGATTTTCATTCTAATTATTAATTAGAATGAAAATCTATCATCAAGTGCTTCAATTTCTAATGGGGTAGTTTCCTTGACTTCATAAACAATATAACATAAGCCTAATCATTTAGACTATTTCAATCATTGGGGTTTAAGTTCTTCCTGCTCCTGATCCTGATCCTTAACTTGGTTATCCCTATATTCATTCCTAATCTCTTCTAAACGTGTTTCCTTATTTTCAATTCCCTCTTTAATTTCTTTTGCTTCTTTCACAAATTTGAAATATTTGTCATTACCTGTGAAATTCGAAACATTTTCTATATCAGTAGAATCAAAAACAAAGCTTCCAATACTCGCAAAGCATTTTTCAAGATCACGTTGCAATTGATGAATCTCAAGTTTGGCCTTACCAACTTTAGTCAACTCCTCTGTTTTTATAGCCGCAACCTTACCAAGTTCTTCAGCCTTTTCAGCTGCGACATTTCCTGCTTCTTTTATATTTTTCTTTATATTGTCCCATATAGGCATTTTTTTTCCTCCTATTGGATAATGAGATAGAATAAAACCCTAATCATAGATCTAGCCACCTACTTTCCCCATCTTTCATTAGCCCAATGAGCAATGTAAAAGATTGTCACACCACCCGCAAGGGATTGAACTTCAAGTATGAGGTTCCTATCACGAATTCCTAAATAAAGACCTGAAATTACAGAAAGAAGTGCCATTACTTGCAGAGATCGAAATAATAGATATTTCATAATTTATGCTTCTGAAAGATTGAAGTTCCTAGGCATATTAATCCTTTAGAGCCAAAACTAAGAGATCTTTTAATACTTTAGGGTCTGACTTCCCTAGAGTAACTTTCATCACTTCACCCATAAAGAAACCGAATAAAGCTTTTTTACCTGAACGGTAACGATCTAATTGATCAGGATTTTCATCTAATACTTTCGAAATAATTTTACTAAGTGAAGATTTATCAGAAACTTGGGCTAATCCATCATTTTGAATAATTTCATCAGCTGTAAGCGTATTGGAAAGCATTTTCCTCAAGACTTCTTTTCCAGTGGCGTTATTTATTTTTCCCACTTTGATCGAAGTCAGGAGACCCGCAAACCTATCTGGTTTAACTCTAAATGCATCAATAGTTATACCTTCTTCATTAATAATTCCTAAAACCTCACCAAGAATCCATTTCGCTGCATGATCAGGACTGGCTCCTGCTTTAACTGATCTTTCATAATAATTGGACAATTTATTATCCGAAGTCAAAATCAATGCATCTTCTAATCGAAGTTTATAGTCTTTAATAAACCTTTCTTCTTTTTCATAAGGAAGCTCAGAAACACTAGTCTTAGCCTCAATCAAATCTCCATCACTAACCAGCAATGGCACAAGGTCTGGATCTGGAAAATAACGGTAGTCATGGGCATCCTCTTTAGTGCGCATTACTTCGGCCTTCTGATCTGTTTCATTCCAAAGTAAAGTAACTTGCTCAACTTGACCACCATTTTCCAAGACTTTTGCCTGACGAATAATTTCACTTGATAATCCACGCTCCACTCCACGGAATGAATTCATATTTTTCATTTCTGTCTTAGTACCTAATTGACGTTCACCTTTTGGACGAATTGAGACATTAGCATCACACCTAAGCTTTCCTTCTTCCATGTTACAGTCACATATATCTAAATATTCAAGTACTTGTTTAAGTCGAGCTAGATAAACCCTTGCTTCAAATGGACTTGTAATTACAGGCTCTGTAACTATCTCGACCAAAGGAACACCACATCGGTTAAAGTCTACTTGAGTACCATTGCCAGTCTGTGCATGTATAGATTTCCCAGCATCTTCTTCAAGATGGATACGAGTAAGCTCAATATTTTTTATTAAACCTTCCCAGCGAATAACTACTTCCCCTCCTTGACAGATTGGCTCATCATACTGCGAAATCTGATAACCTTTTGTTAGGTCTGGATAAAAATAATTTTTTCGGGAAAATCGAGAAAATTGGGTGATTTTACTCCCCAAAGCAATACCAAGACGCAAAGCATATTTAACAGCCTTTTCATTAGCTACTGGAAGAGCTCCTGGGAGACCAAGGCAAGTTGGACATGTATTACTATTTGGTTTTGAACCATACTTGTTTTGACATCCACAGAACATTTTAGACTTTGTAGAAAGTTGCGCATGCACTTCAAGACCAATTACTGGCTCCCATCTATCAAAAATAGAAGTAAGATCACTCATCTTTATGGTTTTTTTTTGGAAAGTTCTTCAAAAGAATGAACATTAAGGTAAGCAATCAAAAAATCTCAAATTCCCCCCTATCTCCTTGGCCATTACCTCCCCTGTTTCGATTGTAACGACTACGATCTTCTATTTTTCCAAATTTATACTCAAAGGAAAGAGTTATTGCTCTGCTGAAAAAATCTCTATTACTCACTTGGGACCAATTATCTCCCCAGAGCTCAAAATGAAATCCAGTTAGATCAAAAGGATCGCCCACTCTAAGAGATACATTAAGTTTCTCATCAAGTAGTTTTTTCTTCATTGATAAAGCAGAAAATGACATAGGTCCCATTTCCCCAATAGCTAATTTTTTAGCGGGTCTATAAAACATGAAAAACATGAGTTCTGTCGTAGAATTTATATTCCAAGTAAGATTAGTATTATATCTTTGACCTTTAGCTGTTTTATTATAGTCCTCACCGTAAATATCAGTATTTATTTCATCCCAGTAAATACTTCCACTAAACATAAGTCTGAACTTTCTTCCAAGAGATCCTATTAATGTATACTCCAAACCTTTACTTTCTTCCTTACTGATATTTTCATATGTAGCAATAGAAACACCGCTATCAGTAAGTTCTTTATGTCGCTGAATTTTATCTGTTGTGTAACGATAATAAGGCCCGCCAGTAATAGAAAATCCTCTTGAGAATCGTCCAATATTAACTTCATAAGAATCAATGTACTCAGGTTTTAAAAAAGGGTTTCCTCTTCTAATGTTTTGTAGGTCTTGGCGTGTAGTAAAAGGATTCAACTGTCTTGAACGTGGACGGTTTACCCTCTTTGAATAGCTAGCCTGAACTTGCAACAATTGAGGAGAACCCGCTGAAAGTGAAAGACTTGGGAAAAAACTTTTATATGGATTTTCAAAGGTTTGATTTGTATTTATTAGTTTCGAGCTCATAGAAACATTCTCATAACGGGCACCGACCGTCATACCTAGAATACCTAATGATGTAGAATATTGTAAATATGCTGCATTTATATTTTCATCATAAAGAAATTGATTGGAAAGGCTGTCATCTTTTATCATTTCTTTTTCAGTATCAAATAAATAAGCTAATTGGCTGTCATCTCGACTACGAAACCTGTTGTTAAAACCAACTTCAACAATATTTCCATTTTCAAAAGGGTGAACATAATCAGTTTTAAAATCAAAGTTAGAATCCTGACCTTCATTGCCATTTTTTGCTCGATTTTCACTTACAAGTTTTTCAAAGCCATCCCTAGGGGTTGTCCAATATTCACTAGAGCCATCATTTCCACCTAATGAATAACTAATATATGAAGTGAGCTTTTGCTTAGGGTTTTTATACTTTTTATCATAATTAATATTTAAATCATATCCTCCTCTATTGGTCAAACCATCTGTGTCTCTATAGTACTCAGAATAAAAGAGTCCATTCTCATAGCTATTAGTAAGATCATCGTTAGCTCTATCTCCTCCATTAATTGTTGCGGAAAGAGCCAATGATTGCGTTGGATCAATAAAATATTCAAAACCTGTTTTCAAGAAAAGGTTTTCTCCATTCCTTTTTCCTTTATTCTCTTGCTCTAAAATATTACTATATGAATCAAAATTATAGATTCGATAAGAATCGCCTGAGAACTCACGGACACTTTGCCTAATACCTACATTGGCAAAAGTATTGAAGGAAAGGGTTCGCCAGTTAACTTGTCCTGAAACATTAGAACCACCTCTTGAATTAGCACTAGTATTAAGATTACCATTAAATCCAGCAAATTTATTTTCTTTAAGAACTATATTAATAATCCCCGCCATACCTTCAGGATCATATTTAGCACCCGGGTTAGTCATTACTTCTATATCAGCAATATTTGCCGAAGGAATACTTTGTAATAAAGATTTTATATCACCTCCAGCAATAGTAGATGGCTTGCCATCAATCATAATATTGACTTGAGAACTGCCCCTCAGACTTACATTGTCATCCATATCGACTTCAACACCAGGGACCTGACGCAAAACATCAATCGCTGACCCACCTGTTGAAAGAGTGTTTTTTTCAGCAGAAAAGACTCTTTTTTGAGCTGTCTGTATGAACATTGGGCGTTCAGCCATAACATCAACCTCACCTAACTGTAATACTTTTTGAACAAGAGATATTGTTTCCAAATTATGCGTGGTTACATTATCGCCAAAAGGAACAAAGGTTAAAGGACCAATCTTTTTTGGAGCATAACCAATATATTCAACTACTATCGAATGTCGACCCAGAGGAATTTCTTTTATATGAAATTCACCATTCTCTTTAGTTATACCACCCGTAACGATGGTACCACCTCTCTCATTAATAACAGAAACAGAAGCATAAGGTACTGGTTCACCTGAGGCAGAATCAACTACAGTACCAAAAATGATCCCAATTTTTGGAGCATCCCTCATTTGAGTTTGTTGACCTCCCCAGCGTTTACCACCATTTCTTTGAGCAGATAACACCGAGGCAATTAAAATTAAAAGGATAAAATATACTCTAAAGAATTTCAAAGATTTACTGTAGGAAAATTTATTAAACATAATACATATCTTTCCTTATCAAAATACCGTAATAATCTATAATTATTATTAAAAACTTGAAATTATAATAATCTTTTTCTTTTTGAGAAAACTAGTGTCTTTATCGTTGGTTTTTCATTTTCTTTTTGTCACGCATTTCTTTGTCCCGCCCATCAAACTTACCATAGTTTCCAATTCCACCTCTTTTTTTTAACCCTTGGCGAAGTTCCTCCTTAAACCAAATTTCAAATCCATAATATTTTGCCCTTTGATCAGTTGAAAGGACTTGTTCTAAACCTTCAAAAAATTCCTGTTTCTTTTCTGTTTTATCTTGCTCCAAGTTAGAAATTTTAGTGGTAATGTTTTCTAGCTCTTTTTCTGTAATAACATTTTTTTCACCTGTCATTTTTTTCATTTCAATTAGTAATTTTCTCTGCTGCCCGCTAATATTTCTAAGTTCTTTTTCTAAGGAACTATACCTTGGGAAGAATCTACTTGCCTGCTCTTCTGATAATTCTAACATTTCAGTCATCTTCCACATTTTCATCATCTCTAGTCTTCCCTCAGGGCTACCATATGATAACTTTTGAAA
>JBJKZS010000081.1:0-6231 GCA_045569115.1 Fidelibacterota bacterium | reverse complement strand
AAGCAATTCAGCAATTGTAATTGCAGTTACAGATCCGAACAGACGATCATCATCACCTACCTTCACAGGTGCTGTAAGTTTTAGTTTGGATAGTTTATCAGCAATGATGTTATGTTGAGATGTTTCTTTAATCTTACGGTGAGCAATCTGACCTTTTAAATTTTCTATATCTTTTAAATTTCCAGGGGTTGCCTTAACTACTAAGCCCTTTGGTATAAGATAATTACGAGCATAGCCATCTTTGACACGTACCAAATCACCTACATCACCAATTTTGTCAATTTTCTCTCTTAAAATTACTTCCATTTTTACATTTTTCCTCTTGGCTAACTGCTGAACTCATTTCCAGAATATGAAAGTAAAGCAATATTCCTAGCCTTTTTTATTGCTCCCGTCAACTTCCGTTGGTGTCTAGAACAAGTCCCTGTTACACGACCAGGAATAATTTTACCCTGATCATTAACAAATTTTCTAATTAGTTTAACATTTTTATAATCGATATCAAGGCTGTGATCTTCACAAAATTTGCAAACACGGCCACGTCCAATAAATGCCATTATTTAGGCCTCCTCCATTTCTTTCGTTTTCTGAACATTCTTTTTAGTTGCATCTTCTAATTCACTAATAGATTCCTTTTCATTTTTATCTTCTCTAATTATAGGCGCATCATCAAGCTTGGTCGTCATATAGGCCAAAATTTGCGTTTGCAGTTCCATCCAATTATTTAACTCATTAACGAAAGGAGTTTGAACTGAATACTGTAATATCATATAAGTTCCATATCGATACCTATCAACATCATAGGCTAGTTTGCGTTTACCCCAAACATAAGAGTTAACAATATCCGCCCCATGTTCTTTTACTTTTTCATCTACTAATTGCCGTAATTCCTCTAGACGAAAATCCTCATAATCTGGATGAATAATATAAAGTGTTTCGTAATATCTCATTAATTCTCCTTTTAGCCTATCAAAGGTGCAATCACCAATGACACTACAGACATTAGTTTTATCAATATATTTAAAGATGGCCCAGCCGTATCTTTAAATGGATCCCCAACGGTATCACCTACAACAGCCGCTTTATGGGCATCACTGCCTTTTCCACCATGAGCACCGTTTTCAATGTATTTCTTTGCATTATCCCATGCACCACCAGCATTAGCCATAAAAATGGCAAGCAATACTCCACTAACTGTTACCCCAGCAAGTACACCGCCTAGCATTTCAGGATCCTTTAATATTAATCCAAAAAATATTGGTGTCAGCACAGCAAGCAAACCTGGTGCGATCATTCGTTTTATAGCTGCAGCTGTTGCGATGTCTACACATCGTGCATAATCAGCTTTTGCTTCCCCTTCCAAAAGACCTTTAATTTCTCTAAACTGTCGTCGAACTTCTTCAATCATCTCAAAAGCTGCTTCGCCTACAGCTTTCATTGCGAATGACGAAAACAGGAAAGGTAAAGCACCACCAATTAGCAACCCGGCCATTACAGTAGGTCGCATGATGTCGATTGCTCCTAAACCAACTGTCGTTTGATAAGCACTAAAAAGTGCCAATGCTGTTAATGCTGCGGAACCAATCGCAAATCCTTTGCCTATAGCGGCGGTAGTATTCCCAACAGAATCTAGTTTATCAGTCCTTTGTCTAACTTCAGGTGGAAGATCAGCCATTTCAGCACAGCCACCAGCATTGTCAGCAATAGGTCCATAAGCATCTATTGCTAACTGGATACCAGTTGTGGATAACATACCTAATGCCGCAATAGCTATGCCATAAAGACCAGAAAGCTCGTATGCCACAATAATTGCAATTGCTATGGCAAGAACTGGAAGAGCTGTTGATTGCATACCATTGGCAAGACCAGAAATTATATTTGTAGCAGAGCCAGTTTCACTAGATTTAGATATTGTCCTGGCTGGACCCCTAGATTCCGCAGTATAATACTCTGTTAGCATTCCAATAATTATACCAGCAACTAAACCGGTAATTGTGGCACCAAAGACATCAATTGATTCTACAATTTTATCACCAAAGTAAACTCTGGTAGGTACAAAATATTCAATAATAAAATAACTAAATAATAGCATCAAAAGACCAGCACCATATGTACCCATATTCAGTGCCTTCTGAGGGTTCCCTCCCTCTTTAGTCCTAATGAAGAAAGTGGCGATGATTGAAACAAAAATACCCGCACTAGCAAGATAAAGAGGTAACATAACGAGTTCACTAACATTTGATGCTGCAGCTAACACCATTGCCCCTATAATTGAACCAACATATGATTCGAATAAATCAGCACCCATTCCAGCTACATCACCGACATTATCTCCAACATTATCTGCAATGGTTGCAGGGTTTCTAGGATCATCTTCTGGTATACCCGCTTCAACTTTCCCAACGAGGTCAGCCCCTACATCAGCAGCCTTTGTATAAATACCACCACCAACTCGAGCAAATAGAGCGATAGACGATGCTCCCATAGCAAAACCTGATAGAAGAGTCATTACTCTTTGAAGTTCATCCCCTTGAGCTTCCAACCCATTATATAAATAAAACAAAGAGCTAAGCCCCAAAACACCAAGGCCAACTACACTCATCCCCATAACAGACCCGCCAGCAAAAGCAACAGCTAATGCTGAATTAAGGCTTTTCCTTGCAGCTTGGGTAGTACGATTATTTGCCGAAGTTGCTACTCTCATTCCAAAAAAACCGGCAAGACCACTACATAATGCTCCAACAATAAAACTTACCGCCACCAAACTGGTATTTTGGGAAGCATTTCCCAATGCAAGAAAAACTGCAATGGCAAGAACAAAAACTCCTAAAACCCGATATTCTCTAGATAGGAATGCCATAGCACCTTCACGAACGGCTAATCCAATTTCAATCATCTTTTCATTGCCAGGATCTTGTTTATTGACCCAAGAAGACCTCATGAAAGCAAATACGAGAGCTAAAATCCCTGAAAGAATAACAACACTAAAAGCTTGCATTGACTAACTCTTTTTCATTGACTCTATTATATTTGGTCATTGTTCTTTCTATTCCATTTTGTATAATTTCCTCTAATGCATTTGTTCCACTATCTATCATAGTTTCCACTAAGGATTGATGGTCTCTATGAAAAGGCTTGAGTACATAGTCTTCAGCTGGTCTCATTTTTTCACTTGTACCTATACCAATCCTCACACGAGGAAAATCTGTACTACCTAGCTGATAAATTATTGACTCTAGTCCTCGATGGCATCCATCACCACCACGAGGACGAATTCTTATGGTGCCTAAACTCAGGTCTACATCATCCACTTACGATATGAATATCTGAAATACTTAGATTCCATCGTTGTTTAATATCTTTTATTGGAATGCCACTCATATTCATTCCCACCTGTTGGTTTCGCAATTAAAAATTCTTTGTCCGCTGGTGATGATTCGGCAAGGATATAATCACCCTTTACCTGATTTAAAGGAGACTTTCCTTCGGCTTGCGAACTTCATTTACCACCCCCCCCCCCCCCCCAAAAACCGAAGTTTATGCTTCGTTTGAGAATAATTATTTCCAATATTCCCCTAGACCAATAAAAGCAAGCACTCTAACTATCCTCTTTGTTCTCATCATCAGGAGTTGTTTCTTCTCCATCAACTTCCTCGATATCTTCACCTTCGAGTAGCTCATCTTCATCAACTACAGCCTCTTCAAGAACTTCTTCTCTTGGGGCCTGGACAGAGACAACAGTAATATCAGGATTTGTAAGTATGTTCCCATCTTCAATTGAAAGATCGGCAACATGAACACTATCGCCAACTTCTAATTCTTCAACATTAACATAGATTGCATCAGGCACTTTAGTTGCTAAACATTGTATTTCCACTTCAGTAATATTTTGAGTCATAATTCCACCAGTTTTTACGCCAGAGGCTTCCCCTTCAAGAATGACAGGAACAGAAAGATTGATTTTATCTTTAAGGCTTACGCCAAAGAGGTCAACATGAATAATATCTTCAGTAACAGGATGATATTGAATCTCCTTAAAAATTGCATGTCGATTATTACCGTTTACATCTATTGAATAAACGTGAGATTGAGATTGGAGGGCATCATAAAGATGACGTTTTTCAACAGAGAAAGTTACAGGATCATGATCAGCAGAATAAAAAATACCTGGGACATAACCTTTATGTCTTAAGTCTCTAGATATCTGATATCCAATATTATTACGTTTTTCTAGCTCAAGCTTGAACTCTGATGCCATGACAACCTCCGGTTAGACCTCGAATAACGCACTAACGGACTCACCACTGTGAATATTTGCAATAGCATCAGCAAAAAGACTTGCAACCGAAATAATTTCGAGCTTATCGAATGTCTTCTCTGATGCAATATTAACCGTGTCCGTTACTATTACTTTCTCAATAGATGATGACATAATTTTTTCAGTAGCATCCGCTGAAAAAAGCGCGTGCGTTGCCAATGCAACTACTGATTCTGCTCCACTTTCTACAGCCGAGTCAGATGCTCCTATCATACTTCCAGCTGTGTCAATCATATCATCCATAACTATGACTTTTTTATCTTTCATATCTCCAATAAGATGAACCACCTCAGCCTTATTTGGTGAAGTTCTTCGCTTATCAATAAGACCAAAGCCTACACCCAAACGTTTAGCGTAAGCTTGAGCCATAGGTGCCCTGCCAACATCTGGAGCAAGAATTACCGTATCATCAGGCTGAGAGCAAAACTGCTCAAGTCTTTTAAAAACAATCTGCCGCGCATAAAGATGGTCAAAAGGCAAATGCGTAAAACCTTGAATTTGAGCTGAATGAAGATCCATAGTAAGAACGCGACCCGCTCCAACACTGGATAACATATCCATCATTACTCTAGCAGAGATCGGAACTCTTGGCTGATCTTTTCGATCTTGTCGAGCATACCCATAATATGGAATTACAGCGGTAACTCTATCAGCTGAAGCCCTGACAGCTGCATCAATCATAAGAACAAGCTCTAAAATATTCTCAGCTGGTGGATGAGTTGACTGTACAATATAGACATCCTGCCCACGAATATTTTCTTCATATTTTACCCAAAGTTCTCCATCAGCAAACTTACGAAAACTAACCTGACCTAACTCAGTATCAAGATGTCTTACTATTTCCCTCGCAAGAGGCTCATTTGATCTTCCACTAAAGACTTTCATATTATTTTCTCATAATTGTTGCCGGGCTTGGATTCGAACCAAGATTAACGGCGTCAAAGGCCGCGGTCCTGCCGTTGGACGACCCGGCACAAGATACTTTGGAAATTCATTCATTCTTTTCTGTCTGCTGGGATGGTAGGATTCGAACCTACATCTTCTCGGTTAACAGCCGAGTGCCTTGCCATTAGACTACATCCCAATTTAGAAGCGATCGATTAATTTGATAAGGGAAAAACAACAAAAGTTTGGAAGGATGAGAACTGTTGCATAGCTTGTTTTGCCATGAAAGGATCCTCAAAGATTCCAAACACAGTCGAACCACTGCCCGACAGACTGGCATATTGCGCTCCGGCCTCGATAAGCCGCTTCTTTAGATCGCCAATCTCTGGATATGTTTGAAAGACCAGAGATTCAAAATCGTTCTCAAATAACATTCCTAATGAATTCCATGATGATTTAGAGTTAATTAGGTCGGATAAATTACTAGCATCCCGCCCATGTGGCAACTCGTTTTTTTTATTTATATTTTTATAGGCCCAGGCTGTTGACACACTTTTTGATGGACAAATAAGTAAAATCCCGCCAATTTTTGGTAAAATAGCTGGTACTAGTTTTTCACCTATACCAGTAGCAAACTGACAATTCCCCTGTAAAAAAAAGGGGACATCAGCACCTATTAATAAAGCACATTCTTTGAGTCCATCAGCACCTATGTTTAAATCAAAAAGCCTGTCAAGACCAACCAAGACAGCCGCAGCATCTGTAGAACCTCCACCGAGTCCCGCACCTATTGGGATCCGCTTTTTCAAACGGATAGAGACATTCCCCATAAAAGAAAATGTTTGCCGCATTGCCTCCACAGCTTTCAGGCAAAGATTTTCATTGCTAGATGAAAGGAATGGATTCGAGCATATAAGGTCCGTACCCTCTGAAGTTTTTTCTAAAATTATCTCGTCAGAAAGGGAAATTTCTTGAAAAATTGTTTCAATAGTATGGTAGCCATCTTCACGCTGGCCAGTTATTTTCAG
>JBJKZS010000080.1:0-6450 GCA_045569115.1 Fidelibacterota bacterium | reverse complement strand
ATTTAAACAAATTAGGGTAACAAACTCCAAAATTAGGGCAACAGGGGGGTATGTCGCCCTCCCTTGGCGTTATCACTCTTATATCTTCCCAAATAAATTTTTTACTTCAAAAAGGATTCTTATATAAATGCATATTGTGCTAGCGGGTGATTCAATCTTTGACAACAATCCTTATGTAGGTTTCGGTGAACCCGATGTTATTCAACAATTAAAAACTCTTTTAAAGAATAATGATAAGGCGACGTTACTTGCTTTAGATGGGGCTGTTACAGCTAGTATACATGGTCAGCTTGAAAATATGCCAGAAGATGCGACTCATCTGTTTTTAAGTGTTGGTGGAAATGACGCCTTATCCATGTTGAATTCATTACTTGATCCCGTTTCTTCAATTGGTGAAGGCTTATTAAAATTTAATTTCATTAGGGAAGATTTTGAAAAAAAATATAGTAAAATGCTGTTTCAAGCTCTTGAGTTTGGTCTTCCAACATGTGTTTGCACTATATATCACCCACGATTTGATGGTAATAACCTTGAACGTATTTCAGAATTCATGCCGAAAATAATAACTCCCAGCGATTTTCAAAAAATTGCAATGAATGGATTATCAATTTTTAATGACATTATATTTCAGGAAGCTGTTAAATCTTGTGTACCAGTAGTTGATCTTAGAGTTATTTTTAATGAAGAGAGGGATTATGCAAACCCAATAGAGCCTTCTATGTTTGGAGGTAGAAAAATGGTAAAGGTAATTCAACAGATTGTTTATGAGCATGATTTTTCTTCCAATAACTCTGTAGTGTACTCATAACTCGAAATGTTGAAGACGGATTATTTTTGGTTAAAAAGAAAAGATCTAATAGAGAAATTAAAGAAAGAATCAAAATTATTTCATAGCCCCATACATGGCTTAAAACATTGGAAAACTGTTGAGAAAAATGGATTATATCTTTCTCAGTTCAATGATGGCGACCCTAAAGTGATTTCCTGTTTTGCTTATTTTCATGATAGCATGAGAGTTAATGAATACATTGATAATGGGCATGGTCTTCGTGGTGCTAAATATGCTTTAAGCAATAAAGATAGATTAGATTTAACAGATGACCAATTGCAAACCTTGTATAGAGCCTGTGCAGAGCATACAGGTGGAATACATCCTTCTTGTGAAACAATAGCCTGCTGTTGGGATGCTGATAGACTGGATATAAGAAGGGTTGGCATAGAACCAGATCTACAGGGATTTAATACAGATTCAGCGAGGGATATGGTAAGGGCTAAAGATTATTCTTTAATAGATTGAGGAATGTATTTGAAAAAATGTCCTAAATGCGGTTCATCTAAAGGAGTCATTAGAATAGTGTATGGTCTCCCTGGTTCAGACCTTCTAAAGGAAGAGCTAGAAGGAAAGATACTATTAGGAGGATGCTGTATTATTGATGACAACCCTGATTGGCACTGCAAGGAATGCACACATGAATGGAGTATAACTCAACATCAACTCAGCAAGGAAGGTTTGAAAGAATACTATGCAATTGTAGGTATTGGGGAGTTAACAAAAGCACCAAGTGGATTACTAAGAAAGAATGAAGACCCGCCTTGGGATCCACAACGGTTCAATAGAGATACGCTACAATGGGAAGACAGTCAGTCGGCTTACAATTATTTTTTTGGCAGGGATGATGACTTTGAGAGGATTACAGAAGCAGATGCAGAAGCTGTAATTTTAAAATGGAAAGCTGAATAGTAAGTTGAGGAATTAAGAAAGGATAATGAATGGCCACAAACTTTGCTGATCTTGAAAAGGATCTACGCGAAGGCAATAAACAAGAAACAGCCTTACTTACAGCATTAGCGTTAGCAATAAACCATCACGAAGGTCAAATGGATAAAGCTGGAAAACCATATATCGAACATCCATTACGATTAATGGATCAAATGGAATCGAAAGAGGAAAAAATTGTAGCGGTTCTACATGATATTGTTGAGGACACCGATATATCATTGGATGATTTAAGGAATGAGGGATTTAGTGAAGAAGTTTTGTCTGCTATTGAATGTGTTACAATAAAAGATGGTGAAGATTATGATTCATTTATTGAAAGAATTTCATTCAATCCGTTAGCGGTCAAAGTAAAACTGGCTGATCTGGAAGATAATATGGATTTAACCCGGTTACCTGAGGTAACTGATAAGGATTTCGAAAGAGTATGGAAATATAAACGGGCAAAGGAAAGACTGATGAAGTCATCAACTGATTGAAATCTATGATAAGAAAATCAAAGATAAGATTGGAGTCGTACACACATTGTCGGGTAAATTTTTTAGAGAAAATTTTTGAGTAATTACAAAAGAAAGTTAATCTATTTTATCATAACAATATCCTTAGCCATAGGCTAATTCAATTAAGTGGTAATTTAACACATGGTTAGAATCAAAGATTACAATCGAACAAATCTCCCTTTTTCTGATTTACCCCGATGGTTGTTCTCACTTAAAGAACCCTTGGAACTTGCAGGAGTGGCTTTCTCAACATTCAATTTGCCTGCTGGGAAAGGTTATACCTTTATGCATAGCCATAAAGAACAGGAGGAAGTCTACATAGTACTCTACGGCAAGGGAATTATGCAACTTGAAGAAAAACAAATTAATCTTAAATCTGGAGATTGCATCCGTGTGTCTCCTTCAGTGAGGCGTGCTATTAAAGCTAGAAATGAGTCCAACATGACTGGTATAATTATAGGCGGCATTCCTAAACAGGGTTATCCAAAGCACAAAACTTCAGGGTCACTTATAGATGATGGAATACCGGATTGGGAATTTTTACCATCTTGGTGTAAAGGAAACAAAAAAATCATTGAAATAAATGAAAAACTTAAAGCTGAGCGAGAAGCAATCAAACAGCAGGATAATTGAAAGATCAATCCAGAAAAGTAAATTCAAAGGAAGCCCCTCTTTCTGAGGGGTTTCTCGTATATAGTCATGTTATTTCTTGACTCTTTATCATTTAGAGTCTTATAGTCTCATATGGACTTAAATAGAGCTATTCGGGACACACATTTATGGGACACAAGGCGAGGGGTGGGTAATACAGCCCAGACCCCTCGGCTCATACATTATTCCATCTCACATACATTTTCTTGTGATAGAGGTTCTATCTCAAATCAACATAATGCTTGTCAACGTAATTTGACCCCACCAACACAATCCCACGGGAGGTACGTTGATGTATATAAGTCATACACACATTGTCGAGAAATTTTTTCTATGAAACGCCTCTGGCTCAAATAAAGGACTAATCATTGCTCGATAAAAAGCACTACACCAATGGTCAAAAAGTTTATGAATTGATAAAAGATACATTAACTTATTTTTATAAAAACGGTAACCTGAAAGCCACAGGTCTATTCATTAATGAATACATGGAAGGTAAATGGAAATTTTATCGTGAATCTGGTCAAGTATGGCAGGTTGGAAATTTTGAACATAACCTAAAACATGGTCGATTCATTCGATATGATAAGAAAGATAAAGTTGAATATGATAAAACATTTGTAAAGGGAAAATTGGTGAAAAAATGAAACACCTCTGGCTCAAATAGCCTCCTCAAGAGATATTTCATCTATAATGGAAAGAGACAGTAGGAAAGGCATAAGAGGTTGGTTATTGGTCTACTTAATCGGTTCGATACCCTTGCTGACAATGTATTCTATGGGTCTTTCAGGATGGTTTTTCGAATATCCTTTTATTCTCATGGTCGGCATTTTTATAATTCTTGCTTCACCTTTAGTATTAATTATTACAAAATATTCACAAGCGCCACGATGGAACATATTTATGTGGAGAACTGTTGTTATTTTAATGACCCTACGTTCAATAAGTGTTTTTTTAGAACCTGGTGGCAAAGAAATGAGTATTAATGAAATGTTAAGCTTATCACTAACACTATTATTAATAGTATCAATTTCATTTGCATGGACGATTCTGTGGACTAAATATTTTAATAAATCCGTTCGTGTTAAAAATACTTTTGTTAAAGTAGAGGATGAATAGTTAATGAAATAAACTGGACCTCAGAAGATGGTGAAGTTCATGTTATTAAAATGAATTATAACGATAAAAAAACTGATAAAAATAAAATTTATGAGGTTCTTGATAAACCCCATATTTTAGAAGAACTGTATCAATCAGAACCTGATTCTTTTAAAAAAATCATATTAAGTCTAGCCAAAGAAAATCCTGAATCAAAAGTACTTCAAGTTTGGAAAGCGAGACTAGAATACACTTCTAAATTTGTCATCAAAGGATTTATATCTCCAATGGCTGTATTTATAATTGCTATTGTTTTTGGACTGCTAATTCGAGTACCAGAGTTTTTCATCGATTACGAATGGTATTACCCAAGATTTGTACCATTCATGACCATGCTTTCACCCTCAGTATATTTTTTATATAAAAATCGAAATACAAAAGTTTCTATAACTATTGCAATGTTCAGCTTGATAACCATTTTATATGTTTCACTATTGCCAGAAATTGAGCCATCGAGTTCGGTTGCTATGGCTTTAGTTCACTTACCATTAACCTTTCTTGCAGTATTAGCATACTCATTTCTTCAAAAAGGTTGGCAAGAAGAAATAAAAAGAATAGCATTTATAAAATATTGTGGGGAGATATTTATTCTAACTGTATTGATTTTGCTAGGGGGTGGTGTCTTTTCTGCATTATTTATTGGGCTTTTTGAAATGCAGGATTTAAGTATTGAAAATTTATATATGCAAAACATTGGCATTTTAGGATTGTCCTCTGCCCCTTTGGTTGCTACTTACCTATATGACTCAGTTTTGAAAAGAGAAACATTCATCACAACTTTATTAGCTAAGATTTTCGCACCCTTATTCACTTTTTTTGTTTTTTCTTATTTAAGTGTAATGGTTATTTTAGGAAATACACCTTTTTTAAATAGAGAATTTTTGATTGTGTTTAATGGATTATTAATTGTGGTTCTAGCAATTGTAATCTTTTCAATTGTTAATCGGACTATAAATGAAAGAAACAATTTTTCTGATTATATAAATATTTCTTTAATATTTATTACTTTGGTGATCAATTCTCTAGCTTTATTAGCAATTATATTTAGATTATTTGAATTTGGTTTATCGCCAAATAGATTTACGGTTCTCGGTGTTAATTTTCTGGTATTTACTCATTTGAGTATTATGGCACTTGCATATATCAAAGCTGTTACAAATAAAGCAGACATTCTTTATTTAAAGAGTAAAGTTGTTCAATATTTACCTATTTACGCAGTATGGTTCGCTTTTATTTCTTTTTTCATGCCTTTATTTTTTAGTTTTTCTTAACCCTTTATATGCAAAACATCCTCTTAAAATAAGAAATATAATCTTACTAAAATGAAACGTCTCTGGCTCATATCATTTGCACTATTAGTTTTCTCTTGTGATGATAAAGAGGAAACAGTTGACTGTAATATAAAGGCAACATTGAAAGACTATACAGGTA
Source organism: Fidelibacterota bacterium (assembly GCA_045569115.1). Classification (GTDB taxonomy): domain Bacteria; phylum Fidelibacterota; class Marinisomatia; order Marinisomatales; family S15-B10; genus S15-B10. The sequence goes on along the minus strand of JBJKZS010000080.1, from coordinate 933 downwards.
TGGACGGTTGTAAATTTGTTCTCGTGCTGGAGAATGGGGGAGTACTTGAAATGGGAGATTTTGATGAGGAGCCTAACTTCAAATTCAATGATGGAATGAAGGTTAGCATCTCTTACGAAGAGATACGAGACATGGCGAGCATCTGTATGGTGGGTCCCATCGTTAGAATTATGTGTATGAAGACAATATAATGATCTTTACAAGGAAGTATACTCATTGAAACACCTCTGGGTCAAATAGCCTCCTCATAGGGGCTTTTTATATACACAAATCAGTTGTACACAAGCCCCCTATCCATTTCCATATAAGGCACTAAAGCAAAATTCACACAATCATCACTTTCATCTGTTATGGGACTATTATTCTATTTTATAATTATATTCTAACATGCTTAAACGCATTACATCCATTAGTTTAGTTCTGATTATGACATTCGCTATGGCAGCACCAATTTTGCATATCGACTGTGGTATGCCTTGTTGTGAGGGTCAAGAAATGACCTGTTGCGATAAGACAATTGATACAGAAATTACAAAAGCTTGTAAGATTGATATGAAAACCTATGACATGGGGTCAATCTTCGTGCCTCTAATTTCTGCGCCACTCAATAAATATAATATGAAAGTTGACATGAATGTCCAATGTAGAATTCAATTTTCCACTTTTATTTCATCATATAATACAAATTATAACTTGGTTTTGTTGGTCCATCCTCCGGAACCGCCCCCCGCATTTAATTCGCCCCTCTTAGCATAAACATATTCCTTTTCTGAACCGCCATGACGGCGGACTCATTTATTTAAAACTTAAGGAAGAGATTTGTTATGCGTACAATTATAAAATATCTCATTCTCACTATTTTTCTCACTGGATTGTCATTCGGACAAACGGTTGATATTAATGGTGAGAAAGTTGAAGTCGGTCAAGAAGACT
>JBJKZS010000079.1:0-6600 GCA_045569115.1 Fidelibacterota bacterium | reverse complement strand
TAAAATCTATGGTTGTAGAAGGATTGAAGGGGTTGGGATAGGCAGGAGCTACCTGAAACTCTTCTGGCAAAGGCAGTTCATCCTCCACATCCAGAAGTTTAATCACCATGGAACCCCAAAAACCGGCGTCAACGGTATAGCTCTGACCTGTACTTATATCACTGGTCCACTCAGCTAAACCACCCCTTGTACGGAAAGATTCACTCTCAGCATCAACGGCTGAAGAGGGAATGATGAAGTTCTGTATCTTATACTCTTGGGAGAAAAGAAAGGAAGAAATAGAAAATGCGAATAATGATATTACTATAAATTTTATCAATGGAAGTTCCCATTGATAGTTACCTCCCCCCAGTGTAACCATCTGTTATCAATGTATCATAGAATCATAACAATAAAAAGAAATAGATGTTTTTACCTTCCCTTTTTTATTAAAACCCCCTCTATAAGCATCCATCCTTCAGGTAACGATTCAGGAACACCTTTTACATATCCTGAAATTACTTCATCGAGATTTGCTCCTTTCAAATTCGCTCCCTCAAGGTTTACTTCATAAAAGTTTGCATGCTTAAGGATTGTATCTTTTAGATTTCCCCCAGAAAGATCCGCACCCTGGAGATTTGCTGTTGGACCTACAAAATATCCTTTAATTAACTTCCACCCTTTGGGTAATAGACTATTCGTCGCTTTAGCACCATTCGACACAATCCTTTTAAGGTTTGTATTTCTAAGATCTACACCAGTTAAATCAGTGTTCCCGAGATAAGCACTGAGAAGATCAGCACCAGAAAGATCAGCACCTTGAAGATTTGCATTGAGTAAGTTGACCACATCAAGATATGAACCTTGAAGGTTGGCTCCAGTAAAATTTGCTCCAGTAAGATCAGCTCCTTCAAGGTTTGCATTCCGGAGATTTGCTCCACTAAAGTTTGCCCCCTCTAGGCTTGCACCTTCCAGGTATGCACCTTCAAGATTTGCATTGGCAAGATTACAATTTTTCATATTGTATCCATCGCTAGAATAAAAAGATTTCCAATTATTCTTATTGCAATCTTGCGCCTTAGCTGAAAAAATAAAAAATACTATGACAATGAAATATTTAACTATTGTAACAAACAATTTATTTTTTTACCAAACATCCCTTTTCTCGCTAGGCTTTTTCAGACCAGCAGCTAAAGCCTTTTTACGAAGAGGAAGAATTCCGGGGATTTCATCATCATAAAAAATATTTTGCATGACCCTCCAATATCCGGTGAGTGCATCTAATGCCAGACTCCAACGTTCTGGATATTTTTTTTGAAGAGAAGGAGCCATCTCTAAACAAATGGCAAGATAGGCAGCGCGAGCTAATTCCTGTTGCTCATTACTTTCTTTAATATGCTGTATAACTTCTTTTCCTAGTTCCTTCTTTAAGTTTGAAATCTGACTATCAATGTTAGGTAGCTTTTGGACATTACGAGGCTTTTCCTCAACAATTTTATATACAGGTGTACCATCAATGACCACTCTTTCGCCTCCATTGTTAGTGATAACTCTTTCAGAAAGGTCAATAATTCGATCTGCGAAACTGGTAATGGTTTCATTGTCTGGCATATTTTCTCTTTTAGTATTTTTATAGCGATCAACAATTTTCCAACCTTGTGACATCATCCATTTATGCCCCTTTACTACGCCCATAATTGTTCCTGCTGTGGCTGCAGTATTATCGGCATCCCAACCAAAATTAAAGGCTGTCATTAAGGTCTTGCTGAAATCACCTTCGCCGTAAAGTAACGCGGCAATAGTTGAGGCTGTATTTAATTCAAAACCATTCTTGTCACGCATTTTCCCACCATAATGGCTGTATTTTTCTTTCACAAGTTGACGAGTTGTAGCCCATTCATCTGGATATAGTTTATGCCATTTTTTTACATCATTGACAATTTCTCGAATATAACTTGATGTATCAAGGGCTCTAGTACCAGCCCCAAGAATTTTTTCCATGTCATCAGTAATAAAAGCAGTTGAGATCATTGAACAAAAAAACTGAGTGGTTTGGGCTGGTTCCATATCGATAGTAATTCTCGTATAATTTAATCCGATACGACTTGCGGTTTGTGGCATGGCCGGAGCTAACAGCCCAAAAGTCTCAGATATGAATTGTCCTGAAATATTGAAATCTGCCCAAGGGTTCAGAGCAAACATGCTGGTCTGAGGAGGCTGAAAACCTAGATTCATGAGGTGCCTGGAATATCTGTTTGAACACCAAATTCCTCGATTAATTCGGTTTTTCCATAACTGAGTAAGTCTGTCTGACGAAAGAAAAATCTCGTTTTCTTCCTGCATGACATAGAGATATACCCATTCAAAATCTGTGTCATCATCAGTTCTGGCTCCATCAAGAAGGGCTGGTATATATTCTTTAACATTTCCAGGTTGATCTATATATTTCATTTCATGGGGAAGACCATTCAGATTTCCCAAAATTTGACCTAATAACCCACCTCTAATTTTATCTCGCAAAACCTCGGCTGGCATTTCAATCACCTGCGACATAAGTATTGAAGAAAATAAAAACGTACTAATCAGTACTTTCATCTATCTGGCTCCTCTAAAGTAAATTAATTAGGTTTAACATGTTTTAAATCAATCTGAACAGAAATGATATAAGGTGGAATACCTACTTCCCAATGACCATATGTGGTAGCAACAATTGTACCATTTGGCAATACTTCAACTCCTGGATAACTGCTGTCCCAACTATTATGATTATCTTTTATACGAATTCTATAATCCCCAAGATTACCCGCAGTTAAATCTTCATAATCTCCAACCCAAGCGACCCAATCTCCCCTTGTTGGACTATCTTTAGCCATATCCCTGAATGATATAAAGAGTTTTCCATCATTGGTATATCTGCCTGTATGGCGATCTCCAGTTAATTCTAAGGGTAATTCTCTTGGTAAGGACCAAGTTTTTCCCTCATCATTAGAAAACATGATATGGGAGTTTTTTGTTCTGCTGTTTTCTCGAAGAAGCATGGCTAACTGGTTTCCATCGGGTGAACGTATTACCCCTGGCTCACATAGATGGATTGTTGAATTTGAATAAAAGCCTTTTGGGAAAGACCAGGTTAGCCCACCATCAGTAGAAAAAGTTTGATAAAGAGTAAACTCTACATCGCCTTTTCCTTCCTTTGTAAAGAATCGACCATCATCATGAAATACGGCTAAGTAATGACCAGTTTTTTTTAATGCCTCTACACTACCCATAACAACAATACCACCCCAATCACCAACTTTCTTTAATGACGACCAAGAAAGTCCATCATCAGATGATAATGCAAGTCGAGCTGGATAAAACCCGGACCACATGATAAGGCGTTTTATTCCTTTGGAGTCAATGACTCTATGAATTGTAGGGACTTCTTTACTTGTAGACCAATTCTCAGGAACCGATAAACGAGGTGACCATGTTTTCCCACCATCTTCACTCCGCTTGTATACTATTGCTCCTTTTCCATGTCCCTTTGGATAAACAGCCAAAATTGTTTTCCCATCCTCGAGAAGAACAGTACTGGTGTGACCAAGATAGACACCTTCCTCTTTATCCACTATCACCTGAAGATCCTTACGGTGGTCAAGATCAATTACTGGAATGTGGTAAAAATTCTCAGCATGACCAATTGTTGCAACAACTATTACGGAGAAAATATATACGTTCCGGAAAGTTGGAAAAGAATCTCTCATATTTTTTACTTCTTACTTTTTTTCAAGATAATGAAGCTATCTTTTATTTTGAATTATCAACTCAAACAAATTGATAAACTTTGAAACAACAATCAACAAAATCTGGTGTTATTGTATCCTTATTGAATTTACACACCTTTAGTTCGAGACCACCAGGTAAGACCATCTAGTTCCATAGCTTTTTTTGGAAAAACTCTGCTTGCTAAAAATCCCGCAAAAAAGCAACTCCCCGTTCCAATAGCTCCATACAATAAGCCATTAAAATCCGTATAATTCTTTACCCACCATAAGGCTACAACACATGTCCCAACACCAACCCAAGCATGAGATGAGTGAACACTTTTTGTAAAAATACCTAACATGAATAAACCGCCTAACGTCCCAAGTAAAAGACCTATAACGCTTAAAAGATAGTCCCATAAATGAATGACACCTTTTGATGCTATAAAAATAGCTGAAGCTGTGCCTAGCAATCCCAAAAGCACTGTCATTTTTTTTGCAATGGAAAGTAAGTTTATTTTTTTTGGGCGAAGACGCTGAACAAAATCCGTAGTCAATACGGTAGCAATTGAGTGAATATTGGAATCAAAACTGCTCATAGTTGCGGCAAACACTCCCGCAATTAATAAACCAGCCAAACCTGCAGGCATTTCATTTACAATAAAAACAGGGAAAATTTGCTCTGCTTTTTCAATTGGGGGTAAATGAGATGGAAATTGTTGAAAATAAATGTACAAAGCCGTTCCGATAGCAAAAAAGAGGATGGAACCAGGAATGGCTAGCAATCCATTGGTATAAATAGCTTTCGCCGCATCCTTTTCATCTTTGGTAGTTAGATAACGTTGGACTACTGATTGATCAGTGGTATAAGGGAGTAATACAGTAAAAATGGCTCCAAGTAGAATCACTATCAATGTATCATCCGTTAGATTCCAATCCAAATTAACCCATTCCAACTTTCCCTGCTGAGCTGCAAGAGAAATAGACCCGGAGAATCCTCCATCAATATTCGTCATCATGACAATAAAAGCAACCAATGCACCACCTAATAAAACCACGGTTTGCAATACATCGGTCCAAATAACCGCTTCTATACCTCCAAGTACAGTATATAGTGTGCTGAGGACTCCCATTAAGATGATACAGATAATAACATCAAGACCCGTAACAGCCGATAAGGCAAGAGCTGGAAGCAAGATTACAACACCCATGCGAGCAAATTGAAAGATGACGAAAGAAGTACTCCCCAATAATCGAATAGCCAAGCTGAATCTCATTTCTAAATATTCATAGGCACTGGTAACATTTAGTCGCCTGAAAAAAGGTAAAAAGAAATAAATAATAATAGGTGCGCAAGCAATGATTCCTAGTTGAATTAAAAAACGAGTCCAGTCAGCTGAAAATGTCTTTGCTGGAATAGCCAAATAAGTAATGGCGCTTAGTTGAGTAGAATAAATACTTAATCCAGCCGCCCACCACGGAATCCGTCTCCCCGCTAAAAAGAAATCTTCTGTGGTTTTTCCTCTTCTAGACATCCATAATCCCATACCTACAAGTATTGTTAAATAAAAACCCAATACCATCCAATTGAACTTCCCAAATTCGATTCCAGATTCAAGTTTATTCATTTTGAAAATATTAGGTGTTCGAATGCCTGGGCTAATCTCCCCGCTGGGAATGACGATAGAACCATACCATTTTACAGCTGTGGTAGTAACAGGACTCTTCTTAGGAAGCTCACCATGCTTTGACCATCGATTCGTTACAGTATTATAAAGCAAAATATCTCTACTAAAACCTGTATGATTGTTCAGAAACTCTGTTTGTTTTCTTTGTAATAAAGAGAGAGTTTGGATTTCATTGTTGGATTGAGCTTTTATGATCTGTTCAGCTAATCCAGTCAGATATAAAAAACCTTTTCCGTCCGCACCACCAAAAACAGCTAAATGATTAACCCCAATTTTTTCAATGGTTCCAGCCATGACACATCGAGGATTTTCATCACCATCTATTTGAATATTACCAGTGAATTCCCATTCATTGCGGCTGGGAATGTATTTATAGCTATCTGTTAGTATTTCCCATTGACCATTAATCTTAGAACGGCCACTAAAAACATAAACACACTCTTCCCTTCCATCATTTTGAGAAGAGGCTAAGAGATACATTCTTGGCAACCCAGGCAAAGCAGGTAATTGTTCCCATTTATATTTGTCAGGAGAAAAGCGCGAATCCAGATCCAACATCCAGAATTTTCTTGTTGCACCACTCCCGTTATCACCGCCGATAACATAAATTTTATTACCAATGACCGTACCAGCTGAAACAGTAATCGGTAATGGGAAATTTGGAATATTTCCTGCAAGGTTCTCATCGTCACCAGGCTCAGTCCATTGATTAGATATTTTTATTCCATTATCCCACTTGATCACAAATACATCTTCAGAAATACCTGTAGTGGTCTTATAATTTTTTGTATTGGTCTCTTTTTTGTGTTCCTTCCATTCTCCACCTATACAAATGATACCGTTATCCGTAGGTATGGAAACTCCATAAGCTAGGATATGAGGTAAAGTGACTGAGCTTTTGTGCCAACTATATTTATCCTGATCTTTGATCAATACATGAATTTGATCCGTATAAAATTTTGGTGAGTTGAAACCATCTTTGGTTTTCTCCCAAGGCAATCCCAACGGGAAATTGGCTCCACCCCCTACAATCAAAGCATCGTTATGAACACCAACAAAGGCTCCAGCCACACCTAACGGATTTGGGAAATCTGGCAATTTATCCCATTTCACAGATGTCTCAGACCAAAGGAAGGAATAGAAAAATAATAGCCAAATAATTGGTTTTTTATTCATGGTCCATTAAT
>JBJKZS010000078.1:0-25049 GCA_045569115.1 Fidelibacterota bacterium | reverse complement strand
CAGTTAGAGAAAGTTAATGGTATAAATGGATATTCGGCTTATTTAGATAGAAAGGCTCTTGCAATATCTCCTAATGGTCGTCAAATGATTAAAGTGAAAAGTATTATTGAAGAGAATTTGACAAGCGTATATGATATTCAAGGTCTTGAATCTGTGGGGTCAGATGATAGTAGAAGATCAGTTTACATTGGGAAGGGAATTGCTGACCGATTAGGAATTCAAAAAGGTGATAAGTTGCGATTGATGAATCCACTTGACAATCAGCTTTATTTAGGTATGCCTTCGATTCTAGATGGTTATATTTCCGGTATTTTTGAAACCCGAATTTTAGATTTTGATCAGAAGTATGTTTTTATTCCACTATCTTCCGGACAAGAACTGTTTAAGGCTGAAAGAAGTATTGATGGAGTAGATATTCGTCTTGAAACTGATGTAAAAAGAGAGAATATCCGAGATGGTTTACTCAAAATTTTTGGAGATGGCATTTCTATCTCATATTGGGAGAATATACATCAGACACTTTTCCAAGCAATGAAGATGGAGAAATTAGGCAGTATTGTTGTTCTTAGTCTTATAGTTATAGTTGCTTGTTTTAACATTGCTTCTACATTAACAATGCTTATGATGGAAAAAATACGCGAAATCGGGATTTTAAAGGCTATTGGTTTTTCTCAATCTAAAATATCTAATTTATTTCGTCTCCAAGGTTTGTTTATAGGTTTGCTAGGTCTTTTTGTAGGGAGTTGTTCTGGCCTTTTATTTGTATTTGTTCAGAATAAATGGGGATTCATTCGTTTGCCAGAAACAATATATTTTGTAGGACAATTACCTGTTGCTATAACAATTTTTGATATTTCAACAATTCTTTTTATCGGGTTATTAGTAGTCTTTTTATCTGTGCATTTCCCATCAATGGAAGCACAAAAATTAATGCCTACCAAAGCGATTAAATTTGAAAAATGATTCTCAAGGCGGAAAAAATTAGAAAAAGTTATTCTACCTCTAGTGAGTTACTAGAAATACTTAAAGGATTAGATTTTCAAGTTAATAAAGGTGAAATGATTTCAATCTCTGGACCTTCAGGATGTGGTAAATCAACTCTTTTAAATATTCTTGGTACACTCGATTCTCCAGATTCAGGTTCACTTGAAATTTGTGGTAAACGAGTTTTTAGTCTTGATGATAAAGCTATTTCCAAATTGAGAATGGAATCAATAGGTTTTGTTTTCCAGTTTCATCATCTATTATCAGAATTTACAGTTTTGGAGAATCTTATAATTCCTCAGAGATTAATGAAAGTTCATGAAAAAGATGCTAAAGATAGATCTTTAGCTCTTTTAGATAAAGTAGGACTTAGTTTCAGATCAGATCATAGACCTTCAACTATTTCAGGTGGGGAAAGACAGAGAGTCGCTGTCTTGAGAGCACTAGCTAATTCTCCTGATATTGTTTTGGCTGATGAGCCAACAGGTAATCTTGATATTGAATCCGCATCCCAATTAATGGACATGATCCAGTCTCTTGCTTCTGAATTAGGTCAAGCTTTTGTTATTGCTACACACAATCCAGTTGTAGCTGCAATCTGCAAGAAAAATCTAGAGATTTCAAATGGAGTTCTTAATAATATCTCAAAAGTGAGTTGATTCAGCTAGAGATGAAAAGTAAATTGTATGTAATCAAAATAATGAAATGAAAGAAAATTTCTCAAAAAGAGTTCAAGCGGTAATGAAATACGCTAAAGAAGAAGCGATTCAGCTTGGCCATAGTTATGTTGGTTCTGAGCACCTACTGCTTGGTATAATTAGAGAAGGTTCAGGTAGAGCCGTTGAAATGCTTGAAAATCTCGGATGTGATTTAGAGGAAGTTCGATTAATGATAGAGGACATGGTAAAACCAGCAGGTGGAACTATGACCCTTGGTCATCTTCCTTTAACAAGACGTGCTGAACGAATTCTGCGAAATACATTCACTGAAGCTTCCAATCTAAATTCAACTATTGCGGATGATTACCACCTGCTACTTGCAATTCTTCAGGAAACAGAAGGTGTTGCTCTTGAGGTATTAACCGCTTTTCAAGTTGATTACTCATCTGTCATTGAATTTCTTAAAGAAGATATTACATCTTCTCCTTCAGCCAAGACGAAAGTTCAATCAACAACTAAGAAATCTAAGACACCAGCTTTAGATCATTTTAGCCGAGATATCACAGTGCTTGCTCGAGATGGTCAGCTTGACCCTGTTATTGGTCGTAAGGGTGAGATAGAGAGGGTAGCTCAAATACTTTGTAGAAGGAAGAAAAACAACCCAGTGCTTATTGGTGAGCCAGGTGTAGGTAAGACGGCTATTGTTGAAGGTCTTGCTCAAAGGATTAATGAAAGAGATGTACCACGTTTACTACATAACAAACGAATTGTAGCTCTTGATTTAGCGGGGATTGTTGCTGGAACAAAGTATAGGGGACAGTTTGAGGAAAGAATGAAAGCTATTATGACTGAATTAGAATCAACCAAGGATGTAATTCTTTTTATCGATGAACTTCACACGATTGTTGGAGCTGGTAGTGCTTCGGGCTCCTTAGATGCTTCCAATATGTTCAAACCTGCTTTGTCAAGGGGCGAAATTCATTGTGTAGGTGCAACCACTCTTGATGAATTTAGAAAAAATATTGAAAAAGATGGCGCTTTGGAAAGGCGATTTCAAAAAATAAATGTTAGTCCTCCATCTATAAAAGAATCTGTGTCAATACTTCAAGGATTGCGTGGCCGTTACGAAAAGCATCATAATGTAAAATTTAGTAATGATGCAATTCGAGCTTGTGTTGATTTAAGTCATAGATATATAACAGACAAATTTCTTCCTGATAAAGCTATTGATGTATTAGATGAAGCGGGGTCTAGGTTACACCTTCAAAATTTAAGTGTTCCGGATGAGGTAGTTGAACTTGAGTTAGAGATAGAGCAAATTCGATCTGAAAAAGATGCTGTGGTATCAAGTCAGCAGTTTGAAAAAGCAGCTAGCTTAAGAGATAAAGAAAGAATATTGCTAAAGTCTCTCGATTCAGCTCAAAAAATTTGGGCAAAAGAAGAAACAAAACTTTCGCCATCAGTTAATGAAAAAGATATAGCTGATGTTGTTTCAATGATGACTGGTATTCCTATTTCTGAAGTAGCCGAAAAAGAATCGGAAAAATTGCTGAAAATGGGAGAAAGTCTCAAAGAATTTATTATTGGTCAAGATAATGCAATTGATACGCTTACAAAGGCAATTCAAAGAGCTAGGGCTGGCTTAAAAAATCCTCTTAGGCCCATTGGTGCATTCCTTTTCCTGGGGCCTACTGGTGTAGGTAAAACAGAGACTGCTAAAGTTTTAACTAAACATCTTTTCTCTCATGATGATTCTTTGATTAAGATTGATATGTCAGAGTATATGGAGAGATTTGCTGTCTCTCGTCTCATAGGTGCTCCGCCAGGTTATATTGGATATGAAGAAGGAGGTGAGCTTACCGAACGTGTAAGAAGGAATCCTTATTCAGTTATTCTTCTTGATGAGGTTGAAAAGGCTCACTCTGATGTTTTCAATCTTCTTCTTCAGCTCCTAGATGAAGGAATACTCACAGATAGTATGGGAAGGAAGGTTGATTTCAGAAATACAATAATCATTTTAACATCCAATATCGGTACTCGTGGTTTTGGTAAAGTTGGTAAATATGGTTTTGGAGATTCCTCTAAAGATGAAAATTTTGATGCTATAAGTGATCGTGTAATTGATAAAGTAAAAGAGATCTTTAACCCAGAGTTTGTTAATCGGTTAGATGAGTCTATAGTATTCAGGCCACTTTTAAAAGCCAGTGTTCATAAAATAATTAATCTTCAGCTTCGAGATTTAGTTCATAATTTGAAAGCCAAGAAGATGAAACTTCAGGTTACTTCCGCAGCAAAGCAACTTCTTTTAGATGAAGGTTTTAGTGATGAATTCGGGGCTAGACCCATGCGTAGGCAAATCCAATCTGCTATAGAAGCACCTTTGTCAGAGTCAATACTTCAGGGGAAATTTTCTGAAGGAGATACGGTTAAGGTCGATGCTGTAAAAGGGTCCATATATATAATCAAACCTCGAAAGAATCAAAACAAATCTACTGCAAAGACTCCTAAGTCTCGTGCAAAAGCCAAAAAAGCTGACAATAAGTCATAATTAATTCCCTCTAAATTCTAGAAAGAAATGCCAAAATTACTTAATTATTTAGTTGGCACGTTATTTGTGGATTATTATGTTAATTAGAAAATTAATTTAAAGAATTGAGGAGTTATTAGGTATGTCAAAAATAATTGGAATTGATCTTGGTACGACAAATTCTTGTGTTGCAGTAATGGAAGGTGGTGAGCCAAAAGTTATTACAAATCCTGAGGGAGGACGAACCACTCCATCAGTTGTAGCTTTTTCCAAAGATGGTGAGCGTTTGGTTGGGCAGCCAGCTAAGCGTCAAGCTGTAACAAATCCTAATAATACAATTTATTCAATAAAACGATTTATGGGTCGTGAATACAATGAAGTTGAAACTGAGATCTCAGAAGTACCCTATGATGTAAAAAAAGGTAATTCTGGAGCGGTAGAAGTAGAGATTGAAGGTAAGACATATGTACCACCTGAAATCAGCGCAATGGTTCTGCAAAAGCTACGTCAAACAGCTGAAGAATATCTAGGGTCATCAGTTACTGAAGCTGTCATAACTGTCCCCGCATATTTTAATGACTCTCAGCGTCAAGCAACTAAAGATGCTGGGAAAATTGCTGGATTAAGTGTAAAAAGGATAATTAATGAACCAACAGCTGCTGCCCTCGCCTACGGTATGGAGAAAAAGAATGATCAAAAAGTGGCAGTTTTTGATCTTGGCGGAGGAACTTTTGATATTTCTATTTTAGATATGATGGATGTTGATGGGGAAAAGTCATATGAAGTATTAGCGACAAGTGGAGATGGTCATCTTGGAGGTGATGATTTTGACCAGAGAATCATAGATTGGATGGCTGATGAATTTAAAAAGAGTGAAGGGATCAATTTAAAAGAAGATCCCATGGCACTTCAGCGTTTGAAAGATGCTGCCGAATCTGCAAAATGTGAGCTCTCTTCATCCAAACAGACAGACATTAATTTGCCCTTTGTTACAGCTGATTCAAATGGGCCAAAACATCTTAATGTTTCTCTGACAAGAGCAAAGTTTGAAGAATTGGTTGATGATTTAATTGAAAGAACAAGAAAACCATGTGAGAAAGCAATAAAAGATGCTAAAGTAAATCCTAATGATATTAGTGATGTTATTCTCGTTGGTGGCTCCATTCGTATACCAAAGGTTCAGGATGTTGTAAAAGAAATTTTTGGAAAAGAACCCAATAGGGGAGTTAATCCTGATGAAGTAGTAGCTATGGGTGCTGGTATTCAGGGTGGTATTCTTGGTGGCGAAGTGGAAGATGTTTTACTTTTAGATGTTACGCCTTTATCCTTAGGAATTGAAACTCTTGGAGGAGTGTTTACAAAACTTATTGATAGGAATACTACTATTCCGACTAAGAAGAGCCAAATTTTTTCTACAGCTGCTGACAATCAACCTTCTGTAGAAATCCATGTTCTTCAAGGAGAGAGAGAAATGGCAGTTTATAATAAGACTATAGGGAAATTCCATCTTGATGGAATTCCGCCAGCACCTCGTGGTGTTCCTCAGATTGAAGTAACATTTGATATGGATGCGAATGGAATACTTAATGTTGGATCTCAAGACAAGGCGACAGGTAAAGAACAGAGTATCAGGATTGAAGCTTCAAGTGGTCTTAGTCAAGAAGAAGTTGAAAAGATGGTTGGTGATGCAAAAAAACATGAGTCGGAAGATAAAGAAAAACGAGAGGAAGTTGATGTAAATAATCAGGCAGATCAACTTATTTATCAAACCGAAAAGAACCTCAAAGAATTTGAAGAAAAACTCAATGAGGACGATAATAAAAGATTGAAAGAGGCCGTTGAAAATCTAAAAACAGCTTCTTCAGGATCTAGTATTGATGATATAAAGTCAGCTACAGATGATTTAAATAATACTTGGAATGAAATTGCCGCTAAAATGTATGAAAGTTCCAAAGAAGATACTCAAGCTCAAGAATCTCCTGAAAATGCTGGTAAATCCAAAAATGATGATGACAAAGAAATTGAGGATGCTGATTTTGAAGTAGTAGATAATAAAGAGTAACTTTAGATAATTAGAATAAATGGCGATCATAATATGTTCGCCATTTTTGTATTTAATATTATAAAAAGGTAAATTTACTGTGGAGAAGTATTATAGTGCGCAGAAGAACTAAAGCTCTCCTTATTTTGACTCTTGTCTTAGCTTTGCTAGGAGGGAGTATTTTGTATGTTGTTATTGCCCCGGGAAAATGGTCCAGTGAAATTGTACAATATGTTAATGAGTCTCTTCTTCTTAGAAATGGATGGGAACTTTCTATTAGTGATCTTGATGGTCAACTAAGTTCCAATCTTAGGCTTAATAATATATATCTAAAGAAAAAAGACGGTTCTATCGTATTGTTTTGTGAAAGAAGTGTCTTGAATCTTGACTTTACTCAAATTCTTTCAGGCAATTGGGCATTATCTAATCTTTTAATGGATAATTTATTAGTAACATTAAATAAAGAAGGTAAAGACAATGATTTTAGTGTGGATTTTATTGAAGAATTAGCACAAAGTAGTTTACGTGTCAAATCTTTTTCAATAAATCAATCTTCTATTAGAATACAGGAGGAATTAAAAGACAAACTTTATAGTTTTGATGCTTTTGGTAAAATAAAATCTAATAATGAAACACTTGATGTAATCTTTTCCTCAGCTACATTTCATGATTTTCAATCAGATTTAGATCTACAAATCAATAGAGGAAAATTAATTTTTGATGGATATAAAGCTTCGGCAGAAGAGATAATAGGAACATTAGACGGTTACCATGTTAGAATAGATGGAACAGGTGCAGTTAAGCACAACAAAAATTTTTCTCTAGAAATAGCTGTTAACCAAGTCCCCTTTAAAAATTTTCAGATAGGGAGAATTTCTGAAATAGTTAATAAATCAATTGTTAATGTTGAAATGAATTTCAAATCAGACTCAAGCTCAAATTATTTTAAAGGAAGCTTGATTGACACTGAAACTTCAGAACTTATTTCAGATTTAGAAACTATATACCATGTAGATGATAATGGCATTCTGTTTTCTGATCTTTTGATAAATGTTGGATCAGCAAAATTTTTTGGAAATGGTTATTTTGAAGAAGAATCTAATCTTTCTTTAGACTTAAATGTTTCGAATTTTGATTTGCAACATTTTGGTTTATCAGGTAATCAAACAAATATAAATGGTGAAACATCTTTCAATATTGAATTAGATGAATTCAACCAATTTGTTGGAATTACATCTGATATAGAATTACAAAATGATAATTTTTGAGCGCGGAATTTTTAGGTGCTTCTGGGAAAATTGATTTTAGAAAAGGAATTCTATCAACTCAAGATTCTTTAACTATTAACTTAGGTTTAGGAAAGCTTCAGGTCTATGGAGAAGTCAATTTAGACTATAATAAAACAGATTTAGTTTTACAACTTAAAGATACAGACCTTGCTTTCGTATCATCTCTTGTGGGGCTCAAAGAAAGTCCAGAGGGTCTTGTTGATGGTACCATAAAGCTTTCTGGATTTCTTGACGACCCATCAGTTAAAGGCAATTTAAATATTAATAAAGTCTCTTATGGTGACATCAATTTATCATCACTTAAATCAAATTTTATGATTAATTCAATTCAAAAAACTCGACATGGCTCTCTTTCAGCGAAAGCAGGAAATAGTATGTTTCGAGATATAAATATTGATGCTGCTTCTCTCAATCTTTATTTCATGGGGGATACTGTTCTTATAGCTAATGCAAGTGCTAAATCAGATGATGAATATATCCGTCTTTCAGGGAAAATTTTAGGCTTTAATACAATTCAAATTGATCAGATTCAATCTTCTCTTAAGGATCAGTTTATATCTAGTCTTGAGCCTTTTTCAATATCTCACCATAAAGGAAGGACTAAGTTTGGGCCTGCTTCTTTAAAGGTAAATGAAGGCTCACTTGAAACTAAGCTAGAATTTCATGATGGTTTGCTCAATAGTGGTGAATTTCAAATGGTGAATATTGATTTAAATGGTATAGGGAATTTAGCGGGTAAGAATTTTCCAGTTTCTGGATCAGCTTTTGCTAATTTTAGTGCAAGCACTATCAGTAATGAATTTTCTTTTAACGGGTCTTTTCAAATACGAGATGGAGTTTGGGAAGAAATGAAATTTGATGACCTTTTGTTTTCATCTACGATTGATGGTGAGCATGTAATTATCAAAGAGTTGCAACTTCGAAAAGGACAGGATTTAGTCCTTGATATTTCAGGCTTCTATACAGCCTTAACAGATGCTGAAAAATTTCTTTACCCAAATCCTGATGGAAACATTAGTTTTAGTAGTAGTTTAAAAAATTTTGATCTAAGTCTTCTATCCCCATATTTACCGAATTGGTGGGAAATACAGGGTAAAGCATCAGGTAGTTTTGCTATGGGTGGAACCGCATCTGCTTCAGAACTTAATTTTGCTATTAATATAGATGACCCGGAATTTTCTCGCTTAAATGCTCAAAATATTAAAATAAATGGACGCTATTCTAACAACAGGGTTTATTTTGAAGATTTTATTAGTCTTACGAGAACTGGTGAATACCGTGGAGAAGGATATCTTCCAGTTGATTTTGATTTAATAAAATATGATGAAGATCGCTGGATTGAATCAGATCCAGTTTCAATAAATTTTAATTCTCGAACCTCTTCAATGGAATTTCTATCACCTTATTTCACATATATTGATTCTATTAATGGAGAGATAGAGATTGATTTGAGTATTCAAGGAACACCCAAAAAGCCTGTCAGAAATGGTTCTATTTCAATAAATAATGGAAAGATTTTTTATACTTTACTTGATATACCTATTTCTGAATTTAATGGTCGAGCTTTGCTTAAAGACAATATGCTAATTATAGAAAAATTATCAGCTACTTCAAATATACCCAAAGACACAAACTGGGGCCAGAGCCTTCGTTCAAATATTGCTAGAATTTCAGGTGGAAAACTTTTTTCTGAAAAAAAAGAGGAAAAAAAAGATAATCTTCGTATTACTGGTACTATGGATATGTCAACCTTTTTTGATCCTAACCTTGCATTTCTGGTTCATGGAGAGAATGTATATGTTCGGACTCTATTAGGTGAAATAGAAGGTATAGGAAATATTGATCTTTCAATAACTGGGAAGGACACAATTAGTATAGCTGGAGATATTATACCTGATGAAGCTGTATTGCGAATGGAGTTCAGTTCTAGAGAAGATTATAGTGAAATTCAAGATGATGGAGGCACCATTTTAAACTATAAGTTAAATTTCCCAATTAGTGACAACTTATTTGTTAGAAATAGTCAAATTGATGCAGAAGTTTCAGGAAATATGTCAATACAAAAAAATGGTAATGAACCATATCAATTAGTTGGTGAACTTGATGTTGTAGACGGAAAATTTTACTATTTTTCAGATGTATTTAATATTCAAGAAGGAAATCTTGCTTTTGATCCTACAGAGTTAAATCCAAAGCTAAATATTGAGGCAACAACAACTATTTCTGGCGAGGATATTTTAGTTTCACTAACTGGTGAATTAGATGATCCTGTACTTGTTTTGCAACATAGTAACAATTTTTTCAGTCAGGAAGATTTGCTTCAATTACTTACTCTTCAGAAACGTTTTGATGGGAATACAGCTGATAATATAGGCCGGCAATCAGCTTTCCTTTTTGGGAAGTTTCTGGAGAACGAATTGGAAAAAAATCTAGCAAGATCAAGCCCTCTTTTTGATGAATTTGAAATTGAAGGTTCGACTTCTTTGATTGATCCATTGGGGCAAGAAGATATTGCTGTAAAAGTTGGTACTCGAGTAACTTCAAATCTTTCATTAAGTTATAAACGCAGTTTTTCTCTTATTAATCCAAATCAGCTTGGCGTGGAATATCGTCTCAATCGTAATGTTTCATTAGTTGTGACTTATGATGATGATGGACAAGTGCACCTAAAATATAGGCGTAAATACCGATTCTAACTTGACTTCAAGAAACTTTAAGTTTTTATTGGTTGGAGTATTATTTGTAAATATACCTTTAACTATCCAAGGCCAGATATCAAGTGAAAAATATTTTGTTGGGGCTATTATTTTTGAAGGGAATAATTCCCTTTCATCCAGTCAATTAAAAGAAAAATTAAAACTGAAAGAGCCACGGTTGTGGAAAACAACAGAATTTAATCGTAGGTCACTTAAGCTTGATGCTTTTAGCATCAGAAATTATTATATATCAGAAGGTTTCCTTGAAGTATCTGTAGAAGAGGATTTTATTATTCAAAATGATAAGAGTACGCGTATTGTCTTTAAAATAAAAGAAGGGTTAAGATCTATCCTTCGCTCTATAATTGTTGAAGGTAACAATTCAATCGAAGAACGTCAAATTTTACGTATACTAGGATTGAAAATTGATCGGCCACTTAACCTAACAGGTATGAGCCAGAATTATAAAGACTTAGAATTTGAATACCATAAAATCGGAAAACTTTTTTTCTCTATGGAACAAAATTATAAATCAGGAGAAGAGATTGATTTAAAGCTATTCATTGATGAAGGTCCAAATGCTTACATAGATTCAGTAAAAATTATTGGATTAGAGGAAATTGATAGATTATTTGTTTTGCGAGAATTGACTTTCAAAGCTGGTGATCTCTATAATGCAGAATTAATTCAATTATCTGAACGCCAATTATTTGAGACATCACTATTTTCGCTTGTTGATATTATTCCTAGTAAGAGCAAACTGGGTAACAACCGGGTCAATGTAAATGTGGAAATAAAAGAGCTAGGCAAGCGAGATTTAATTATTGAGCCAGGTTTTGCTCATATACCTTCAAGTAGTTCAGGTGGGGAACCAATATCAGGAATTGAGGGTGCCATTAGATTGGTAGATCGAAGTATATACAATACTGGTATTCGACTAGGGTTAAGGAGTAGTATTGATCTACCTATAGATGCTATAGTGAATCGTGGTAGCGTACCTGCGATATTTAGATCGGATTTATCTCTTACAAATAACTGGTTAATAAAATTAAGAGCACCTAACACATTAAAGTTTTTTGTGGATCGTGCACCAGAACTTTTGCGTGTAGATGAGCCTATCTTGAGATATGGTGTAGAGTGGACTGGAATAAGAAGATATTTTGACCAATCATTCCTAAAGGGCGGATTGAGTTGGACGAGAATTATATCTGAAAGGATGACTCTTGAAGAGCAAGCAAAGGAGCAACAAAGAAGTGTATCTCTTAGGTTTAGACATCGTGAATTAGATAATCTAATTACACCGCATAATGGTTGGTCTCTAACGTTAGATTCTGAAATTGTGGGTTGGTTACTTGGTGGCACACATGATTATTATAAACTTGAATTTGACTATAGGAATTATACAACACTTCCTAAAAGGAGAGTTTTTGCATTCAGAACAAAAATTGGAAGAATGGATCGTCTTAGTGAAAAGGCACCTTATATTCCAACCTATGACCTTTATTATCTTGGAGGAAGTACAAGTTTGAGGGGGTGGCCAGCTCAACGTTATATGACAAGAATAATTGATGAGGTTGAGCGTCCAGTTGGTGGACTTATAAAAGTTCTAATCAGTACTGAATTAAGGATACCTCTAAATTCAGTTTTTGGTATTGATCTTTTCTTTGATGGAGGAATTTTGGCAACTTCTTTAGGTGACCTTTCTGAGCAGATTGATTCTTGGAGAAAAGGAGAAGGATGGAATTATGGTGCTGAATTAACATTGAGTACACCTTTGGGACCAATAAGATTTTATTATGCTATTCCCTTCAGTTTCCCAAGAAATGGTATTGTTAACCTTGGTGTACCTTACGCATTCTAAAACAGAAACTTTTTATGGTTAAACGTAAAATTTAATTAAATCGGTTTGTAGGAGAGAATCAAAACTGTATATTTTGCATGTTTTTATGAGGATTATATAGCACATGGCTCTAAGAATAATTAAAGTTTTATCATTATTACTTTTATTTATAGGCTGTTCTAAAGAATCACCCCAAGAATTACTCGAACAAAGTAAAATAATGATTACTAATCAGAAATACTCTGAAGCTTTAAAAAATTTACGTAATCTTGTTGATAATTATCCTCAATCGATAGAGGCTGCAGAAGGACAATATATGATTGGAGATACTTATATTGCTTTCAACAAAAATTTTGAGGGTGCTCTTGAAGAGTATCGAAAGGTTGTAAGTAATTTCCCAGAATCGAAATTTGCAATAAATGCTCAGTTTATGATTGGCTATGTATTTGCAAACTTTGTAAATGACTATGAATCAGCTCGTTTAGAATATGAAAAATTTCTTCAGCTCTTTTCTTCCAAAGCAGATAGTGGCCTTGTAGAATCTGTTAAGTTTGAGCTCAGAAACCTTGGTAAAGATTTAAATGAAATCCCCCAGTTAAAACATATATCTCCCTAAGAATTTTTATGACAGATTTTAGTCTAACTGAACTCAACGAAAAAATTTCTCAAAAGTCTACCTTTGTAAAACCACTATTGGAATCAATCGAAAAGATAGTAGTTGGTCAAAAAGAAATTGTCCAAAAAATAATAATAGGTCTTCTTTCTAACGGACATATCCTGCTTGAAGGTGTGCCAGGACTTGCAAAGACGACTATTATAAGAACTGTTGCACAATTGATTGACACCAAATTTCAAAGGATTCAATTTACTCCAGACATGCTACCAGCTGATTTAATTGGGACTCTCATCTATAATCAAAAGACGGGATCATTTGACACTAAAAAAGGACCTTTATTTGCTAATATCATTTTAGCTGATGAAATCAATCGATCTCCAGCAAAAGTTCAAAGTGCTCTTCTTGAATCAATGCAAGAGAGACAAATTACAATTGGAGAAAAAACTTTTCCTCTTGATGATCCATTTCTTGTTTTTGCTACACAAAATCCTATTGAACAAGAAGGAACCTATCCTCTTCCTGAAGCCCAGGTTGATCGATTTATGATGAAGCTAAAAGTAAACTATCCTTCTGAAGAAGAAGAGCTAGAAATACTTCGGAAAGTTTCTGTGGTAAATGAGAATACTGATTTGTCTCCAGTAATTAACACTAAAGAAATTAGAGATGCCAGACTTGTGGTTAATGACATCTATGTAGATGAAAAAATAGAAAAATATGTAATCAATCTAATTTTAGCTACCAGAGATCCTGATAATTATAACTTAGGTGAAATTTCAAATTTGATTGCTTATGGCTGCTCTCCGCGTGCTACCATATTTTTAGTATTGGCATCTAGAGCACGTGCATTTGTTGAGGGTCGTGGTTATGTTATCCCTGAAGATATTCGATATGTTGGCTTTGATATTTTACGTCACAGAATTATCCCTACATATGAAGCTGAAGCTGAAGAAGTTTCTTCTGAAGAATTAGTTCAGAGGCTTTTCGATACTATAGAAGTTCCATAATTATAGGTATGATTCCAGCTGAAATTCTTAAAAAAGTACGTCATATAGAAATTAGAACCCGAAGTTTAGTAAATGATATTTTCGGTGGAGAATACCATAGTGTTTTTAAAGGTAGAGGTATGACATTCTCAGAAGTTCGAGAATATCAGCCTGGTGATGACATCCGACTTATTGATTGGAATGTCACTGCTCGCTATAATGAACCTTTTGTAAAAATTTTTGAAGAAGAAAGAGAGTTGACTGTTTTCATTATTTATGATGCGAGTCGTTCCGGTCATTTTGGTACTAGGTCTAAATTTAAATCAGAAATAGCTGCTGAGATTGGTGCTGTGCTTGGATTCTCAGCAATAAAAAATAATGATAAGGTAGGTCTGCTGATTTTTTCGGATCAGGTTGATCGATTTGTGCCTCCTAAAAAAGGTTCTTCGCATGTTTTGCGTGTTATAAGGGAATTGATTTATCATAAAGGTGAAGGACGAGGGACCAATATTGATTCTGCTCTAAATTATCTTTTGCGAGTAGCCAATCGTCGAAGTGTTATATTTTTAATTTCAGATTTTATGGGAAGTGAACTTAGTCAAACTTTAAAGGTTGTAAATAAAAAACATGATTTAATTGGCATTAAGTTATTTGACCCTAGTGAAATGAGTATTCCTGATGTTGGCTTGGTGAAAGTACATGATGCTGAAACCGAAGAAACATTTTGGCTTGACACGACATCACCTAGTGCAAGAAAAGCACATGCTAAATATATTTCTAATCAAGAAAATAAATTTTATAGAGACTGTAAACGGTTAAAATTCGACCTTATTCCTATTTCTACAGAAGCTGACTATGTTGAACCATTAATGTCTTACTTTAAAGCTAGAGAGAGACGTTTTTGAAAATTCACTTAAGGTTAATTCTTCTCAATTATTTAATTATAATAGGATGTAGTGAAGAAAATAAAAAGACAAGTGATTTCTATATCTATGGAGAACTAGATACAACAGATGTTGTCATAGGTGATGTTATGAGTTTTCAAGTTTGGGCTAAGGGTACCGGAGATAGAAAAATAGAATTTCCTCCTTTAATAATCAAAAATAATAATATAAGTATTAGTGAAGGTAAAATACTTGAAAATGAGTTTAAAGATGACAGGGGAGTTGAGTTCCAATTAACATTCTGGGATACAGGAAATTTTCAAATTCCAATTTATAATGTTGGAATTTTAACTGAAGAAGGGAAAGAACTCGTGTATCCCATTCAACTGGACCCATCACAAGTCAAGGTTCATTCTCTTTTAACTGAAGCTCAGCCAAAATTGAAAGATTTAAAACCGCCTGTTCTTATCCCAACTATAATTCCTTGGAGAAACATTCTATCGATATTAGGAATTTTAATTTCTCTTATTGGGCTTATATGGATGTGGAGAAAACGGATTCATGATGAAATTAAAAAAATAGAAATAGCAATTCCGAATCGTCCACCTTTCGAAATTGCTATGGATAAACTTGACACTTTAAGTAATGAAAATCCTTCAAATGCAGTCGCATTAAAAAAGTACTATGAGGACTTATCCTATTTAGTGCGTGAATATGTAGAGAATCAGTATTTTTTAAGAGCTATAGAAATGACGACTTCAGAAATAGAAGAAGCAAAATTTGTCATTCCTGTTTCTAACAAAAAACTTGACGAAGTTATTTCAATTTTGAAACGTGCAGACCTTGCAAAATTTGCTAAATTCGTACCTAGTATTTCATCTTGCAAAGAAGATTTAAGAGTAATTCATGAATTTGTTCTATCAACAAAATTATCGTGGGTTGCAAATAAAAATGGAGTTAAACCAATGGAGGTTGTATGATCGAGATTAAGAATCTAACAAAACGTTACGGCTCATTTTTGGCTGTAGACAATATCTCCTTTAATGTTGAACAGGGTAAAATCCTTGGTTTTTTAGGACCCAATGGTGCTGGAAAAACTACTACCATGAGAATAGTAACAGGTTTTATGCCTGCAACGAATGGTACAATCGAAGTCTCAGGATATAATGTTCAAAAAGATCCTATTGAAGTAAAACGGCGTATCGGATATCTTCCAGAGACTCCACCACTTTATGTTGATATGACAGTTGAAGAATATCTTAGTTTTGCTGGGAGAATCAAACAGATCTCTTCAAGAGAAGTAAACAGCAAAATAGATTTAGCTTGTGAAAAAGTTGCTATTTCAGATGTTCGAAAAAAGGTAATTAAGACTCTTTCAAAAGGGTATAAACAGAGGGTTGGCTTAGCTCAGGCTATTATTCATGATCCTGAAGTATTAATCTTAGATGAACCCACTATTGGTCTTGATCCTATACAAATTAGAGAAGTAAGAGAATTGATAAAATCTCTTGCTGGTAATCATACCATTATTCTGTCAACTCATATTTTACCTGAAGTAGGAATGACATGTGATGAAGTCATAATTATTCGAAAGGGTGAAATAATAGCTAAAGATACTCCTGATGGTTTAGCAAAGTCTTTACAAGGCTCAGAAAAAATGGCTGTAGTTGTTGAGGGACCTTTAGAAGATATATCTGAAATTGTGAATAAAACTGAAGGAGTTGCGGAGATACTGGATTCAAATTTTGGAAATGGACAGTCTTCCTTCATATTGAAATGTGATTTTAAATATAACGTTAGACAATCTCTGTCAAAAAGTTTTTCAGAAAAAGGTTGGAGTTTATTAGAAATGAAAGTAGAAGAAGCAACACTTGAGGATGTTTTCATCCGAATGATGTCTGAATCAGAAGGTGCAAAATCATGAATAATATTATTACAATTTTCAATCGAGAGTTCAAGTCATACTTTTCATCGCCAATAGCTTATGTGGTTATAGGCCTTTTTCTTGTATTAACCGGAGTGTTTTTTTATTTGCTGACGTCCTCCTTTTTACAGTATGCTGCTAATCTCCAATGGCAGGCAGCAAGGATGCGTCAGCCAGCCCCTCCTGTAAATGTAAATCATATGATTATTAGGCCACTATTTTCAAATATAAGCGTAATAACTCTTTTTGTTGTGCCTATGATTACGATGAGAAGTTTTTCTGATGATAAAAAAACTGGAACACTTGAACTTCTGTTAACCTCTCCTGTTACCACAACCCATATTGTGATAGGTAAGTTTTTAGCGGCATTTGCTTTATATGTTATAATGGCTTTATTAACGTGGGTATATCCTTTGGTGATTATATTCTTTGGAGATCCAGATATATTACCTGTATCAATAGCTTATATTGGAATTATAGGAATGGGTGCGGCTTCAGTAGGTATTGGTGTTTGGATCTCTTCAATGACAGAGAATCAAATAATTTCTGCTATGGGTACTTTTGTAGCACTTCTATTCTTATGGTTAGTTGGTTGGTTTGCAAACTTTTCGTCAGGAGCAATGAGTGGTTTCTTTCAGTATCTTTCAATTGTAGAGCACTTTGAAGACTTCTCTAAAGGTATCTTTGATACAGGTCATTTGATGTATTATGTCTCAATTTGTGGAATTACCCTTTTTCTAGCACACCAATCTATTGAAAGCTTGAGATGGAGGTCTTGATGAAATCTATAAAACTTTGGAGAGGTTCATCTTATGATGGCCTAGGTATTCTTTTCTTGGGATGGCTTTATGGTGTTTCCATAGTGCAGTTTGATTGGTTAGCATGGATGCTCATAGGCATTGGTTCAATCCTTTTCTTATTCCCTTTGATTTCCAATTTTCAAGAAGTAATAGATAGAATAAAGTCTAAAAGAACTCAACTTGGGGCAAACGCGGCATTGGTAATATTACTTGTTTTAGTGATTATTGGTTTGCTTGATTATTTGAGTATTCGCCATTCTTGGAGAGTAGACACAACTTCTCAACAAGAGTTTTCTCTTTCTGAGCAAACTGTAAAAATACTTCGTAATCTTGATCGTGAGGTAACTCTAATTTCTTTTGTAGGAGATGCTGAAACACGTCAAATGGAAGATAGGATGGTAGAGTATACCCATTATTCAGGGAAATTTAATTTTGAAATAATTGATCCTATCAAAGAGCCAGAGAGAGTAAGAGAATTTTTTGGTCCTGAGAAACAATATCTTGACTTACCAACTTTGGTATTTAAAACAGATCTAAAGGATGAAGAGATAAATAGCACAGATGAGGAGGATATTACAAATGCTCTAATAAAAGTCACTCGCGATGAATTGCGTAAAGTCTACTTTTTGCAGGGCCATGGAGAAAAGGCAATATTTCCTGATGAACCAGGAATGGCAAGTGCTCAGTTAGTAAAAGATGAGCTTGAAAAACAACATTTTCAGGTTGATGCGCTTAATCTTTTCCAACAAGATGAAGTTCCTCAAGATGCTGATGTCATTGTAATTGCTGGACCGATAAAACAGTTTGCTGAAAGTGAAGTAGGTGCTTTAGGACGATTCCTAAATAAAGGAGGTAATGTCTTGGCTATGCTTGACCCTGAAACAAATAGTGGCCTTGAATATCTTTTTGCAGATTGGAATATTAGGTTCAATGGTGATATGGTTTTGGAATCACATTCTAGTTTTGTTCTTACATCATCAGGATTAAATCGACAGAGTAGTGTTAGTTTTGCTCCTACGGCGGCAGAATATGGTGATCACATGATTACTAAAAACTTCAGATTTGCAACTTCATTTGTTAAAGCTCAATCTTTAAGCAAAATTAATGAAGAGAACATGGACTCTAATATTAGTGAACTTGTATATACTAGTCCGAATAGCTGGGGAGAGACTGATTTCAAAATGTTGTTTGAAGAGAATAAAGCTTCTGTAGATGATGCTGATACTGAGGGGCCAACTACGCTTGCCATGGCAATTGAAAAAGAAGATTCTGTCAAAACACGTATGGTTGTAATTGGTGATTCTGATTTTTCAGCTGATGTTTATGTATCTCAAGCACCTGGGAATATGGATTTTTTTCTTAATATAGTAAGTTGGCTTGCTGAAGAAGAAGATTTGATATCGGTTAGGCCTAAACAGCCAGAGAATAGACCGCTTACCATGACTATGAGGCAACAAAAATTGACGCTCTTTTTTCTTATTATTTTATTTCCAATTGTAGCTGTGAGGTTAGGTATTCATGTTTATATGAAAAGGTCCTAATTAAATATCATGAATAAAACTTTGATACTTGCTATTGTTGCTACCATATTAGGATTATTTGTTTATTTCTATGAGATTGAGGGTGGTAAAGACCGTGAGGAATTAGAGGCGTTTCAATCTTCTCTTATAAAGATTGATGAGGAAGATCTAAACTCTGTAACTCTTATTCAGGAAGAAGGTGATATAATCAAATACCAGCGTTTAGGAGAAAGTTGGGAAATTACTATGCCAATTCGAACTAGTGTAGAGGAGTCAGCTATTACTGGGAATTACTCTGCTTTTATAAATGCTGATATAAAACGTACACTTAATATCACGTCGGATAAATTGAAAAACTTTGGTTTAGAGCCAGAATATGTAGAAGTAATAATTGAATCTAAAGATGGCAGAAAATTAGATTTATTAATTGGTGATAATTCTCCTACTCGTGGTGATTTATTTGTAGCCTTTAAAGATTCAAATGCAATTTTTATTACCTCAGATAACATCAAAACTCAATCTGAAAAGACTTTGTTTGATCTTAGAGATAAAAAAATTGCTCATTTTAACAAAGATGATGTTCGCAAGGTTGAACTCTTTACTAAAAAACATTCTATTTTATTTGAGAAAATTGGTGAGACTTGGTTCATGAAAACTCCTAACCTTCCTGTAGAACAATCTCGAATTAATGGTTTCTTAAGCAGTTTGACGAATTATTCAGCGAAGTCATTTGTTGCTGAAAATTTTCAAGATCAAGGAACCTTTGGATTTGATAACCCTGAAGTAAAAGTAATTATCAATCTTGGGGAAGAAATGGCTTTGAAAGAGATAACTATAGGTAATCCATTAAATGAAGATAGTGATGATTTAGAATTTCATGGATACGAATCAGGTCGATCCCCAGTTTTCACAATTAGAGAGTCAACAAAGGATGATCTTGCTCGTGACCCTTTCTATTTTCAGGATAAGCAGCTTGCACGTTTTGATAGAGAATCCCTAAAAGAGATTCGAATTTCAGGAGTTTATCAAATCACATTGAGTCCTCAGGATACTATTGGTTGGTACTTGCATGGTGACTCAAGTTTCAATGTAATAGATTCAGATATGAACCGGTTTTTTTCAGCAATGGAAGGAGTCACCGCTACTGAACTTATTTCTGAAAAACTTGATAAAGCTAATGATTATGGTTTGAAAGAGCCTTTTCTTGAAGTAGTCGTAATAGATACCTCTGATATTTCAGCTGGGTTCGTCATAGGTAATTCTAATGAGGACAATGACCGTTATGCCTTGTCTAAATCTATTAATAGAATTTATTTGACCAGAATTTCTCAAGTTGAGCGTTTAACAGATTGGATTGAAGAGATATTAGAACCTGAGAATGAGAAACATTCTGATTTATGATTATTTTTCTGTTAATGGAATATATTTAACTTATTAATATAACGATAGTAGCTCCTGAAAGAGTACATAGCAGGTTTACCATATCATTATTTATTGTTTTATTTCCTGATTCTAAAGCTGTGGAATTCCCGCAATGTTGAGACCTTTCAGTTCTCTTTCCGCACTTATTGCAGACATATATAGCCTGAACCGTTGCTCCTATTATTGAATCAAAAATACTTCCTGTAAATCCTGCTAATAATACTAGTAATGCTTGAGCACTACTTTGAAGAAAGAATTGTGCTGAAAGACTGATTATTCCAGAACCAAGTAGAGAAGCAATAGTCCCGAAAAGAGTAACACCTCCTGAGACACTTGGTTTTAATTTTCGAAAAGAGATACAATTCCTAGGTGGTATTTTAGAATAAATACCGATCTCCGTTGCCCAAGTATCAGCTGTAGCTGATGCGACACTTGCTAAAAAAGCAATGTATAGAATTTCTGATGGGTCATATAGCCACCATATTGAAATTAACATTGGAATTCCTCCATTGGCATAGACTTGAATTAAATCTCGCCTGGAACCTTTGCCAAAGGATTCAAAGTTTTTATCTTTGTCATTTTTTAGAATTTTTGAAAGGAATGAGGATGTAAGGAAAAATAATCCTATTGGTACAAGAAATTTCCACCCACCACTTCCAAATATAAATAAGCCCATAATAAATGCACCCAATGCGCCGTCAATGGTTAGGACATTAAGCTTGAACAAAACCAGTATTAAAAGAAAAGAAATTAGAGACCAGATGAAAAATGTCATTATCTCACCACTATTCGTGATGAAGAAATAGAGATCATATGTTATTGCTGAGACTATTGGAATAGATAGATTGTCCGAGCCTGAATCAGATAGCATTTCTGTTATAGTTGACATCAAAGCAACTATAATACTTAGTAATAATAGCGTAGTAGCCTCTAAAGGTTCTATATCAGAAAGGTGTCTGAAAAGAACTGTTCCAATGCCAGTTAATAAAAATGAAGTAATTCCCATGCCCAGACTACCCTGAATTGTCTTTTTGTCCCGCCAGGGTTTAAATAATATAGGATTATTCCATTTTTCTCCAATTAATGCCGCAGCTGTATCAGCAAATGTTAGAATTAGCAAAGAAATTTGGAATGTTATTTGGCGATCCCACCAAAAAATGCATAGTAAAACATAAGCTAAAGGAAAATAGACAGTACCATACGTTTTTCTTTCCGTTGAATGCATTCCTTTGAAAAACCTGGTTTTAATTGCAAACAGATTAATTGCAAAAAATATAAAACCAAGTATAGTTGGAGGGATATTACTAACAAAAATAAAAGGAGATGCTAGCGCCATAGCACCAACAAGGATATGAACTAGTTTTCTACTTACTTCAGGTTTCCAACCCAATTTAACTCTAACTAATTCACTTGATCCAATAAGTCCAAAAATTCCAAAAAATAAAATAGTGAATGATATCCAATCACTTGTGAATGGTGATATAATTGGAAACATGATTAAAGATAAGTGATCCAAATAAAAAAAGATCAAATAATTTTAGTTTTTATCGAATAATAATTCAATTATTATTTTAAGTATATTGAAATATGAAATTAAAACTTTTGTTAGTAACTAAATGTTAGATTAATAATAACAATAGAATATTAGCAATTATATTTTTATTATAAATTTGATGATATGAAGAGATTTTATTTTACTATTGCCCCGTTATTTTTTTTGTCATTTCAATTTTCTTCAGGCTCTTTCAAAGCATATACTCAATTAATTAATGGCTCTGATATATCTATTGAAATGATTCCAATAACTGGTGGAAACTTTTTAATGGGAAGTCCAGATAATGAAATTGGTAGAAAATCTGATGAAGGTCCAATTCAAGATATTGATATTGATGATTTTTGGATGAGTACACTGGAAGTTTCATGGGACTTGTACGAACTTTTTTTATATAGAGAGATCGATAATGTGCCTCAGGCTCGAGGTCATTTGGAGTTAAATATTGATGGTATATCATCAGCAACAATGCCTTATTTAAACCTAAATAAACCAGGTTATCCTGTCACAAATATAACTCAGTATGGTGCTTCACAATTTTGTAAATGGCTTAGTGCAAGGACAGGTTACTTTTATCGCCTTCCAACAGAGGCAGAATGGGAATATGCATGTCGAGCTGGAACTAATGGTAGGTACTCATTTTCTTTTGAAGGTTCAAAGCTTGAAGATGTAGCATGGTTCAAAGGTAATAGTCACCTTCGTGTTCATAAAAGTGGTAATAAAGAACCAAATCCATTTGGTCTTTTTGATATGCATGGTAATGTCTCGGAATGGGTTTTGGATGGTTATACAAAAAAGGGTTATTCTTCTAAATCGCATTTGAGGATTTCAAAAAGACTTTACCCCCGTGTAGTGAGAGGAGGTTCATTCAGGGATGAGCCAAACGAACTCCGTTCAGCGGCTCGTGACTATTCCCGAAAAAGCTGGAAAAAACAGGACCCACAGTCTCCAAAGAGTTTATGGTGGCATACCGACGCTCATCATATTGGTTTTCGCATCATACGTCCAAAAGTTGTACCTTTAAAACATGTTATGGAAAAGTTTTGGATTAATCCAATAGAGGAATATTAAAAAATGCCAAAAAACAAAAAAATTGATCGTAGAAGATTTATTGAAAAATCAGGTAGAATTGCTACAGCTGGAGTTTTATTTAATGTGCTTCCTGCAAGATCTAGTAAACAAAGTTTTGAAGGAGAAATTAAAGTTTCTGTAATTGGTTGCGGTGGTCGTGGAACTGGAGCTGCACATCAAGCCATTTTAGCTGATCCTGATGTTAGAATTGTTGCTTTGGCGGATGTTTTTAAGGATCAAGCTCAGGCATGTTATGACAATTTATTAAATCGTTATGGAAACTCTGGAAAATTGAGAGTTGATGAAGAAACTATATTGGTAGGTTTTGATGCTTACAAAGAAGCTATTGATATGGCAGATGTAGTAATACTAGCAACTCCTCCCGGATTTAGACCCATCCATTTTGAGTATGCGGTAGAAAAAAATAAACAGGTTTTTATGGAAAAACCCTTAGCTACAGATGTTGTTGGAATAAAAAAGATACTTGAAGTTGGGAAAAAAGCTGAGATCAAGAAATTAAATGTTATTGTTGGCCTTCAGCGTCATTATCAACGTAACTACCTTCAAGTAAAAGAAATGATAGACAGAAATAAAATCGGAAGAATTATTTCTGGTCAGGTATATTGGAATGGTGGTGGAGTTTGGGTTCGACCAAGAAAAACTGGTCAGACAGAATTAGAATATCAAATGCGTAATTGGTACTATTTTAATTGGATATGCGGTGATCATATTGTAGAACAGCATATTCATAATATAGATGTTGCTAATTGGTTTATTGGAGACATTCCTATTTCAGCTCAGGGTATGGGAGGACGAGAGATAAGAAAAGGTCCTGACCATGGTCATATTTTTGATCATCATTTTGTAGAGTTTACTTATCCAAATGGAGAGATAGTTGCTAGTCAATGTAGGCATCAGAGAGGATGTATGAATCGTGTTGATGAGGTGTTTCAGGGTACAAAGGGTTCTGTTCACGTTGATAGTGCAAACTATGGATTAATTTCTTCAAATCAGGGTAAGGAACTCTACAATCACAAAGGAGAAAATGATATAAACCCATATCAACAGGAACATAATCTCCTTTTTTCAGCGATAAGAAGAGGTGATTACAGATATAATGATGTAGAAATGGGTGCTAATAGTACTATGACAGCTATACTTGGAAGAATGGCTACTTATTCTGGGCAAGTAATAACTTGGGATGAAGCTATGGCTTCAAATCTTAATTTAGTCCCAGAACTACATTCGTTTAATGATCCTGCACCAGTTCTTCCTGATGCAGAGGGGAATTATCCTATACCGATACCTGGAAAAACAACTTTTATCTAAAATAGAGGGTGATAAAATGAAACGAAGAGACTTTTTGAAAAAAGGCACAGCAGGAGTGGCATTGCCTATTATTAGTTCAGCTACACTTGGTGCTGCTTCAAATAATAAATCAAATATAAAAAATGACACTTTTAAGCTCAATTATGCTCCTCATTTTGGGATGTTTTCGGAAAATGCGGGACAAGATTTTATTGATCAATTACAGTTTATGTATGATCAGGGGTTTCGTTCTATTGAAGATAATGGGATGAAAAATCGTTCAAAATCAGATCAAAATAAGATTGCAAAAAAAATGGCTCGTTTAGGTATGACTATGGGAGTTTTCGTTGCAAACAATATTTATTGGAATGAACCAAATCTAACCACTGGAGACAAGGTTTTACAGGATGAATTTGTTAAGGATGTTAAAGATTCTATTGAGGTTGCTAAACGTGTTAATGCGACTTGGATGACTGTGGTGCCAGGTCATGTAGACCTAACTAAAGAGATGGGATACCAGACTGCAAATGTTGTTGAAGCGCTAAGACGGGCCAGTGATGTTTTAGAGCCTCATGGATTAATTATTGTAATCGAGCCTCTTAATTGGTGGGCAAATCATGCGGGCCAATTCCTTTCAAAAATTCCTCAAGCTTATGAAATTTGCCGTGCTGTAAATAGTCCTTCCTGTAAAATACTTTTTGATATTTATCATCAACAAATTACAGAAGGGAATTTGATTCCAAACATTGATAAGGCTTGGAAAGAAACCGCTTATTTTCAAATCGGAGATAACCCTGGAAGGAAAGAGCCTACAACTGGAGAAATAAATTATCTCAATGTTTTTAAACATATTCATAAAAAAGGGTACAAAGGTATCATGGGTATGGAACATGGAAATTCTCAAAAAGGCAAATCCGGGGAGCTAGCAGTAAT
>JBJKZS010000077.1:0-6653 GCA_045569115.1 Fidelibacterota bacterium | reverse complement strand
TAAAGAAGCGGTCAAAATAGCTAGATCTAGTAAGGCTGAATTAATCGCTGTTCATGTCAATGATCCTCATGCAGGAGAAATGACAATGATGATGGACAGTCGAGGGCCCCGCCTCGAAGAAGAAGATATTAGAAACCGATTCCGCACCAATGGATTTATTGAAGAGGCGGAATCGGTTCAAGTAAAGATTATTAATAGTGAAAAAATTTCCCAAACCTTGGCTGGAGAAACTGAGGGAATTGATCTTCTAGTTCTTGGGCACAGGAAAATGAGCACCTTTAAATCTCGGATAATGGATTCTGTAGATGAAGGAATAATTAATCATGTAGAATGTCCTGTACTTGTTGTCCCAAAAAAGTGAACAAAACTCTACGATAACCATCATCTCCAAATCTTTTTTAACTCTTAAAAAAATAGTCTAATTAGTGGTCTAGAGTGCTCCCAAGCTGATATCAAGAAAAAACTTCTGAAAGTTTTCTAACATGCATAGAAGCAAAAAAATAATCATACTCTTTTTCTTATTTATAACTACTCTTCACGCCTCAGGATCAGATACCTCATCGGAAATATCCCTCTTTTTATTAATGACAGGTCTTCTCGGGGGCCTTGGAATGTTTCTTTACGGAATGGAAATGATGAGCGACGGCATGAAAATGACGGCCGGAAATAGTATGAGAAAAATTTTGGAAACTCTTACTTCTAATAGGTTCATTGCAGTGTTCGTTGGAGCTTTTGTTACAATGGTAATTCAAAGCAGCAGTGCTACAACAGTTATGCTTGTAAGTTTCGTTAACTCGGGATTGCTAGGATTCGGGCAGGCACTGGGTGTGGTTTTAGGCTCTAATATTGGAAGTACAGTCACAGCTCAGATAGTTGCTTTTAAGATAACCGATTATGCATTGTTATTGATTGCGGCAGGGACCGTCATGTCCCTTTTTTCCAAAAAAGAAACAGTAAAACATTTGGGTTTTGTTGTACTAGGGTTTGGGCTTTTATTTTATGGGATGAAGGTAATGTCGGACACAATGAAACCATTACGTTCAGACCCGACTTTTAATGCCATCTTAATAAGTTTTGAAAACCCCTTTTTAGGTATACTTGCTGGTGCAATTTTCACAGCTTTGGTTCAAAGCAGTAGCGCTACGACAGGTATCGTTATTACCTTAGCCAGTGGGGGTTCTATTACCCTGGAGGCTGGAGTTCCTTTGATTTTAGGGGCTAATATTGGAACTTGTATCACAGCCCTCCTGGCAGGCTTAAATGCATCTAGGGATGCTAAAAGAGTAGCAATTGGCCATGTTTTTTTTAATGTTTTAGGGGTTTTATTATTTTGTTTCTGGATACCATCTTTTGCAGAGATCATGTCAAACACTTCAGAGAGTATTCCTCGACAAATTGCAAATGCACATACTGTTTTTAATATTGTTTCAACAATTGTCTTTTTGCCTTTCACAAGTCTAATTGCCAAAAACATCACCCGTTTTTTCCCAGATAAAAAAAGAGATAGAGATATTACAAAACCTTCAATTCTTCACCTTGATGAAAAGGTTCTTGATCAACCTGAAGCCGCAATTAATTGTGCTCAGGCAGAAATTAAAGGGGTGGTGGGTTTACTTGAACGTGTTGTTGGCTCATTGGTAAGACCATTTATAGATAAGAATGCGGGACAAGATATTGAGAACCCCAGTATAAAGTTTATGGAGGGAATAAATCAAAGGTTAGAGAAAATTGAATTTTTAAATGATTCAATAAATATTTATTTGCTTAAAGCAAGTCGTAGTGATCTTACTCAAAGTCAATCCCGAGAAGTTTTTTCTTTGGCTTCGGTGGTTAACTACTTACGCTCTGTGAACAACATTGTTAAGTTGCGTTTAGAGAACCTTGTAAATAAAAAAAACAATTTAGAGGAAGAATTTTCGTTAGAAGCTCATCAGGCAATAATTGATTATCATAAAAAACTCATCAAGCAATTAAAAAGACTAAATAAATTCTTTATAAAGTTTGATAGAACCAAAGTTGAAAAAATTGTGGCTAAAGGGGAAATCTATAAGGATCTTGAAGAAAAATATAGGCTTGAGCAATTCATGCGTGTCAGTGAAGATAAACCAGAATCACTAGGCACTCATCAGCTTCATGTAGAGCTTATGGATATGCTTAAGGAAATAAATACGTTTGTTGAATTAATAGCATCAACGCTGTTACAAATTCAAGGAGTGCAAAACTTTTCATCAGAAAAAAAAATTAATACCGTACTTCAATAAACTAATTTTTTGTGAGATTATTTTTTTTAAATCTTTAAAAAATAGAGTTATATGAAAAACAAATTATTGTTGACTTTATTCTTTAATATGACTGTTCTTTTTAGTCAAAACCTTTTTGATCCATACTCTGTTCATACTCTAGAAATTGATTTTTATAATCCAGCTTATGACTCTGTTCTCCAAGCCAGATGGAAACAAGACGATAAAAGTTATGAACTAGCAACTATTAGATTTAATGGCGAAGCTTTAGATAGTGTAGGTGTAAGATATAAAGGAAATTCAACTTTTTGGTGGGCGAGAACAGTAAGGAGCCCAAAATTCCCGTTTAATATAGATTTTAACCTGATTTACGACAATCAAGAATTGTTGGGATATAACAAAGTCAAACTATCTAATTCAATTTTTGATGCAACCTTTGTAAGAGAGACAATAGGGTATCTTACACAATCATATTATTTGCCAACACCTGAAGCAGGTTATTTAAATGTTATTGTTAATGGAGAACATCTAGGTTTATATGTATCTGTAGAATCAATCAATAAAAGCTTTTTGACAAAACACTTCGGAAATAATCAAGGGGCATTTTTTAAATGTGAACCCCAATTCTTATATGGTGATGATGATGCCTATGATGCTTGGCCTGATCTAAATTGGTACGGGAGAGACTCAACAATCTATGCTTATCAAAAGGGATATGAACTTAAATCAGAAACAGGCTGGTCTGACCTTTTAGATTTGATTTATACCTTGAACTATGATATTGATAGTATTGAAACAATATTAAATGTTGATCGAGTTCTTTGGTTTTTCGCCGCATCAACAGTAATGCCAGACCTTGACGCCTATAATGGTTTTGTTATTCATAATTATTATCTTTATCGTAACACCAATACAGGTCAATTTGAAATAATCCCATGGGATAAAGACAACACTTTTGGGGGTAGTATGATAAACCCCATTCGAGATATAGGTGGAGATGTTTCATGGGTTTACAATTGGGATCCATTTCTTTTTGAGTATAATGATCCTGAAGAAAGACCGTTATTTAGTAAGCTTATGAAAGTTCCGCTTTATAGGAAACTCTACACTGCTCATATTCGTACAATTATTGAAGAAATTTATTATGAAGAATATTTGCGAGATTTAGCCTATGGGATACAAAATGTTATAGAACCATATGCTAAAAGCGATCCAAATTTATTCCCACCATTTAAAGAAGAAGATTATTTCAGATATAATGTAGACAATTATCTTATTACTCCAGATGGAGCACATTGGTGTGGAATATTACCTACAGTGAGAGAAAGGAGAGAATATCTTCTTAAACATAGAGAAATCATAAAAGACCCTCCCATTATTGAAAATGTTAAAAAATCAGTGGAAGAACCATTTGATAGTGACCCTGTTATAATCACAGCTAAAGTAACGAATTCGGATCATGTAGAATTAATGGTTGCGGATGATAATAGGCATACTTCATTTGTTCCAGTTAGAATGTTTGATGATGGAAAACATGGAGATGGAGAAGAAAATGACAGTGTTTTCGGAGCAACAATTCCTTATCAAGAGAACGGTAGCAGTATTAAATATTATGTTAGAGCCAGTAATAATGACGCTTTAGTTCTAAGTCCAAAGAAAGCTGAGAAGGAATTTTATGAATACAGGGTAGGATCTAATCTTTTATCCGAAGTAACTATTATAATTAATGAGATTAACTATAATTCCTCTGATAACTTTGACCCAGAAGATTGGGTTGAACTTTATAACCTGACAGAAGAAAACATAGATTTAACTGGATGGTCATTTAAAGATGAAAACGATGACCACGTTTTCACCATTCCTAAAAACACTTTGATAGGCTCAAATGAATATTTAGTTCTAACTAAAGACTCAACAGCCTTTACGTTACATTTTACAGATATCAAGAACTATATTGGTGACCTTGGATTTGGACTAAGTGGGGGAGGCGAACTTATTCGGCTATTTGATTCAAATAATAACCTTAGAGATTTTGTAGAATATAACGATTCTAGTCCTTGGCCGGAATCAGCGGATGGGAATGGTCCAACACTGGAATTAATTAGTCCACTATATGATAATGCAATAGCTAAAAGTTGGTCCGCCTCTAAAGGTTATGGATCGCCAGGGCGAATTAATACCATGAAGCTTAATTTAGTCAGAGAATTTCCCGATGTAACAAATTTTCAAATCATAGCGAACTTTCCCAACCCTTTTAATTCGTCAACCGTAATAAACTATGAATTACCATATGAAAAATTTGTGAATATTTCTATTTATGACATTATTGGAAGAAAGATAAAAACTATATTTCAAGGCAAGCAAAACCCTGGGTTCAAATCTATCACTTGGGATGCCACAAATGAAAACAAACAAAGCATTTCAGGGGGTGTATACCTTTGCATAATTCAAGCTGGAAATGTTGTTAAATCAAAAAAAATGTTATTGTTAAAATAAATCTTTTGGTTATTCGCATTACTAGTTAGAGTACTTGTTCCCATAAGGCAGAAGGTCCAAGCTATTCTGGAAAGAATTAGTCGTTAGTTCTTGCAAAAATGCAAAAATTTGATCATTATTGAAGAGAACTTCTATGGGGAGCATTTAGGAAAGGAACATTCAACATGTCAACTGAAAACACACCAAAAAGACTTTTAGACAATTCTATAAACTTTGCAGACGAACCCGCTATATCAGTATCCGGCAGCAATGGTTGGGAGACAGATAGTTGGTCTGAATTCACTTCATTTTCAAAAGAAATTGCTAAGTCTCTTATAGCTCTAGGTATTGGAAAAAATGATAAAGCTAGTATCTACAGCTATAATAGGAAGGAATGGTTTGGATGTTATGTTGCGACCCAAATGACAGGAGGTGCAGCTGTAGGTGTTTATCATACAAGTTCACCAGAAGAAGTGGAGTGGGTGGTAAGCAACTCAGACTCTAAAATTGTATTTATAGGGCACAATCCTATGGATAATAATGAAGAAGAAAAAATGCCAAACTACCGAATAAAAAGGGTTCTGGATAGATTAGAAAAAGTAGAACACATTGTTTTTTTCAATGGAATAGAACCCTTTGAACACTCAAAATCTATGACATGGGATGAATTTATTGTTAAAGGCGAATCCATAGATGAGGATCAATTATTAGCACGTGTGAATTCTATTTCAATGGGTGATACTGCTTCTCTGATTTACACTTCTGGAACGACGGGGAACCCAAAAGGAGTAGAGCTAACTCATGATAATTGGTTCTTTGAATTAGAGTCTACGAACCAGATTGTTAAGTTTAATCAAGGTGAAAAATATGTTTCGTGGCTTCCGCTGGCGCATGTATTTGGCCAATTAGTTGATAATCATTACTGGGTAAAGAATGCTATGCATATGTACGTAGTAGATAATCCTTTAAACGTTATTGATCACGCTAAAGAGGTCCAGCCACACCTCTTTATAGGAGTTCCACGTATTTATGAGAAAGTATTTTCTAATATTAAAGCAACCTTAGATGCAAAAGCTGTACTTAAAGCTTTGCTAAAAGTTCCTGGGCTTTCAGGGGTTCTCAAAGGAAAACTCAAAGAAAAAATTGGAATGTCTAATTGCCGTTTTGCTATTACAGGTGCCGCGCCTATTAATCCCGATATTCTGACTTTATTCCATTCTTTAGACATCCCTATTTTTGAAGGCTATGGAATGACAGAAGACACAGCAGGGGCAACTTTAAGTTACCAAGCTAGAAATCGTATTGGTTATGTTGGGCCTGCCATGCCTAACACTGAAATGAAAGTTGCTTCTGATGGCGAACTACTAATAAAAGGGCGTCATGTAATGAAAGGATACTATAAAAATCCTGAAGCTACAGCTGAAACTATCATCGATGGGTGGCTTCATACTGGAGATGTAGGCGAAATTGATGATGAAGGTTTTATAAAAATCACTGGCCGGAAAAAAGAAATTTATGTTACTTCAGGAGGGAAAAACATTGCTCCTCTTGTTATAGAAGAAACCATGAAATCTATACCAATAATTTCCCAGTGTTATCTTGTAGGAGATGGACGAAAATATTGTAGTGCTTTGTTTACTTTAGATGTTGGTGCTATTATTCGTGATAAACTAGGTGTTGAAGCAACAGAAGTTCCAAAAAACCCGCAAGAACAAATTGATAAGCTTAAGGAGCTTGATCATACACTGGAAGATTTTACTGGTAGTGATGAGGTGAAAGAAGAAATTCAATTAAAGGTAGATGAATTGAACACTAAGTTTTCTACACCAGAACAAATTAAAAAATTTAAGATTCTTCCTAGAGATTTAACTATTGATGACGGTGAATTGACGCCCACTCTAAAGATTCGCCGAAAGCAAATCAGTGATAATTGGTCAG
>JBJKZS010000076.1:0-25151 GCA_045569115.1 Fidelibacterota bacterium | reverse complement strand
ATACAAGTGAGCGCGGTGGCGGTGCGTATCTTTCTGCTTTTACATCTCTTGATTATGAAAATGTAGTAGTTGGTGAGAATGATGCATCCATAGAAGGCGGTGGATTATATATGCAGAGTTCTGATATTAAGGCTGTGAATATTACGGTGGTGAGAAATGATGCCGGTGACTTTGGCGGCGGCGGTTACCTTAATGGTGGAAACATTGAATTACTGAACAGCATTGTGTACTCAAATTCTGACCAGATATACTTTGATAGTCCTGGTGGATCTTCCGTTACAGCTAAATATACGGACTTTGAAGGTGGTCAAGGGGGCGTAGAAAACAAGAATGCGGAGGATGTAATCTGGCAGGAAGGAAATGGTGACTTTGATCCAGTAGTGATGGAAGATTTCTGTGTTGAAAATCCAGGTAAAAATAAGAATACAGAGTTTAAATCTTTGGCATTAGATGCTGGTGATCCCTCCAGTAAATACAATGATCCTGAATGGCGACTTTGCGTTGAAGGCAAGGCTCTTAACGATACAATTCTAGATATGTATTTAATTCCTGATTCAAACTATGTTCGCAATGACATGGGAGCCTTTGGTGGACCAGGAGGTTCTTGGTATCCTCTAGGCTCAGGTGTATATGGGATTGGTGTCGACGAATAGATAGTCTTTCTACCTTTGCACGATTCCTAAATACTTATTATTAATTATTTGCATTTACTTTCAGGTTTAAGGTTCTTTCTTTATGGTGGTTATTCATAGTTGATTAAAAGAAAGTCCTTATTTTACCTAGCCATCCTAATAAGTTTGGTGAGTTGCACGGATTCAACAGAAAATGTTGAGACAAATGATCCCGAGCCAACTTTTCCTATAATTGATCAAACAAAATATGCTGTAGAATGGTTTAAAGCTCATGGTACAGAATCTGAAGAACATGTGCATGAGGGAAGAGAAACTAATGATGGGAGTTATATTGCCATTGGGCATGGTTTAGATCCTCTAAACAAAGATGATATTTTAGTAATTAAAGTAAATTCCAAAGGTGAACTTATTTGGAAAAAAAGTTTTGGGACCTCAGGTTTCAAAGGGGCTGGATATTGTATTAACGAGGACGAAGAAGGCTATTTCATTGGTGGAGCACTTTATAATCCATCAATACAAAAGACTCAACGTTTCTTAGCTAAATTAAGTTTTTCTGGAGTCTTACTTTGGGAAAAATATTTCAGTTCTGAAGGTATAGGAGGGATCAGAAGTATAGATATTGGCTCTGAAGGTAATATAATCTTAACAGGTTATGTTGATGCACCTGACTTAGAAGAAAACAGAGGTTTTATTTTTATTTCTGAGGACAGTAAAGGTTTTATAATGAAGGTTCAAAAAGATGGAGATATTATTTGGGAGAAAGAATTACCCATATCGCAAGGCACAAAGGTCAGATATCTTAATGATGGATATGCAGTTATTTCTTCTACCTGGAGATCTTCAGCTATTACAACAGACAATCAAGATTTTACATTGATTAAACTTGATTTAGACGGGGAAATTTTGTGGGAAAAATATCTGGGGGGGGCAGAAAACGATCATTTGTATGATTTTGATTTGACCAGTGATGAAGGATTTATTCTTGGGGGGCATACTCTTTCTTATGGAGTGAAAAATTGGGACTACCTTCTCATGAAAGTAGATAAAGATGGCAATGAAGTCTGGCATAAAACTTTTGGACAGCCAAGAGGCTATAATCCTGAATTCATTCACGATGAAGCATATGGAGTTAGACAGACGTTAGATGGAGGTTTTGTTATTGTGGGAGGGTCTGGCGATGAATATTCATATAGTGATGATAGCCATTCTTCTGGTTCTTCAGATGAATGGAAAGTTTATTTAGTAAAGACTGATAGTGACGGTAATAAAGAATGGGACTCTGTTTATCCTCAAGAAAGTGTAGGAAATAATGCTGGAGAATATCTCAGTTTAACTTCAGATGGTGGAATAATTATTTTTGTTGATACAGATTCCCAGGCTCCTCCAGCACCTAATAATTTCGGTTTTTTGAAATTATCTATTCCCCAGTAGAAAATTGCTTTAGAAAGAATTCAGCGGCCATTTTTATTGCGCGATCGTTACCTTCATAGAATCCATGCCCTTCCCCTTCGATCCACGTTAGTTCTACATGGGCACCTACAGCTAAATATTTATCATATAAATCTTGACTGTTATCAGCTGGGACGACTCTATCCTCTGTTCCATGGATAAGATAGAGTGGTGCAGATTTAGCATCAATATTTTCATAGGGAGAGATTACTTTAAGTTCATTTTTTGACACTCCAAGCCTTTTATTAAGTCTAGATTCTTTCTCTAAATTAAATGCAGGAGTTGCAATCCCTACTACCGCTTGAACTGCACTTGAGACTTGACTATTTCCCCCTGATCCTTCAAGCTTTGGATCGTTTGGTGTTGTACCTAAAAGTGTAACAAGATGTCCTCCGGCAGATGCCCCAATTGCACCAATACTATTTGGGTCGATACCATATTTTTCTGCATTAGCTCTAACCCACCTAACCGCAGCTTTAGAATCATGAATAATATCCATAATTTTTACTCCTGGTAGCTTTCGATAGTCAATTGTAACTGCTGCCAAGCCTTTTGAAGCTAGATATTTTGCAAATGGTTCAAACCAAATACGACGATTTACTACCCAGCCACCACCATGTATGGCAACAATACACGGTATAGGTTCCATCACTGGTTCTTTAGGAATAAATAGATCGAGGGAAAGTTTTTTATTTGGATACTTTGCATATATAATGTCCCTGTATTCATTAATATTGGAAGCTGAATATTCAAAAATTGGCATATTTGCATATAATTCATAAGATAGAACTGTCAAAACTTTTTCCCATTTTTCTTCACATCCTTCATTAAGAATTGATTTTGTCTTACAGAATTCCATAAAGCTTTCAATGGCATCATCAGGTTCGTCTTTCTCTTTACTAACTTTTGAGAAAAATTCCTTTCGGGCCTGGAAATATTCTTCAGTAGTAATAGAGATACAGGATTTTTCAGTGGAAAAGAATTGGATATAGGGCTCATCATTTTTTAGTCGAGTTAGAAAATCTTCATATTCGCTGGGTCTGGTAGTACCACACTGTAAAAATAAACAGCTGAAAATAAAGATTAGAACCAGTTGATTAGTTTTAGGAATCATTAGTTGAACCCCATGCTAGGTTATAGTTTTTTATGAGTAGTCTTAAGACCTTGGCGGAAAACTGAAACATATTTGAAGAATCAGCAACACTAAAGACTTTAATAGATCGATAGGACAATTCAAACTATATTTAAGACTGTTTGTGATGCAATGGGGTTAAATAAAAAAAATGACAGTGACTTTTATAGGATTCACTTTAATGTAAATTTCCTTCAAAGTGGAAGAATAAATATGGAGAATAAATGAATAGTACACTTGCTATATTGGATTGGTGGATAATTGCCGCCTATTTCGCATTAATTCTTGGTGTGGCTTGGAGAGTTTCTCAGCAGCAAAAGGATACTTCGAATGATTATTTTTTAGCAGGTCGGAACCTTGGATGGTTAATTGTTGGAGCGAGTATTTTTGCATCAAATATAGGATCCGAACATCTTGTGGGTCTTGCCGGATCTGGAGCAACTGATGGTGTTGCAATGGCTCATTATGAATTACATGCATGGTGTCTGCTTGTTTTAGGATGGATAATGGCTCCTTTCTATATGAGGTCTAGAGTTTTTACAATGCCTGAATTTCTTGAAAAACGATTTTCTCCTACAGCACGTTGGGTACTATCCTTGATTTCACTTGTAGCTTATGTTTTGACTAAGGTAGCTGTAGGTATTTTTGCAGGTGGGATTGTCTTTGGTGTTCTACTCCCTGATTTAAACTTTTTTGGTCTTAATAGTTTTTGGGTAGGATCAATTGTAGTGATTGTTTTAACGGGAATATATACGATTTCTGGCGGACTCAGGGCTGTTGCATATACTGAAGCAATTCAATCAGTTGTTTTAGTTGTAGGGTCTTTTTTGGTAACTCTTTATGGACTTGAAGCATTAGGTGGTTGGGATGAGCTGAAAACAGTCCTTGGTTCTGAGAAATTTAACCTCTGGAAACCTTTGGTGCCAGAGGGTGTAGATGGTACATGGGCTCCAGTATTAACGGAAACTAGAATGGCATGGTATTTCAATTCGAATTATCCATGGGTTGGAATGTTATTTTGCGCGCCTATAATTGGATTGTGGTACTGGTGTACGGATCAATATATAGTGCAGAGACTTCTTGGGTCTGCGAATCTTACAGAAGCCCGTAAAGGTACAATTGCTGCGGCCTTTCTTAAACTTTTACCAGTATTCATTTTTATTATACCAGGTATGATTTGTTTTGCTTTAGCGGAAACTGGAAGAGTTGAAATGATCTCTACAGCACTTTTGGATAGTAATGGACAAATACTAAATGAGAACGCACAACAAGCTTTCCCCCTTCTTGTAGCGGCGGTTCTTCCTGTTGGTATAAGAGGAATCGTTGTTGCTGGTCTATTGGCTGCTTTAATGAGCTCACTTGCGGGTGTTTTTAATGCATCTTCAACTCTATTCACAATGGATTTTTATTCTAAGTTGAAACCTAAAGCTTCAGAGCAACAGCTCGTTAAAATTGGTAGAATGGCAACCTTAGTTATGGTGCTTATTGGACT
Organism: Fidelibacterota bacterium; assembly: GCA_045569115.1. Taxonomy (GTDB): domain Bacteria; phylum Fidelibacterota; class Marinisomatia; order Marinisomatales; family S15-B10; genus S15-B10. The sequence goes on along the minus strand of JBJKZS010000076.1, from coordinate 20,446 downwards.
AATGTGGATTCCTGTAATCCAGGGGAGTAGAGGACTTTATGATTATCTTCAATCAGTACAAGGATATCTTGCACCACCTATTTTTACTGTTTTCTTTTTTGGTATTGCAAATAAACGATTGAATGCCCAAGGATGCCTTGCAGCTCTAACCATTGGTTTTCTTATGGGACTCTTCAGGCTTGCTATTGATACTCCGATTGCTCTTATTGATGGGTTTGCTTATGATGAGGGCACCTTATTTTGGATCATAAATAACATATTTTTTCAGTATTACAGTCTTCTAATATTTCTTGTATCAGCGGTAACTATGGTTGTAGTTAGTTATGCTACATCAGAGCCATCCTATGAACAGATCAGAGGTCTTACGTTTGATACATTAAGTAACGAAGAAAAAGCTGTAGATAGGGCCGGCGTTTCTAAATGGGATATTATTATGACAGGCATAGTTATTTTGCTTATTGTAATGGCATATTTGTATTTTACAGGATAAGGAGTTTTTTATTGATTGAATTAAAAAAGCTTGAAGTATGGTTTGTTGCTGGCAGTCAAAAGCTTTATGGAAATGATGCCTTAAATGAGATTGAAAAAAATGCAAACGAAGTTGCTTCTTCAATAAATGCCAGCATGCAAATTCCAGTGAACATATGTTTTAAAGGTGTTTTAACAACAACTGAAGAAATAACGAAAATTTGCCAGGCTGCTAGTCACAATGAACAGTGCATCGGGCTTATCTGTTGGATGCATACTTTCTCTCCAGGTAAAATGTGGATAAATGGTCTTAAGATATTAAAAAAACCTCTTCTTCATCTTCATACGCAATTCAACCAGGATATTCCTTGGGAATCTATAGATATGGATTATATGAATATTCATCAGTCAGCTCATGGAGGGCGTGAATTTGGTTTCGTATGCAGTAGATTAAATATTCATAGAAAAGTTGTTGTTGGACATTGGGCTGATCAGGAAGTACAAAAGAAAATAGGTATTTGGATAAGAGCAGCCTGTGGTTCCAAAGAAATGCAATCTTTACGGATAGCCAGATTTGGAGATAATATGAGAGATGTAGCCGTTACTGAAGGGGATAAAGTAGATGCACAGATAAGATTTGGTTTTGAGGTTCATGGATATGGTTTAGGTGATTTAGTAGAATGTGTTGATCAGGCAACAGAGGAAGATATCAATAATTTAATTGAGCAATATTTAAATCTTTATGATATTGCTTCGGAATTAAGACCGGAAGGTAGTAGGCATAAAGAATTAAAAGATGCCGCGGCAATAGAGGTTGGGTTGCGCACTTTTTTGAATGAGGGAAATTTTTCGGCATTTACAGATACATTTGAGAATCTGAAAGGTTTAAAACAGTTACCGGGCATTGCTGTACAGAGGCTAATGAATGAGGGGTATGGTTTTGGAGCTGAAGGTGATTGGAAAGCTGCTGCCCTTGTTCGAATAATTAAAGTCATGTCTACTGGTATTGATGGTGGGACTTCCTTTATGGAAGACTATACATATCATTTTGCACAAGAGAGAGAACTCGTTATGGGCTCCCATATGCTTGAAATATGCCCTTCCCTCTCAAATGGTAAACCTTCTTGTGAAATCCATCCTCTTTCTATAGGAGGGAAGAGTGATCCTGTAAGGTTGGTCTTTGATTCAAAACCAGGATTTGGTTTGAATATTTCCCTTATTGATGTTGGCGAAAGATTCAGATTATTAGTAAACAAAGTTGAAGCAGTAGAGATAGAAAAAACCCTTCCAAAACTTCCTGTTGCCCGCGTTTTATGGAAGCCACTACCTAGTTTAAAAGAGGCGGCTTCGAGCTGGATTATTTCTGGAGGTTCACATCATACATGCTTCACCCGCAGTCTGGATATATCTCATATTGAAGATCTTGCTGAAATAGCTAATTTAGAACTCATTGTAATCGATGAGTCTACAAATTTACGTCAATTAAAAAATGAGCTAGAATGGAATAAGCAGATTTTCCATTAGTTAGATTGAAAATTAAAGTTTTTTTAGTTTTATCTGTTAAAACAACTTTTTAAAATTTTCTTAGTTTCCTCAAGAGTTGGAATTATAGGATTATTTTTGTAATCAGGCAGAACAAGAGATTGGACCGCTAATTTATCTAATTCTTTTTCGGGTATACCAAACTCAGAGAGACCGTACCACATTTTTATTTTTTTAAGAAAACCATCCAACTCATTACATGCCTGTTCGGCGGCTTTGTGATCTGATTCATTAATTAGAGCGCTATTAAGACTCCTGCCAAGAAAAGCAAATTCCTTAACCGCATGTTCATAAGTGAATCGAGTAAAAGAGGGATAATTAAGTGCAAGAGCTTCTCCATGCATCACATTTGGATACATTCCACCGATTGCCATACCAATACCATGGGGAAGTGTGACCCCTGCATTAGCAATACACAACCCAGCCAAGGTGTCAGCTAGCGCTAAAGCTGATCGAGCTGTAATATCCGTTGGTTCCTCCATAGCAATTATCAAATTGCCAAATACTAGTGAGACCGCTTCTTTTGCCATTAAATTAGTATATTCAGAAGATGCAGGGTGAAGAATGCTTTCAAAGGCATGGCAAAAAGCATCAAAACCTGTAGCAGCTGTGATTTTAGGCGGTACAGAGATCATTACCTCTGGATCGACAATGGCAATTCGAGGGTAAACATTTGGATGATATATGGCTGATTTATCTCTTTCATTTGAATTTGTCATGACAGCAACTTGAGTTACCTGAGATCCTGTACCAGAAGTTGTAGAGACTGTAACTATGGGCAGAGTTTTTTCTGTTGGCTGGGTTTTTTTATAAAATAAATAATCCCATGCACTGCCTTCGTGACTTGCCTCTACAGCTATCGCTTTTGCTGAATCCATGCTAGAACCTCCCCCAACCCCTAGAACAACATCAACATTATTGGCATTAGCCATAATAGCACCATTTTTTATAGTATCAGTAGTAGGATTTGGTATAACACCATCAAAATGAACAGTAGTCACGCCCGCATCCTTTAAGGAACTCATAAGTTTTGTAAATGATGGTTCAAGAGATGGGATGTTGGATCCAGTAACTAAAAGGCAAGTTTTTCCGTAACCAAGGACAGCTTCTCCAACTTCACTGAGCCGTCCACATCCAAATCGAATTTCTGTAGGCTGATAATAATTAAATTCTGTCATAAAAACCTCCTATTTACTCATAGATCAATGATGACCTTTAAGCTTCTATCTCCTTTTTCTTCAATGAATGAATAGGCATCTTCGTATTTTTCAAGTGGAAAATGTTTGGTAATGAGCGGAGATAAAACAATTTTCCCCAATTCAATTAGTCTTACAGCTTCTTCAAAATCCTGATGCTTATACATGAGAGAGCCAATTATATTAAGTTCTCGATCTCCAACTAATGCCATATCTATTTTAGGTTTTTCTCCAAAAACACCAACAACAATTAATTTTCCGCCTTTTTCTATGGTTTCAATACCATCTTTCATTGTTGACTCAATGCCTACAGCTTCAAAAGCGATGGAGTAACTGTCATTTCCAAAAATCCTTGATTGGGCATCAGACATTGATTCATTCGTAGCATTTGAAATATTTTCTAAGCCGCATGACTTCGCGATACTCAGGCGAAAATCACTTACATCTCGAATAAGAACCTTTCCAGCACCTAAACTTTGGCATACTTGGCCAATTAAGTTTCCAATAGGTCCAGCGCCGAAAACAGTAATATGTTTTCCTTGAAGGTCGCCAGCTTTCTTAGTAGCATGTACTGCTACAGAGACAGGTTCGACAAGTGCTCCCTGTTCTAGGCTTAGTGAAGTTGGAAGGGGAATAATTTTATCAGGTGAAGTAGAGAATAAATCTTGTGCCACGCCGGGTGCCTGGAAGCCTTCAACTTTAAGCTCATCACATATGTTGTAGTCTCCTCGTTCACAAGGTCCACAATCTCCACAGACAATTTGTGGCCTTCCTGTAACATTCATTCCTGGAGATAGATTATTTATTTCAGAGCCAACCTGCTCAATTACACCAGAGAATTCATGACCCTGAATTACAGGATATGAAGTAAATGGGTGTAGGCCATGATTTACATGAATATCAGAGCCACATATTCCGATATGTTTTATTCTTAATAGAACCTCATTTTTTTTTATTTCAGGGGCTGCTACTTGTTTCATTTCTATCTTACCAGGCTTGGTCATGACAGCTTGCCTAATGGAATTATTCTTCATAAGGGAAAATCAGTAAAGAAAAGAAATTATATGATACCTTAACCAAGTATCATATAAAAAATAATTACAATGAAAAAGAGTCCTAAAGCCCATACTCGAGGATCATTAACACCCGATAATTTACCGTACATCACTGCACTCAATGGATTTTCCCAACAAAGGTTTTCCAAATTTTCAGAATTTGGTTTAGGTGTTAGTTTGCTAACTATATAATATACAAGACTACAGAATATAAATAGATAAATACCTACTTGCATGAAAGGTATTCCCCAACGTTCTGTGATTATACTGACCTCTCCAATAAGAGGAAGATCAATAATTAGATAAATAGCACCTACAAAAGAACCCGCCATCAGAGTTACTAGACTTGCTTCTTTACTACCCCTTCGCCAAAAAACACCCCAAAGGAAAACAGTAGTTATGGCTGGAGCAAATACCATTGGAATTTTGTTTACTGCCACAAAAATACTTCCGAATTTACCTCCCTGAGTAGACCATGCCATGGCAAGGAGCATGACAACTACGGCAGTTACTCGACCAATGAAAACTTGAGTCTGATCTTTAGTCGCAGGCCAAATCCTTTTTACTATATCAACTGCTACTAAAGTAGCACTGCTGTTAAGAGCTCCAGCAATAGTACTCATAAGTGCGGCAAGGAGTCCGGCCGTTACAAGCCCAATCATTCCTGTCGGTAAAAGTTGTAGAATCATGACTGGAAGTGTTAAATCATTATCGGAGCCGATAATGTCTTTGAATAGAACGTAACCCAGAACACCTGGAAAAACCATGAAAAAGACAGGCAAAAGCTTCAGGAACCCAGCGAAGAGAGGGCCCATTTGAGCATCATGTTTAGTTTTTGCTCCAAGAACACGTTGTACTATGGTTTGATCGGTGCACCAATACCAAATTCCTAGAATCGGATAACCCAAAATCATCGAGAATGCAGAATACTCATTTAATCTTCCTTGATCATTCCGGAAGGAATGAAGCATATTAAGCTGGTCTGGTTTTATTGCTTCTTTTAGATCCGCAAAATTATTGATTCCCACAGATGGTAAAGCCAACAATGCTGCAATAGTCACAGCCAATGCACCAATAAGTAAAATAAAGGTTTGTATTGCCTCTGTCACTACTACGGCCCTAAGCCCTCCCATAACAGTGTATAATGCTGTTACCACAGAAATTATAGTTATGGAATAAATAACATCTATATTGAAAAAATATTCAAAAACTTTTGCTCCAGCATAAAGGCTAATTCCTATATGAACTAGAAGCGCTGACATAACGGCAATAAAAGCTAAGAATGTTCTAGAATGGGGGCTATACCGTTTTTCTAGATACTCGGGCAGAGTTGTAATTTTACTTTTGAAATAGAAGGGTGCAAAAATGAGCCCCAACAAAATTAAAGAAAATGCAGCCATCCACTCAAAGTTTCCTACCACTAAGCCTACTCGGTATCCATCTGAAGCAAGACCTATAAGATGAATAGTAGATATATTAGTTGCAAAAAGGGCAGCGCCTACCATCAACCAATTAAGGGATCTGCCGGCTAAAAAGTAGTCATTAGTTGTTGAAAGACGATTGCGTCCTGCTATAATTCCAATTACAAGGATACCAATCATGTACCCCACAACTATGACCAAGTCTAATGAATTGATCAACATGATATACTCTAAAATACAGAAGGAAGGTTAGAAAGGGCAACGGTTTCGATAGTTTATATTTTTTATGAATTATTAACTATTCTATTAATTTTTCAAAGATGAAAATTGTCAGTTTGTTTTGAGAACATTATAGTATAGTTTTGCATTGGTTTCGTAGGATTATTTATTAATCGGATAAGGTTGAGGTCAATTAATACTTCTTCCTTGGGTTAAGGTTTCCCCGTGTTGTTGTTGATTTAGAAATGGTAGTCGCTCATTTGAATTCAATTAGTTGTTGTCGTGAAACCTATTAATTATTAAAAGTGATCTAGTAAAGTTGAAAGAGGTAATTATGAAACTGAATAGAAGTGTGGTTATTAATTTGAATGGTAATAGAAAAAAGTTATTCATTTTCAGCTATTTTGCTGCTCTTATGATTTCGATTTGGGGATGTAGCTCTGGACTCGAATCAGCTTCCCAGAGTGATGGAGAAAAATCGGAACAAGAATGGTATGAAAAAATGAACTATGGACCGTATCTCACAGCAACCTATGAAGTTTCTCCTGATAACTTTGCTTATAAAGGTATTGCCATACGGCTTGATGAAGGTGAAGGTGGTTTGGTAAAAGGGAACACATTTATTGTTTATGATACTGATTTACTTAGAACAGCGGGTGCCTGGACTGGAGAAGGATTTGTTAATTGGACGAATATTGCTTTTGATGGATCCCATACCACGCATATGTCAGTAGTTGGAGATTTAATGTTTACTACGCCTAAAGCGCCAGGATGGGCGAATTCTAATAATAGTTTTGAAGATCCCAGAATGCTTGGACTTGACAAAAAACCATATGGACCTCTTCCTCGGGATTGGGCTCACTGGAAAGGTTTATATGTCAATGAGGATAAAGTAATTCTCTCTTATACTGTTGGCGGAACAAAAATACTTGAAATGCCCAGTTTGGAAAAACTTGGACAACATTCAGCTATTGTGCGAACCTTAAATATTTCACCCTCTGAGCGTGACCTTATTCTTGAACTTGCCTCTTCAGATAGTGGAAATGTTGAGGAATATTCTATAGGTTCAGATCAAGGAATTAATTCTTTAGGAAAATCCTTCGTTTCATTAAAAGATCAAGGCAAAGACAATTCTCTATCAATTGCATACTCTACAAACGTAGAAGGTGTTCGATGGGTTTTAGAAGGATCCCATGTACGGATAAAAATTCCAGCTTCATCTACACGTACTGATATCAAGGTGATATTTATTAGTACTAGCGATAGTCAAATCAGAAAACTTTCTGTATCTGGTTTAGAATCATCAGATCCTCTTGACCTATCAAACTTTACTAATGGTGGTCCTGCTAGTTGGGATCAGGAACTTACAACAGTTGCAAAGCTTGGTTCAAATGATGTTCCGGTAACTTGGGATTATATAACTGCACCAATGGATAATCCCTGGAACTCGTATTTGCGATTTGGTGGATTTGACTACTTTGCGGATCCTTCTAAAGCTGCAGTTTGTACATGGCAAGGTGATGTTTGGATAGTAGAGGGATTAGGAACCTCCCTTGGAGACTTAAAGTGGAAACGAATCGCTACAGGTCTTTTTCAGCCTCTAGGATTAAAAATTATTGATGAGGACATTTATGTCACTTGTCGAGATCAAATTACCGTTTTGAGAGATTTGAATAACGATGGTGAGACTGATTTCTATGAGAATTTTAATAATGATCATCAGGTTACAGAACACTTCCATGAATTTGCGATGGATCTTCAAGTAGATGACGATGGAAACTTATATTATGCTAAAGGCGCTAGACATGCAAAAGAAGCTCTGGTCCCACAACATGGAACAATCATGAGGGTTTCTAAAGATGGTCAAGAAAGTGAAATTGTGGCAAGTGGGTTTAGAGCGCCTAATGGTGTCCTTTTAAATGATGATGGCTCTTTTATTTCCAGTGACCAGGAAGGTCACTGGAACCCTAAAAATAAAATCAATTGGATAAAACGTTATGGATTCTACGGGGCAATGGGTGCGTACCACAGCCCGGACCAAAATGCTAATGATTTTGAACTGGCCAATTGGCTGGATACATAACAAAGTTGACCGTTCACCTTCAGAACAACTGTGGGTAAAAAATAAAAGTTGGGGACCTCTGGATGGAAGTCTTTTGAGTCTATCCTATGGCTATGGTAAAGTTTTTAATGTTTTACATGAGGATGTAGGGGATATAAAACAGGGCGGTATTGTCCAAGTTCCAATGGAAGAATTTCCGACAGGTGTAATGCGGGGCCGTTTCCATCCTAATGATAATGGTTTATATGTATGCGGTCTTTTTGGCTGGTCTAGCAATAAGACTTTTCCAGGCGGTTTTTATAGAATTCGTACTACAGGAAAGCCACTACATATTGCTACCAAACTTAATGCTGTTGAAACAGGTGTGCTAATTGGGTTTAGCAATCCGTTAGATCCTGAAACAGCTGTTAATCCGCAAAGTTACAATATTGAGCGTTGGAATTATCGTCGAACTCCTAACTATGGATCGCAAGATTATCGAGTAAGTGATGGAAGAAAAGGTCATGACAAACTGTATGCTACGGAAGTACTACTTTCTGATGACGGCAAGTCAGTTTTTCTTAAAATCCCAGATATGAAACCAGCTATGCAAATGGAAATTAAATATAATATTAAGTCCAAAGATGGTGAGTGGATATCTCAATTCATACATCATACAATTCATGTACTCGGAGATCCGAATAAGCTTTCAAGCAATGGATTTAATACTGAGGATCTCGTGTCCCTCCCAGAGCTTCCATCCTCAAATCAACTAGGTCGAAATGAAATTGAGTATAGGGCAAACGGTCTAGAACCAGGTCTTGGTCTCATAATTAACTCACAAAAACAAGGTGATAAAATTATAGATGTCAGGAAATCACGTCTGGCAGCTTTGCATGTTCCTATGAATGAATCACCATCACCTTTCATAGAAAATGAGCGTTTCAATTTGACTTGGGAAGGTTATCTCAACTCAGATTTTGCAAGAGAAGTTATTTTTGAATCTGAGTCTCAGGGATTCTTAAATATTTGGGTAAATGGTCTTGAAGTTTTATCAAGTTGGCCTTATAAAGATAAAGGTTATAAAAAATTGGTTCGTACGAGAGGTGATCCTGCGAACCTTATTTCTGGACTCAATACCATTCAGATAGTTCTAAAATCTCCAGAAGAAACAAACTGGAAGGGTACATATAATGACCCGACTGCTCTTACCTTAAGACTATTCTGGGAAAGTGATGCATTCCCACTTGAGCCTATTCCGCCTAGTGCATTATGGTTTAATCCAACCACTGTAGGTTTGAATCGCTATTCGAATCAACATAAAGGCAGAGAATTATTTGCTTCCCACAATTGTATTAAGTGCCATTTACCATCTGATAAAAAACTATTGTCAAAAGCTATGGCGGAGCTTAGCTGGGAAGCTCCTTCATTCACAAATATTGGTGCCAGAATAAATGGGGATTGGATCTCAGAATGGATTAGAAGCCCAAATAGTTTGCGGCCTGATGCCAGTATGCCTGCTATAATTAATGATGATCGTTCTGAAGAGAACATCAGTCACATTTCTGCATTCCTTGTCTCTCTTTCCCCTTCTGAAAAAGCTTTCACTGAAACTAGTCTTGGAGATCCAACTCGAGGTGAAGCAATTTTTTCAGCTCTAGGCTGTATAGGTTGTCATGCAAGCCCTGGTGAAAAAGAAAATGATAATTTCGATCGTATTTCTCTTGATTATGTTCATTCCAAATGGAAACCCAATGCACTCAAAGATTTTATTCAAAACCCATCTCGTTATCATAAATCTACAAAAATGCCCAACTTTCGGGTTACTGAAGATCAAGCAAAAGATTTAGTTGCTTACATTATTTCAAGTGATCAAGTATCACTTACCACAGATTTAAATTATGAAAAAGGAAATATTGAAAAAGGAAAAGAGTTAGTTAGCTCCTCGGGTTGTATCAATTGCCATGAACTTTCATCTAATCCTATCATTACATTTTCTGCTCCATCCCTCGAAACAATTGAGAGGGGTAATTGGGATAAGGGTTGCCTCTCACCCGATGAAGATAATAGAGGGAAAGCACCTCGCTTCAATTTTTCGCTTGAAGATCGGGAAGCACTCAAATCTTTTGCAAGAGGAGGGGTGAAAACTATTTTTCAACAAACTTCATCTCTTGCTGCCTCAAGGCAACTAGAGTCTTTAAGGTGTACAGGTTGTCACTCACTAGATTCAATAGAGGATACGTGGTCACTAGCCTCAGCTGATAGTGAAGAGATGGTTTCAAATGATGATCTTGCCTATGCATTGGGTCTAGAATTAATTTGGGATTATCAAGGCAGACCTGATCTTACATGGGTTGGGGGGAAACTAAAGACTGAGTGGATGAATGATTTCATTTCAGGAGATATATCAAAAAAGCCTCGAGGTGGTCTTATCGCTCGTATGCCAGGATTTAGTTATCATTCAAAAATAATTACAGATGGATTGGCGATGATGCATGGAATTAATCCAAAATTAAATGTAGAAGCAAGCAAAAGTGATCCTTCTATAGTCGAAACTGGCAAAGCTCTTGTTCAAACTAATGGTGGTTTTGCTTGCATTACATGTCATGGTGTTGGAGAGAAAAGAGCCACAGGAGGCGTACCAATTGAATCTATAAACTTCAGTATAGTGACAAAACGATTAAGGAAAGACTATTATCATCGTTTTTTAATTAATCCTCAAAGAATTATTGAGGATACGATGATGCCTCGCTATGCTGATGATTCAGGTAAAAAAACCTTCTTAACTAATTTTTATGAGGGTGATTCAAAAAAACAATTTGATGCAATGTGGGAATATTTTGAAAGTGTTAAAGAATAAGGATTTAATAGTTTATTCTCATGGAGGTTTTGGGTACATACCCAGTGCGATCCCAGATGCCCACAACAAATTCATCACGAGTTGGAACTTTTGATCGATGAGGTGTCAATTTTAATCGGCGGCCATCTTGAGAAATTTTCCAGACATAATCTCCATCATAATCGAAACGAATTAGACTGTCATTATAAAGATAATACCTATCTTCTTTACCTCCCATGGCCCAACAATAACCTTCACAAGATGCATAAAAAGTTGAATCTGAGAATAAAGCTAATTCATTACCATCTCTGGTCCATGTTCCATTCAAGCTTCGATCGTAAGTCTCTTCATTTCCGCAGGAACTAAATAATATAGTGAGTAGAATTGTTGCTACAATTAAATTTCGAGAGGCAAGTATTTGTGAGCTGCTTTTCATTATGTTACATCCTAAAAGTATTTTAAAATTTAATCAAGGGAAATTTCCCTTTTTATTTTCTTTATCTAAAACCAATCTTATAAATCTTCTTAAACTTTTCCAAAGAAAATCTGTAAATCAAAATCCAGGAGAACAGCTCTATGAACCAGAACTTTTTGCACATATTCACATTAATTATATCAGTTTTTCTGGTTAGCTGTTCAAGTATGAAAGAAAATTCAATTACTATAGTGGAAAACCCTTACGGTAGAATAGAAGGAGGTAAGGAAATCTCTATTTTTTCATTTAAGAACCGACATGGGGTTGAAATGGAAGTCATTAACTATGGTGCTATTGTGACGACTTTGCGAGTTCCTGATCGTAAGGGGAAACTTGCTGATGTGGTTTTAGGTTTTGATAATATTGAACAATATGTTTCAGACAAATCATATTTTGGAGCTATTTGTGGAAGAGTTGGAAATCGTATTGCTGATGGTAATTTTAATTTAGGTGGAAAGGATTATAATCTTGCCCAAAATGATAACGGAAATCATCTGCATGGTGGAATTAAAGGATTTAATAAGAGGATTTGGGCCCCTGAAATTATTGAAAATGATGGGACTCCCGGTTTGAAGCTTTTTTACCTTAGTAAAGATGGTGAAGAAGGTTACCCCGGTAACCTTTCTATTTCAGTAATCTATTCGCTAACAGATCAAAATGAATTAAAAATAGAGTACGAGGCAACGACAGATCAACTTACAGTTATAAATCCTACTCATCACGGCTACTTTAACCTTTCAGGAGCTGGAGAAGGTGATATTCTTGATCATGAATTATGGATTAATGCTGATAAATTCACTCCAGTTCGCCAAGGACTTATTCCTACTGGCGAACTTAAAAATGTAACAGATACACCTATGGATTTCCGTGAGGTAACTCGAATAGGAAAAAGAATTAATGAAGAGGATAAGCAACTTGAAATCGGATTAGGATATGATCATAATTGGGTTCTAAATGACTGGGATAGTTCTTTAAGATTAGCAGTCACACTCTATGAACCTCTTTCTGGAAGATTTATGGAAGTGCTGACAACAGAGCCGGGAATGCAGTTTTATTCGGGTAATTTTTTAGATGGTTCATCTAAAGGTAAGTTGGGGAAAAAATACCATCATCGATCAGCTTTATGTCTAGAAGCGGATCATTTCCCAGACTCTGTTAACCAACCTAGTTTTCCAACTGTTACACTTAAACCAAAAGATATTTATACTCAAACAACTGTATACCGTTTTTCGACAAAATAAACAGAAATTACTGACATTGTATTTTAGTCTTTGTTATGTCCAATAAAGGGTTTGAATTAAGAATTCTGATTGTTTTTTCTCTTTCAGGTTGTTTCGGAGTTTCTGACAAATACATTAGAATTCATGATCCTTCAACGGTTAGAAAATTTGATGGAAAGTATATGACCTTTAGCACTACTGGAGGTAATGAGGACAAAGGAATTAAATCGAGGTTCTATTCTTTTGACAAAAAGAAATGGTTGGCTGGTGAAGATATTCTTTTAGGAATAAATACTCCAAAATGGTTAAAAAAACTTTATCCTAATAATAGGGGAAAATTCTGGGCGCCAGATCTACCTTATTCGGATAAAAAAATTATTTATTACTCAAATTGGTCTTTTTCAGGACAAGATGGTGTTGCTTCTATTGGGAGAGCTGTCGGAAGTGGAATAGCTCCAGATATAACCTGGACAGATGATGGTAAGCCAGTAATTAGTACTGACAAGTATACTTATGATAATGGCGGTCCTTGTGCTATTGACCCAGCTGTTTTTGAAGACTATGCTGGGAATCTATGGCTTTCCTTTGGATCTCATGGTTTAGAAAATTCTCCAGGATATGGGGGAATATGGATTGTAAGACTTGATCCAAAAACAGGCCATATTCCTATTGGAACTGATCCAATTTGGTCTCCTGGGAATAAAGCATTTACCCAATTAGCAAACTATGGTGACAACAAGTATACTGAAAACAATATTGAAGCTCCATTTGTATATAAGTTTGAGGGTTATTACTACCTTTTTGTTAACTGGGATCGATGCTGTAATGGAATCGAAAGTGATTACCAAATTCTTGTAGGACGCTCTAAGTTACCTGAAGGACCTTATTTTGACAGAGCAGGAAAAAATTTAGTTGACGGTGGTGGAACTTTAGTTCTTGAAAGTAAAGGAAAATATATTGGTCCAGGCCATGCTGGTATATTTAAAGATGAAAAAGGAGTTTTCTGCTTCTCTTTCCATTATTATGATGGTCAAGATAATGGTAGAGCTAAGCTAGGTTTAAGGAAGTTAGTCTGGGAGGATGATTGGCCAATAATTACAGATAAGACTTATGAACTTATGGAATTTGAAGAAACGAGTGTTTTACCTCCAGGTTTAACAAGGCCACCGCATTAAGGAGAAAAAATGAGAAATAATACAATAGTTTTTGTGTCATTGTTCAGTCTAGCATTCATGGGGTGTTCAAGCTTGGATTCAGAAGCCTGGAGAATAAAAGATGATGGCTTGATTAGTAAGTTCGCTAAGGATGTTAACCCTAGAAACCCTCTTCCCGAGTACCCAAGGCCTCAAATGGAGCGAAATGAATGGGTGAATCTAAACGGACTCTGGGATTATGCGGTTTTACCAAAAAGCTCAACTTTTTTTGAGGAAACACAAGGGAAAATTCTAGTACCATTTCCTGTTGAATCGGCTCTTTCTGGGGTTAAGAAAAAAGTTACACCTGAGAGTAAATTATGGTATAAAACAACATTTGAAATTCCTTCATCCTGGGAAAAAAATCGGGTAATTCTCAATTTTGGTGCTGTTGATTGGGAAGCAAAAGTTTGGTTAAATGATAATGAAGTCGGAATACATCGTGGTGGATATGATTCCTTCAGCTTTGATATTACAGAATATATTAAGCCAGGATCAATTCAAACATTAGTTGTATCAGCTTGGGATCCTGCGGATACTGAAGAGATCCCTCGTGGGAAGCAAGTTCTTGACCCTAGAGGAATTTGGTATACAGCTATAACTGGTATTTGGCAAACAGTATGGATTGAGCCTGTTGGAAATTCATCATCATTTATTAAATCATTAGAAATTGTTTCTGATATTGATCAAAGTACGGTCACAGTACATCCAAAGATATGGGGAATAAAACCGGAACACTCAATCAATATTGTCATAAAATCTGCGAATAATGAAGTAGCCAACTATGTGGGTAAAGCTAATAGTAAGGCAATAATATCTTTAGAAAAACCAAGACTTTGGTCACCACAGGATCCTTTCCTATATGATTTGGAAATTTCTCTTTTGGAAAACAACAAGCTTGCTGATAAAGTGACCTCTTACTTTGGTATGAGAAAGATTTCAATAGGAAAAGATGATAAAGGACTCACCAGACTTTTATTGAACAATAAATTTACTTTTCAGCTGGGCCCTCTTGATCAAGGCTGGTGGCCAGATGGCCTTTATAGTGCTCCTACTGATGAAGCCTTGCGTTACGATATTGAGGTGACAAAAAAACTAGGTTTTAATATGATCAGAAAGCATGTGAAAGTTGAACCAGAGCGTTGGTATTACTGGTGTGATAAGCTCGGAGTTTTAGTTTGGCAGGATATGCCTAGCGGAGGAGAATATATAGATAGGAATGAACCTGATGCTATTAGATCAAAAAAATCCTCTGACCAGTTCAAGCTTGAAATTACAGAAATGATTAATCAATTTAAGAATTATACATCCATTATTGTTTGGGTTCCATTTAACGAAGGTTGGGGTCAGTTTAAGACTGAGGAAATAACTAGAATGGTAAAAAAACTTGATCCCACACGTTTAGTTAATCCAGCTAGTGGATGGGCAGATAGAGGAGTTGGAGATATCAATGATATTCATTCTTATCCTGGACCAGATATGCCTGAAGTAGAAGAAAAAAGAGCTATAGTTCTTGGTGAATTTGGGGGATTAGGTTTGCCCGTAGAAAATCACACTTGGTTAGAAAAAGATAATTGGGGCTACAGAAATTATACTACGGTGAAAGATTTAACGGAAGGTTATGCTAATCTATACCGTGAACTTCAATGGATGATTAAAGATGGACTTTCGGCTGCCGTATATACTCAAACAACTGATGTTGAAATTGAAGTGAATGGTTTAATGACTTATGATAGAGATGTTATAAAAATGAATCCAGAAGAAGTGAAAAAAATTAATTCTGGTTATCTTCCACCTTACTTTCTTTCAAATGGAGATATGTTTTTAAATGATATGGAAATCAAAATCCGTAATGAATTAAAGAAAGGTAATATTTATTATACTATTGATGGTTCTGATCCTGATGAATCATCCTTGTTTTATAATAAACCATTTAAAATAGACGCTACAGTGGTAATAAAAGCGCGCACATTTTGGGATAATGGAGAGTCTAGTGGCGTAAATGAAAAGACGTTCACAAAGGTTAATACTATTCCAGGTATAGACAACAGCTTCTCTAAAGGAATTAAATATGAATTTTTTGATAAAAATTCTTTTGAGAAAAGTTCAGGGGGATCACAGGGTTTTAGAAAATTACCAGATTTTTCGCTTCTTGATCCAACAAGCATAGGAGTATCCTCTAAATTAGATCTAAAAGTGAGAGAGTCAGATGATTACTTTGCCCTAAGATTTTTTGGTTTTGTACATGTACCTACAAATGGTATCTATACTTTCTATGCTGATTCCGATGACGGTAGTAAAATCTTCATACATGATAAGCTTGTTGTAGATAATGATTATACTCATGGTATGACTGAAGTATCAGGCCAGATTGCTCTAAAAAAAGGTAAACATCCCATAAAGGTTCTTTTCTTCCAAGGAGAGGGAGGTAAAGGACTAGAAGTAAGTTATTCTGGACCTGACACTCCAAAGACGATTGTTCCGGAAGAAATTCTTTTTCTCACTAATGATTGAGGATTCAATTAAATGAATAAATTGCAAATAAAACTTTTCTTAATCCCTTTTTTTGCATCACTGATTTTTACTTGTAGCTCACCTAAAACTGTAACTGACTCTAGGCCTAATATTATATTTATTATGTCAGATGATCATGCTGTTCCCGCAGTAAGTGCTTATAATGATTTCCTTTCAGAGGTTTTTAAAACACCAAACCTGGATCGTTTGGCCGATGAAGGAATGCGTTTTGATAATGCTTTCTGTACCAATTCAATATGTACACCAAGTCGAGCATCAATCCTCACTGGAAAGCATAGTCACAAGAATGGAGTATATACATTAGTTGAAAAAATTTCAGATGAACAAGTTACTTTCCCAAAACTATTAAGGTCTCAAGGTTATTATACAGGTATGATAGGTAAATGGCATCTTCACACGGAACCTAAAGGTTTTGATTATTGGAAGGTGATGATAGGTCAAGGATTATATCACGATCCTATATATTGTGAAATGGGTAGAGGTTGGTCCAGAGATCCTAAGGCTGGTATAGGAGTAAAGTATAAAGGGTATGTTACTGATATTAATACTGACTTTGCGCTGGAATTTTTAGACAATCGTCCTAAAGATAAACCTTTTAGTCTATTGTTACATTATAAAGCTCCACACGATGAATGGGAGCATAGTGAAAAGTACAACAATTTATTGGCAGATATTGATGTTCCTGAACCAGAGACTCTTTTTGATGACTATACTACGCGAGGTTATGGTATAAAACTCCAGACCCAAAAAATTGGAGAGAATCATACCTTTTACGAAAGTGAAACAGGTCACTTATCGGGCCAAGCACGTAAGGCTGCTCAATACCAATCGTATATTAAAAAATATCTTAGATGTGTTGCTTCTATAGACGAAAATGTTGGAAGAGTTCTTGAATATCTTGATGAAAACAACTTAACTGACAATACCATTGTAGTCTATACTTCAGATCAGGGTTTTTATCTAGGAGAACATGGTATGTACGACAAACGTTTTATGTATGAAGAATCTTTACAGATTCCTCTTTTAATACGATACCCTAAGGTCGTCAAGCCAGGTTCGATCAACGATGATATAGTCACAAATATAGATTTTGCGAGCACTTTCCTTGATTATGGTAATGTACCAATTCCTGATGATATTCAAGGTGAGAGCCTTCGTGATATTGTGGAAGGCAATACTCCTGAAACTTGGCGTCAATCCATGTATTACAGATACTGGATGCATGGGGCTCATTTTAACATACCTGGTCACTATGGAATAAGAACAAAGGATTATAAACTTATCTATTTTTACAGTAAAGGTTTGGGTTATTCTCATAACGAATTTTATCCAACAGGACATTGGAATTTTGAAGGAAATGTAATTAAAGATAGTGAGCCATATTGGGAGATGTATGACCTTAATAATGATCCAAATGAATTAAATAATATTTATGGCAAACCCCAATTCACATTAATTCAAGAGCGTTTAAGGAAAGAGCTTTTCGAGCTAAAAGAATTCTACGATGATTCAGATGAGTCTTTTCCTGAGTTATTTGAATTAACTAAAAAATATTCTCACCCATTAGATGATTAAATGGAATTAAAGGTTTTCCAATTAAAACTGTTTAATATTCAAGGAATATTTTCTGTTTTAATTGTAACATTTAATAGAGGCTCGCAATATCACAAAGTTTTTGAATGAGATTATTCTTCTAAACGAGTCTATTTATATATAAAAGTTAATTTTAATTACCAACTAATTATTATTTAGAATGAAACAATTCAGGTTAAAGAAAAGTTTGTACCTAGTGCTTATTTTTTTTCTATTTAGTACAAGTATATTTTCTCAGAGACTATTTATCAATGAAGTCATGTCCAAGAATGATACTACCATATCTGATAGCGATGGAGACTTTTCTGATTGGTTAGAAATTTATAACGATGACACCAATTCCGTTAATTTAGAAGGATATAGTTTATCTGACAATCCAGATACTCCAAATCGTTGGAAATTTGGGAAAATTGAGATTCCAGGAAAGGGCGTATTATTAGTTTTTGCTTCTGGGAAAGATAAAAGTCCAAGTGAAGACAATCCTCACACTAATTTCAAAATTAAATCAGCTGGTGAGCCATTACTTCTGTCGAGTCCTTCAGGAGTACTAATAGACTCAATTTTTTCGGGGAAGATCCCTCCAGATTATTCTAGAGGAAGAAAACCAGATGGATCACAGGAATGGTTCTTTTTTAAGAGACCAACACCGGGTACTTCAAATACTTCAGATGGATCAAAAATTATTGTAACAGTTCCTTTTCCAAAAATTGACAAAATAGCGGGTTTTTATCCTAATCAGGTAGAGGTTAATATTTCTACAGAATTTGAAAATGGTGAAGTTCGTTTTACTCTAAATGGTAGTGACCCTGATTCAACAGCACAAATTTATTTAAATCCTTTAACATTTGTAAAAACAACAATTTTAAGAGCGGCTGTTTTTGATACTATATCAATGCAAAAAAGTAAGACTACTACAAGAACTTATTTCATTAACGATTTGAAAGACCATGACCTTCCCATTTTTTCTATTTCTACAGATCCAGATAATCTTTGGGGAGAAAATGGGATATATGAAGAAATTCAATGGGTAGGTGAAAGTGTCGTTGATATTGAGGTTCCAATAAATATTGAAATGTTCGAAACTGATGGAAAACTTGCTTTCAATCATAGAGCTGGAGCTGAAATCTTTGGTTCCGGGTCCACAGGGTTTCCACAAAAGTCGTTGGCAATTCTTTTCCGAAGCAAATATGATGTTGGAGAATTGAATTATAAACTTTTCCCAGAGATACCTCTCATGGAATTTGAATCCTTTATACTTCGGAATAGTGGGAATGATTGGTGGTCAACTATGATACGCGATGCAATTACTTATTCCCTAGTTAAGGATAATAAAAACCTTGATTTTCAGGCATATCGTCCATCAGTTGTTTATCTTAATGGCGAGTATTGGGGTATTCACAATATTCGAGAAAAGGTAAGTGAACATTTTATTGAACATCACCATTTTGTTCCTGAAGAAGAACTTGATATGCTCGAATACAAAGAAGTTCCTGTACCAAAAATCATACATGGTGATCTAGAACATTATTTTGAACTTATCAACTTTTTAGAAAATAATGATTTAAGCTTAGCAGAAAATTACAATCAAATTACTTCCTTGATTGATATCAATAATTTCATTGATTATCAAGTAATGGAAACCTTTGTAGGGAATATTGATTGGCCAGCAAATAATAATAAGTTTTGGCGCTCTAGAAATGGTGAGGGGAAATGGAGATGGATATTATATGATACTGACACAGGATATGGTCTATGGGATGATTGGTGGGCCGATGGTACTAAAGGTTATTATGTAAACCATATTCTTCATGCTACAAATACAACTGAAGCCGGTGGTAATGCGTGGCCCAATCCTGCGTGGTCCACCTTTATTTTTAGAAAGCTTTTGGAAAATGAAAAGTTTAGGGATCATTTTTTGAATAGATACCTTGATCTACTTAATACAAAACTTTCTTCTTCAAATACTACTAGAGTTGTGGAAGGTCTATATAACGATATTGGACCAGTTTTAGATAGGCACTTGAATAGATGGAAAGAAGATGATGGGTATGGTTGTCCTGGACCTTATTGTTATGACTGGGAGCTTAATAAGTTAAAAATATTTCTGAAGAATAGGCCTGAATCAGTTTTAAGGCATTTAAGTGAATATTTTGAGTTTTCTAAAGAGGTAGCAATAAATATAGGCGTTGCACCTTCAAATGGAGGTCAGGTCAAACTTAATTCAATTTTAATTGAAGAGGATGATTGGGATGGAAAGTATTTTAGTGAAATTCCTGTGAAATTAGTCCCTCTGCCTAAGCCAGGTTTTACTTTTTCACATTGGCAAGGCGGTAGTGGTTCAATAGGTGAAGTAATGACAGTCCTTCCTACTAAGGGAATGGATATTAAAGCAATTTTTGTCCCGGATTCAACAACTGGTAGCATCAGTATTAATGAAATTAATTATAGTTCGTTTAATGTTGCAGATCCAGGTGATTGGTTTGAACTATACAATAGTACTTCAGGTAAAATCAGTTTAGAAAATTGGATTATATCTGATGGCCAAGATGAACAATTTTATTTTCCTCAAAATACTCAAATTGAGAGTGGGGGATATCTTATTATTTGTAGAGAAGCAAATGAATTTAAATCAGTCTTTGGTTCTGATAT
>JBJKZS010000075.1:0-6717 GCA_045569115.1 Fidelibacterota bacterium | reverse complement strand
CTATTTCTATTCTTAATCCTGAGAATAGATTAATTGATGATGATGATAAGCAATATCCTTATCGAGTATTTGATCCTTCAATCTGGAAGGAAGGTGAATACTATTACTCACTTTCAGCCGGACAGAAACCTGAAGGACCAGGTGGCTCGATGATTCGTGCAAATTGGCTTTTCCGTTCAAAAGACTTAGCCAATTGGGAATATTTACACCCATTTATTGAGAATGATCAATATTCATTGGTAGGCGATGATGGAGCCTGCCCCTATTTCTGGCCAATAGGTGATAAACATATTCTACCATTTTACAGCCATATGAGTGGCGGTAAATATCTTATTGGAGACTATAATACAGATCGTGACAAATTTGAAGTGACTGGCGGTGGTGACTTTAACTTTGGAACCTCCTGGCCAAATGGTGTCCATGCACCTTCCGCTACCCCAGAACCGTTAAACCATGCGGGAGCTGTGGATGGAAAGGGAGTTGATGGAGCGGTGATTATTATTTTTAACATGAACCCAGGCAAACCTACAGAAGGCTATAATCAAATCATGTCCCTTCCCCGGCGCTTAACTGTAAATCCCGAACCTCATATTAATATAAATATTGAACCGGTAGGTGATTTTGCATCTTTGAGATACAATCACAAGAAAGTTGAGTCCATGAATCTTCCCGCCAATAAGGAAATCGTCCTGGATGGTATCAATGGAAAATCCATGGAAATCATAGCTGAGATAGATATCAGTGCCCCGGAAAAAGATGAAAATGATTCCTGGCATAATCGTCATGGGGCACCCACTACTATAGAAATGGGAGTTTTTCGTTCTTCAACTAGGGAAGAAGTGACCCGAATTCTTTTTACCAAAGGGACAGGATACAGACCTAGTTACTTAAGAAGATCTGATAGCAAAACAGCAAGTCTAAGAAGAACAAAGTCTGATATGATAACAATTGAATCCTCTAGCTCATCAATTCTTCCAGACGCTACTCCTAGGATACCTGAGAGTGCACCGGTTTTTCTTGGTGAAGATGAAAATCTGAAACTTCATGTGTTCATTGACAAAAGTATTGTTGAAGTATTTGTCAATGGACAACAATGTGTTGCTCAGCGTGTTTATCCTGGTCTGGATGACAGTGATGGAATCTCTTTCCGAGCTCAAGGTAGGGATATGAAAATAGTCTCTGTTGATGCCTGGGAAATGAAAAACATCTACGATTGATGGGAATTGTCCGGATTATACCTTTTGTAAGCCCTTTACCATTAATTGAATAATTCAGTAGATTCTGAAATCAAATAAAAGAAAAGGGGTTAATAATGAATGTATGTGTTGTTTCAACTTATGAAGGAACCACCCAAGACTACATGGACTTATGGGATACTTTAGAGGAAAATAGGAAAAAGTTCGTTACTGATTATGACATCGGTGTAGTTAGAGAAGGTAAAATCATCCTCATGCTAAATGTAACTGATATGAATCGTTTACAGGAAGCGATGACACAACCCCATGTTTTAGAATGGGATAAAAAGCATAATTGTGTAGATGTCATTTATTCTTTAGATAAACAATCTTAAATAATTAGGTGTGTACGTTATGTGTACGTAAATAACCTCATAACGTTGCATTGCTATGCATTTCTATACAAAGAAGAAGGGGAACCGAAGTTCCCCTTTTCTTTACCCTTAAAGGTGAATTTGTCGTCAATCTCCGTCGGTAAACAACCGAATAAATAACTCGGAATTTCCTAAGCTCAAAAAGAGATTAGAAGTCCGTTGCTCTATCCAGCTGAGCTACTTAGAGAAAATGGTGTTTTCTCGATGACAAACATCGAATGCAAAACGAATCGAATTAAGTTTTCGATTTCCATTGTATAAACAATTTGCATCCATAATTTGAGCATACGCTAATGCCTTAACATCCCAAATGTATACTGAATTTATCCTTTAACTCAGTATTATGAATTATATGAAAGAATAAGAAGAACCAATACTCGCTTATGAAAGTTGCAATGCTGGTTAGGAACCACCACCAATTCCTAAAAGCGATCAGGTCGGTACGGTGCTAATTCATCGATTAAATCATTATTTATTATTTCGTGCGAAATATATCGACCCATGATTGCAGCAAGCGTTACACCACTATGCATAACAGCAATATATACGTTAGAATTGTCCGGAGAAAAACCAACAATCGGATATCCATCTTTAGGCAAAGGACGAAAACCCAACGTCAAATGATCATAGGCGGTATCACTGGCACCAGGTAACTTGTTTTTAATTCTATCCAGAATACGCTCGCCATGCATCTCACGTATTTTGTCTGGCATTTTCTGTGGTCCTTTAAGAATGTCCTGATGCTCTGGAATGTCAGGAGGGTTCCAGGGAGATGCACCAATGATTCTACCATCACGGTATTGCTTAAAATACATATGCGGTGATTCTATGACTTGATTAATCAATGGTACAGTCTGCTTGGTATGGACAAGAATTCCCGGTGCATGGATAAGCGGTGGTGTATATCCCGCCTTAGCTGCTAATGTTGGTGTATCCACACCAGCAGCTATCACTATGCGGTCCAGCGAGTATGTGCCTGTAGTTGTGGAAATCCCAGTGAAGCGATTACGTTCGGAAAGCAATTCAGTAACTTCGCAAGGATAAATAATTTTGGCTCCGTATTGTTTTGCTTGATTCAATAACGCACGCGTTGTTGAAACAGGATCCAAATGACCGTCAAGCTGGGTAAACGATGCACTAACAAACGGACCGAGACGCAGATTAGGAGCCAATTCAGCTAAGTATTCCGGAGTTATCATATGGGAAGAATATCCCGCTTGATTGAATTCTTCCACATTAGATTTCATTATCTCTGCTTCTGCCAAGCTCTCAGCCCAATGAATCGCTCCTCCCCAAATAATTTCTAGTTGAAGTTCCCGGTCTAGTTCATGATAAGCAGAAATACTTTTTAATCTCAGAGATCGATAATGAGGGTCGTTACTGAATGCGTTAATCCATGCAAAAGACTTACCAGTAGCCCCTTTCGCAGGTGCTGATTTCTCAAATAATGTAACATTCGCACCGTTTTTAGATAGGTGCATCGCGATCGATGCACCTACGATTCCTCCACCAACTACCCCAACAGACATTTTTTTTTCTTTTCCCAGCGTTAATGAACGGAACGGAACGGTAGCAGCAAGACCTCCCGCAATCTTTAAAAACCTACGACGATGAATTAGCATAATTCTTTTTTTCTAACAAAAAATTGAGTGATATGAACATTCTGATCAACAATAGATGAATCTGTATCAGGATTATGCATAATAGAAAAGTAGAGGTCATCTATGATGATTTTATGCATTCGTTTAAATCAAATCTCATTTTTGATAATTATAATAATATGTCTAATTAATTTTTTACTTCTACAATCATTTCGACTTCAACAGCTATGCCATAAGGTAGTGATACCATACCAACAGCAGCACGAGCATGCCGCCCTCTTTCTCCGAATACTTCAACAATCAAATCTGAAAACCCGTTAATTACTTTGGGTTGATCATTAAAAGAAGGGTCGGAGTTAACCATCCCCATAACCTTCACAACGCGCGTTACCCGGTTCAAGTCCCCCAACATTGTCTTTAAAACAGCCAACTGGTTAATTGCTGTTAACCGCGCAGCCTCATATCCTTTTTCTATAGTAATGTCAGCACCCAGTTTCCCTGTAATCCAACTTCCATCAGTTCGTTTGGGACCTTTCCCTGCTAAAAATATTAAATTACCTGTGCGAACGCCATCAACAAAATTGTTAACAGGGGTCGAGGGTATAGGTAAACTGATTCCTAATTCTTTTAGTCGTAATTCTGGGTCATAACCATCTTCAGAAAGTTTGTCTTTCTGGGCTGATACGATCTGAGAGCTGGCAATAAAAAGTAAAGTGGCAATGATTTTACTGGATGTAATAAATGATTTATTCATTTTTTTCCTTAATAGTTAATTTGTATACCCTTGAAAAATAATATACAGCTAGAAAAAAATAATCGCTTCATAATAGCTATATTACAAATTAATAGTACTAAATATCTAGTAAGAAAACCCCCCACGAATGTGGGGTCTAACATTTTAACTTAAAGATATTGTATAGAATGTATTGTATGAATCCACTATCTTCAAGTCAAGATATTTATTCTATCTAAGTTGAATTATTATTGGATTTAGGGACATTCCCCCTTAGAATCAATTAGATAATTAAGTAGATTCTGAAAATAAAGGCTCAATTATGGAAAATTTATTTAGCTATGGTACTTTACAAGAAGAAAATGTCCAATTAGAAAATTATAACCGTATACTTGAAGGTTCTGATGACATTCTAAAAAATCATTGCTTAAAGAACATAGAGATTAAAGACGAATCTGTTATCAAAAAGAGTAATAAAAATATTCACCCTATTATTTATTATACAGGTAATGGACAAGATGAAATAAAAGGTAAGGTCTTCAAAATTACTTCCGACGAACTTATAAAAACGGATAATTACGAAGTAAGTGATTATCAGAGAGTTGAAGTAACTTTAAAATCAGGGATAAAAAGTTGGGTGTATGTTGGAGTTAACACCCCTTATAAAGACTACCAAGCAGGTGAGAAACCGGCACCAATAACTGAAAAGGATGATGAGCAGATTTAAACCAATCTTAAGATAAATAATGAATAATAAATCTATCGCGGTCGGACTTGTATTTGGTGTTGGTATGGCATTGGCTTTGAATTCTTGGCTACTTGGGATTATGTTTGGAATAATTTTTTATGTCGCACTAAGACAAAAGGAAACTTCCAATTGAAGAAAAAATATAATATTAAAGATTTAATGGTGAGTGAATTAATCACATTTACACCTGACACTTTAATTGGTTATGCAATCGACTCACTTATAACAAATAAAATATCTGGTGCTCCAGTCATTGATAGAAAGGGTAATTTAGTTGGAATACTTTCAGAAAAAGATTGCCTGAAAACCTTATTAGAATCTTCCTACTATAACTATTTGAGTGGACATGTTAAAAATTATATGTCAAAAAATTTAACTACTGTAGATATAAAAGATAATATTAATGAGGTAGCACAAAAATTTATTGATTTAAGATTTCGCAGGTTTCCAGTATTGGATAATGGAAAACTTGTTGGTCAGATAAGTCGAAGAGATATCTTAAAAGTAATTGAGAAGATATCATAGGTCTGAATGGCTAGCAAAGAACTTTCCATCATTTAAATGATTTCAATTATCTTTTTCACAAATTAAGATACTTAACTAGCTATCTCTTTTTTCTGTATCGTTTATTGTTTTTGTTTGCATTAAAAAATTTTCTTCTATTACTTTTTTTCTTTTTATTGTTTTCTTTTTTTTGAAGTTTAACATTTATATCTCTAGAATTTTTATAATATGATAAATATCTATTGAACTCAGCTGAAACAAAATGCTTAATTAGTTTTTCTCTATCAAGCAAGTTGAGCTTTTCATAAATATAGGGTAAAAATGGTTCTATTTGATTTTCATTCACCTCAACTTTTTCAATTTTATCAATGAGTGAATACAATCGCTTTTTACATATTTCCAATCCATTTGGAACAAGTTTCTTGGAAAATGTTATTCCTGAGATTCTTTCTATGTTTTTTAATTTTCTTATTTCACGTTCATGAATAATAACGATAGATATGCCTTTTTTTCCAGCTCTACCAGTCCTTCCACTCCTGTGAATATATATTTCATCATCATCAGGAAAATTATAATTAATCACATGAGTTAGATCTTCTACATCTAATCCACGTGCAGCTACATCGGTGGCAACTAAAATTTGAATTTTACGTTTTCTGAAGCGACTCATAACATCATCTCTTTGAGCTTGAGATAATTCGCCATGAATAGTATCAGCATTATAATTGTCATACATTAGTTTGTTAGCTACTTCTTTGGTCTCTCTACGTGTACGACAAAATACAATTCCATATATACTTGGGTTCATATCAGCAATTCTTTTTACTACTTCATATCTATCTTTTGCTTGTACCATATAAAATACATGTTGAACCTTATCAGCTGTTTTATTTGCACTAGCAACAGATATTTCTAAAGAATTTCTCATATATTTTTTTGTCACCTCAACGACCTTAGGAGTCATTGTTGCGGAAAAAAGTAAAGTTTGTCTGTTTTTTGATGTTGCGTTAATGATTGTTTCGAGATCATCTTTAAATCCCATTGATAGCATTTCGTCAGCCTCATCCAAGATTAACCTATCAATGTTTCCAATAATTAATTTTTTTCTTCGAATTAGATCCTTTGTCCTACCAGGTGTTCCAACAACAATTTGTGGTCCTTTTTTCAATGATTTTATTTGTTTTTCAATTTTAGCACCTCCATAAACTGCTAAAATATTTATCATCTTTATATATTTAGAATAAGTCTTAAGATCATTTGTAATTTGGATACAAAGTTCTCGCGTAGGGCATAAAATGAGTGTCTGAACATTCGTGTCCCTAATATTTATGGAATCTAATAGTGGTAAGCCGAAGGCGGCGGTCTTACCTGTTCCAGTTTGGGCTGAAGCAATCAAATCTTGATTAGAGGAAATTAAATGGGGAATAACTCTCTGCTGTATAGGTGTTGGCTGATTAAAACCTAATTCTTTTATAGCTTTAATTAATTCACCTTTTAAGGAAAAATTCGAAAAAGATTCTCT
>JBJKZS010000074.1:0-6757 GCA_045569115.1 Fidelibacterota bacterium | reverse complement strand
GTGAGGGTGTTGTAAGAGGTTTGAGTGAACTTCAATTTTTTAGACGAACTGAATCTCCACTCGTTTTTGGTGTTGTGGGAAGGCTTGGGTTTCCACTTGGTCCAAGTCAATATGGCTATCTTCCAGGGACTGAAATAGATTTGTCAGGGATGAGTTATTTTCAGGGTTATAATTTTCTCAATGCTATGCCTTTCTTACTCATGTCTGGCCAGTTTAGATCAGAGGATTATTGGAATGGAGTAGTCAGGCCAAATTCAGGATCAACAATTATCCAGACAGGAGCTGGTCTAGTTTGGAATATAGGAGAATCACTGGTTACTTTTTCCGCGCAATTACCGATTTTGTTTCAAGCAAGTATGATAGATGAATCTAGGCTAGTTGAGAATAGAACTGACGTTTGGATGTTTTCAATCAGTATTCGTAAGATGTTTAATTCCTTTATTAAAAATGAAGAAGAAGTAGAGGAAAAACATGATCATGAAGAGGATTCTCATCACCAAATGTGAACTAACAAAAGTATTTAGTAAGCATAAATTTCTTTTTATGTTGAGTTCTATTCTATTGTCCTGTTCTGAGATAGAGTATGAAATAATTTCTTTTGATAACCCTTCCAAAATTGGAAGTAGGTTTCCTAATCTGGCTTCTACAAAGGAAGGTACTTTACTTATGTCCTGGCTTGCTTCCCCAGAAAATGAACAGCCATTTTCTCTTTATTTTTCTGAATTTAGTGAAGGAAGTTGGAGTGAACCGGTGACTATATTTTCTGGGCCAAAATTTTTTGTAAATTGGGCTGATTATCCATCTGTTTTTCAGTTAAATGCAGATACGCTCGCCACTCACTGGCTCTATAAACGAGGTCCAGGCACTTTTGATTATGATGTTTATGTTTCTATTTCAAAAGATAGAGGCGTTACTTGGAGTGATCCTACTATTCCTCATCGAGATGGCGTATCAACTGAACACGGTTTCGTTTCATTCTTTCATAAAAACAAGAATCTCGGGATCGTTTGGATAGATGGAAGAAAAATAAAAAAATCTGAGAACGGACATGGATCGGGGGATATGTCTCTTTTTTCTACAACTTTGGGAATGGATATGAATCTTGGCCCAGAAACTTTATTAGATCCTAGAATTTGTGAATGTTGTCCGACTGATGCTACAACAATTGGTGGAGTTGATTTAATTGCATATAGGGATAGAAGCGATGATGAAATTCGGAACATCCAGATCATACGTTCTAATGGTGAATATTGGTCAGATCCAATTTCCGTTCATGATGATGGCTGGATGATTCCTGGTTGCCCTGTAAACGGTCCTAAATTGGCGGTTAATGAACAAAATCTTGGAATTGCTTGGTATACTGCTCCAAAAGGAGAGGCAAGAGTTAATGTGGCATTTTCATATGATAATGGTTCAACCTTTACAAAGCCAATACGGATTGATGAAGGTATGCCATTGGGTAGAGTTGATCTAGAATGGGTTGATAATAATCGCATAGTTGTGAGTTGGATTGAATTGAAAGGTGAATCGGCTCAATTAAAAATCCGTACTATTCCATTAAGTGGTGAGATGGAAGTTTCCCGGCTCATAAAGGAAATAGACTCTAGTAGGGGAAGTGGTTATCCACAGATGATTAAACTTAGAAAAGAACTTATTTTTGCTTGGACTGTTCCAGGCGATTGGAAAATTGAAATAGTAAAGGTTCCTCTTTTATCATTATAAGAAAAAAACCAAAATATTGACTCTTAATGACTTAATTTGAGTCCAATCCTTATTGGTTTTTACATAAAAAATAACTTTTCTCTTGACATTTTGCCAAAAGATGGGTACTCTTAGTCTGATTTGTGGGTATAATGACCTCGGAGCCACAAAAAAAGATTTTCAAAAAACTTTCATTAGGGTAGTGAAATTTGAATTGTGCTTTTCAAATGAGTCGTTGAGCCAATAAATTTCACACTATGATTACCATAGAACCAAATAGGAGGGATCACAATGGCTAGTTTGAAAGATACATTCTCCACTATCGGCGGATGGTTTGGTGATTTTGTCAGCCTTGGGCTGTCTTTAGCGATGGTCTTTCTCGTAGTGGATGCACTCTTTGGTGTTGGCACAACGGGTATAGTTGATAATGTGGCAGACCTCGTCGGGGCATTTACCGATAATGGATTGACTGGCTTAATTGCCTTCGTGGTCTTCATGTCTATATGGGGCAGCAAATAGGTTAACTTATTACCTGTCATAGTTTCATCCCCTCCAAATGGAGGGGGATGAAACTATGCTGAATCATACAGATATCGCACAATGCAAATCAGTAACCTCGTTAGCATCAGGGAGAATTACCTATGATTAGGAATGCATTACAAACCATTAGTGGCTGGGGCAAAGAAATAGTTGATTTTGGCGTCGCTATCATAATGGTTGGCATCGTAGTTGATATCCTGTTTCCAGGGACAACAGGTGTCGTAGACAATATCGCTTCCTTAGTGGGCGATTTTTCATCACATGGAGTAGCGGGTGTAGTTGCCTTGCTTCTCTTCGTTCTGATATACAATCGATAGAGACCTAAGTAGGGGGGCGGACGAATCCGTTCCTTTAATGGGTGAAAAGTCTATCCTAGTCAAATTCTGGACTTTAATTCCGTTCAGAATTAGGCTAGGATTTTCTTTTTTCATCAATGATGTCTTATTTTAAATTAGATATTGAAAATTTTAATTTTTCTGATTAATTGAGAGGATTATAAAGTGGAATTTTTATATGCACAATCAAGTTCGGGAGGTGGCTTTCTTAGTTTCCTTCCATTTGTATTAATTTTTGTTGTTATTTATTTCTTGATGCTTCGCCCACAAATGAAGCAACAAAAAGAACATAAAACATTATTAGAAAATTTGAAAAAAGGGGATAAAGTGATTACTTCAGGGGGAATTCATGGAACTATAGCTGGATTCAAAGCGAAAAACACGGTTATTGTTCTTATTGTTGACAAAAATGTAAAATTTGATATAAATAAGTCTGCAATTTCAGGACTTATGTCTAAAGAGTTGAGTGTTTAATGTCTGTTCTTCCTATTGTGAAATATGGTGATCCAATCCTAAGGAAAGTACTTGACCCTGTTAAAGACTTTCAATCCATAAATAACATTATACCTGATATGTTTGATACTATGTATGAGTTAGAAGGTATTGGGTTAGCTGCTAATCAAATTGGTTTGAACCTTAATTTAATGGTAATAGATATATCCCATACGGATGAAAATTATCCACCAATTGCATTTGCAAATGGCACTATTCTAGAGCGATCTGGAAATGAATCAATGGATGAAGGGTGTCTAAGTATTCCTGGAATTCAAGTAAATGTTTCCCGCTCAGAGACAGTAATCTTCTCGTATCAGGATACTGAAGGTAATAGCCATGAAGGAGAATTTTCCGGCCTTATGGCAAGAGTAATCCAACATGAAATGGATCACTTGAATGGAAGATTAATCATAGACCATGCTACTATATTATAGTTGAAAGAAATCGTTTAAAGAAGCAATTAAAGGAATTAAGATCAAATTGAATCTTAATTAATCTATTTATAACGATTTGAATTCATTACGTATCGTCTTTATGGGTAACCCTGATTTCGCGGTTCCCTCTCTTGACGTCCTCATTAACTCTAGACATCATGTAGTTGCAGTAGTTACTTCTCCTGATAGACCTCAAGGTCGAGGTAGAATATTATCAGGTTTACCCGTTAGAAAGAGAGCCTCTGATTTAGGTCTAAAACTAATCCAGCCGTTTTCAATGAACGATCCAAAATTTTTCAATGAGCTTTCAGATATTAATGCTGATATATATGTGGTTGTTGCTTTCAAAATATTACCTCAATCGATTATTCAACTCCCGAAATTTGGGTCGATAAATTTACATCCATCTAACTTACCTAAATACCGAGGTCCAGCACCAATTCAACATGCACTAATAAATGGTGAAAATTCAACTGGGATTACAACTTTCCTCTTATCAAAAGGAGTTGATACTGGTAATATTTTATTGAATGCTCCATTAGTTATTTTTCCTGATGATAATTCAGGTAATTTGTCTAAAAGGGCATCTTTTATTGGTGCTGATTTGATATCGAGGACAGTTAATTTGATGGCTTCTGGATTTGACTCAGGTAAATCTCAAGATAATAATAGAGTTTCATACGCACCAAAAATTAATTCCTCTGACCAAAGAATTGATTGGACTAGAACTAATGTGGAAGTAAAAAATAAAATTCGTGCTTTATCACCTTATCCAGGTGCTTATACCAAACTTGGAAGGCGGAGACTAGGAGTAAGAAAAGTTTCACTTTCATTTCATGAATTTGGTTCTCCGGCCAATTTGGCGGTAGTAAAAAAGTCGTCTTTAATTGTTCGATGTGGTTCAGGAAGTATATATATAGAAGAATTACATCCTGAAGGTAAAAAACCTATGACAGCTAGACAATTTCTAGCTGGAGCTAAGCTGTCAGAAGGCGATTCTTTTGAGTAAAACCTTATCTGCTAGAGCTCATGCTGTAGCTATACTTGATCGTTTTGAAAAGGATAGACTTAAGCTCTCATCAATATATGAGGAATATTTTGATTCTAATCAGTTGAATAAGAAATACAAGCCTGAAATTACGCACCTTGTTCAGGAAGTAATGCGACAACGTGCTTTTCTAGATTATATAATTCGTTACCTATTTATGGGTAATTACCAAAGTGCTGAAAGAACATTGAAGAATACATTAAGGTTAGGAGTTTATGAAATCCTTTTCAGAGATCATGTACCAGATTTTGCCGCGGTAAATGAAGCAGTAAATCTTATTAAGAGGAAAAGAGGTAAAGGTCCTGCTGGGTTGACTAATGCCCTTTTGCGAAAAGTTCGAAAAAACCTTAATTCAATAATAGAAAAACCATCATCATCAATGTCATTAGCCAAGTCTTCAGTTTTACTTTCTCACCCAGAATGGCTTATGAAACGTTGGATTAATTACTTTGGTTGGGAAAAGACAGAAAAACTATGTAGATGGAATAATAAAATGCCAGGGATATTCCTAAGAATGAACCCTTATAAAACGAATCATAATGAGCTAGAAAATTTTATGATTAAAGAAAATATTTTTTGGGAACAAAATAAGTTTTTGAGTGAATTTTACTTCGTAAAACAAACTTATAAACTGAGGAATAGTCATCAGTTTAAAAAAGGACATTTTTCGTTCCAGGATATTTCATCTGGTTTAATTGCGACTCTTATTAAACCCAAAAAAGATGATATAGTTCTAGATGTTTGTGCAGCTCCAGGAGGAAAAGCCTGTGCTATTGCAGAAAAAATGAAAAATAAAGGAATTATTCATGCTTATGATATTAATCCAGAAAGAGTGAAACTTTTGCAAGACACTGTAAATAGACTAGGTCTAAATTCAATTTTTTGTGGAAATAAGGATGCTACTTTTGACAATTTTCCTAAAGCTTCTTCTATATTAGTAGATGCTCCTTGTACTGGTACAGGTGTTATGGGTAAGCGTGCTGATTTGAGATGGCGTAGGGAAAAAAGTGATATTGATGAAATGGTTATACTTCAGAATAAAATTTTATCCCATTGCGTTGATTTTCTCGAAAATAGTGGAGAGCTAGTTTATGCTACTTGTTCCCTTGAGCCGGAAGAAAATTGGGGTATAATTGATCAATTTCTTGCAAAACACTCTAATTTTTCTGTTATTAATGCTAATACGCGAATATCTGATAGTTTTCTTGACAAAAGAGGTGCTTTATCAACATTCCCTCCTGATCATGGGACAGACGGTGTTTTTGGCGTAATTTTAAAGAAAAATTCATGAGAGTCATTATCCGATATTTTACTGTAATAGTCACTATTGGTGCTCTAGGGTTATTATTATTAGACAAAATAATCCTTCCTTTTTATGTTCGCCAAGGCAGTGATCGTTACCTTCCTGATGTTATTGGTATGTCTTATGACAAAGCTAAGTCTAGTCTTGAACTTGAAGGTTTTTTTGCTAAACGAGGTGATGTGAAATATACAAGTGCTTATTCAGCTGGTACCGTTATCGATCAATATCCAGATCCTATGAAAAGGGTTAAACCTGGGCGTACAGTTCACTTGACAATCGCTGAAAAAGAAAGAATGGTAGCAGTACCTGATTTATTAGGAAAATCAATTAGAAGTGGACGTCTTGTGCTTAGTGAAATAGGATTAACAATTGATTCACTCATTGCGGAATTTGATGCTGAGGTTCCAGTTGATGTTATAAGATGGCAGTATCCTAGATCAGGGGACTATCTTCGACGCGGAAGCGGTTTAACTATAATTATTAGCAAAGGGAACCCCCCCAACTTTTTTCAAGTTCCGAATCTTTTTGGTTTAAGTCTCGAAAAAGCCAAGAAATTATTGATTAAGTCTGATCTATTGTTAGGTCATGTCACTTATCGTCAAAATGAAGACCTTGTGCCATATACAATTCTAGATCAATCTATTGTTGCGGGTACCATTCTTGATAAAAAATCTTCTATGGATGTAACGGTAAGTATTTTAGATCTCAACGACATCTACAACCAGCTGTCTGAACCAAATAAGAAACCGTGAATTACCAAAGCGAAGTTTTAAGGAAATTAATTCATTATGGGTCTTCAATATTTCCTTTTATCTATTATACTTTTTTTTCAAGGACTGAAATGTTATGGTTGCTTGGTGGATTGAGTGTAACATTTTTAATTGCTGAAATACTTAGAATA